>DATBBH010000117.1:0-6132 GCA_036271075.1 Gaiellaceae bacterium | reverse complement strand
ACCAGCGCGCAGCGAGCGCCGACGTTCGCTCGGCGATTCCTGCGACGACGCTGTACTACAACGATCAGACCCCGAACAGCTACACCGGCATGACCGCCGCGAACCTCGCCAGCACCTATGACGCGGGGCTCAAGCTCGGCGACGCTGGCGGGAACACGAACGGCGTCAACGTCGGTGCCGCAAACCAGACCTTCTGCGTCTGGGCGACGATCGGCGGCCGCACCTCCTACTTCGTCGGCCCTGCGGGCGCCGGCGGCGTGACGGAGATCGGCACCGCGGCACTTCCGGCCTCCTGCACCGCGCCGTAAGGACCGCCTGAGCAGTCCATCTCGGAAAGGGCGCGGGAGACCGCGCCCTTTCTTTTCCCAACCATCCCATTACGCGTAAAGCAATCGCCGTCCCGTGCCGATAGGAGTGAGCATGAACATCGCCGCCGACAACCGCCTCCGCCTCATCGCCCTCGTCGCCGTGCTCGTCTTCGCCATCGCCGGCCTCGGCCTCACTGTGCTGCCGCGCCTGCAGGGATCGTCCAACACCGCTGTCCCCGCGACCCTCCTGCCGCATGCGACCCACAAGGCGACCGCGCCGACCACGAAGACTCACGTCACCACCCATGTGACTACCCACTCGACGACCTCCACGCACGCCGAGCACGTGACTGTGCACAAGCACGTCACGGTGCACGTCACGAAGCCGGTTCCGCACGCCGTCCACAAGACACCGAAACTGCTCGCGTCGCTGCCTGTTCAGCTCGCGCACGCGCTCAGGGATCATCGCGTCGTCGTCGTCGCGCTTGGTGTCGCCGGCAGCGCCGTCGACGCCCAGGCCCGCGGCGAGGCCAAGGTAGGCGCGACGCTCTCCGGCAGCGGCTTCGTGGTCGTGAACGCGACGAACGAACGGCAGATCAAGGCTTTCCGAACGCTGCTCCAGGGCGACTTCGACGCTCCGGCCGTGTTCATCATCAAGCGCCCAGGCACCACGTTCGTGCGGATCGACGGCTTCGCCGACCGGCAGCTCGTCGCGCAGGCCGCGGCGAACGCCAGCGCATGAGCGAAGCGGCGGGCTCGAGCGTTCCGGTCGCACACGAGGTCGTTCGGCGCTCCGCGGAGAAGGACGGGCGCCGCATCGTGCTGATGCGGTGCTTCGACTTCGGAGCGCACGCGCAGGTTGCGTGCGACGTCTATCCCGCAGGCGGGCCGGCCGACGAGCCCACGAGCGCCGGGCCGTACGTCTTCCGCACCGCCAGCGAGGCGATGCGCTTTGTCGAGGAAGCGGCGCTGGCGTTCCGTTACCTCGGCTGCGAAATCACCTGACGCCGGACCCCGCCGGGAGCGCGTCTGAAGCGGTACGGGAACCTGGTCAAACCAGGTTCAGCTCCAGGTTCTGATTCGCCGCAGGCGAACTGGATCCGAGTCAGCTGCTGACTACGCGGGCGAGCTCTTCGAGCGAGGTGAGGCCCGAGGCGACCTTCGAGATGCCGTCGTCCCACATCGTCCGCATGCCGCTGCCGATCGCGGCACGCTCGATCTCCTCGCGGCTCGCCTTTTTGGCGGCGAGCTCCTCGATCGTCTCGTTCATCTCGAGCAGCTGGTAGACGCCGATCCGGCCCCGGTAACCGCTTTGGTTGCAGCGAGGGCACCCGCGCTTGCGGTAGAGGGCCATCCCGTCCAGCGATGCGGCGACGTCGGGGCTGACGTGCGCCGCAAGGAGCTCGTCCGAAGACGGGCTGTACATCTCACAACAGTGCGAGCAGAGCTTGCGGGCGAGCCGCTGCGCGAGCACGGCTGAAACAGCGGATCCCGTGAGAAACGGCTCGACGCCCATCTCGTTGAGACGCGTCAGGGCGCCGGGGGCGTCGTTCGTGTGCAGCGTCGAGAGCACGAAGTGCCCCGTCAGCGCAGCCTCGATCGAGATCTTGGCCGTCTCTCCGTCGCGGATCTCTCCCACCATCACAACATCGGGGTCGGAGCGGAGGATCGAGCGAAGCGCCGTGGCAAAGGTGAGCCCGGCCCTGACGTTGATCTGAACCTGGTTGACGCCCGAGAGGCGATATTCGACCGGGTCCTCGACCGTGATGATGTTGATCTCCGGTCGGTGGATCTCGGACAAGCACGCGTAGAGGGTCGTCGACTTACCTGAGCCTGTCGGGCCTGTCACGAGCAGTGCCCCCGTTGGCTTGCGGATGATCACGGCCAGCTGCGCCCGCATCTCCTCGGGCAGTCCCAGCTCTTCGAGCGTCGGCGCCTTGCGCGACTTGTCGAGGAGACGCATGACGACCGACTCGCCCTCGACTGTCGGGAGCGTCGCAACACGGACGTCGAGCAGCCGTCCTGCCGCCGCGGCGTTGAGCGAGATCCGGCCGTCCTGCGGCTTGCGCCGCTCGGCGATATCGAGCTTGGCAAGGACCTTCAGCCGCGTTGTGATCCCCGGCGACAGCCGCTTCGGGACGCGGTGAACCTCCTGGAGCACTCCGTCGATCCGGAAGCGCACGACGAGCGCGTCCTCATGGGGGACGAAGTGCACGTCGCTCGCCCCGTCCTCGGCGGCCTGGAAGATGATCGAGTTGACAAGTCGGACGAGCGGCGCGTCGGAGACACCGTCGTCGGCCTCGAGGTCGTCCGTCTCGTCGACGTCCTCGATCGTGGCCTCGAGCTCGTCGGTGACGACGGTCGAGGAGCGGCCGAGCTGCCGCAGGTGCGAAAGGATCTCCTCTCGCGAGGCGACCGCGAGCTCGATGTGGTGGCGCGTCGCGAGCCGGAGTTCGTCGATGCGATGAAGGTCATGGGGGTCGGCGACGGCAACGTGAAGGGTGTCGCCCCGTATTGCAAACGGCAGGGCGGTAGCCCGCTCCAGTACGTGCGGCGGCAGGGCGGCCATTGCGTCAGGTTCGACACGAACCGTCTCGAGGTCGACGTACGGAAGCCCGTACCTGGCGGCGAGCGAGCGCGCCATCGTCTCCTCGGACACGTGGCCCTCGGTGAGGAGTGCCTGCGCGAACGAGCCGTTCCCGACACTGCCGCGGACAAGCGCCAGCGCGTCCGGCTTGAGCAGTCCGGTGGCCTCGACGAGGTCGGCGACGAGCTCTGCGAGAACATTGACCTCGACCGCAGGCTCGATTGGCGCGGCGGCAGGTGCGTCGGGCTGGACGCTGGCGTGGCGCGGTGTCGGCTTGAACTTCACTCGATATCCCTCAACCGAGTTATCGGCATCCGCGTGGGCGACCTTGATCGCGGCGCCAGACGCGCCCTGCTAGTGCCGGAGGTAGAGCTCGAGCAGCGGTTGTCCGGCGAAAAGGGCTATCAGGCCCCCGAGCGCGAGGAACGGGGCGAGCGGCAGCGCCATCTTGCGCGCTTTCCGGCCGTGCTTGGCGAGGAGGATGAGCGAGGGAACAAGCGCGGCCAGCAGGCCGAGCATGATCCCCACGCCGGTCGTGCGGCCGAGTGCCGCGCCGAGGAAGAGCGCGAGCTTCACGTCGCCCATGCCGAGGGCTCCGGGAGCTGCGAGGGCCGGCAGGAACAAGAACGTCGCCGCCGCGATCGCGGCGAGCGGCCATTCGATGCCCGGTGAGACGACGAGGTTTGCGACCAGCACAGCGACCGTCGCCGGCAGAACGATGCGGTTCGGGACGATCCGGTGCTCGAGGTCGGTTGCAGAGACGACGACGAGCACGGCGCAGACGCCTGCCGCGATCGCGGCTCGCGCCGTCAGGCCGAAGCGGAGCACCGAGCCCGCGATCAGGGCGGCGGTGAGGAGCTCGACGGCGGGGTACACGAGCCCGATCCGGGTGCTGCAGGAGCGGCAGCGCCCGCGCAGCACCGCATAGGAAAGCAGTGGGATGTTGTCGTACCACTCGATCGGCGTCGCACAGCTGGGGCAGGCCGACCGCGGCGTGACGATCGACCGCCGCAGCGGCACCCGCGCGGCGACGACGTTCAGGAAGCTGCCGAGCGCGAGCCCCGGCGCGACGAAGAATGCGGCGAGCGCGAAGTCCACAGGTGAGCTATCGGCACCGGCCGGCGCCGGCTTGAGCCGGGTCTAGCCGTCGCGGTAGAAGCTCGGCTGTCCAGGCGAGAACTGGGTGATCGGGTTCCCCGGCGTCCCGAACGGCACGTTCGCGAGGATCGGGAAGGGCGAGCCGCCGGTCTGGCTGATGATCTCCGTCGTGGAGACCATGGGCGCCTGCACGCCGCTCGAGGTCGTGTCGATCTCGATCGTGTGCGTCGCGTAGAGCGCGCCCTGGAAGCTCGAGCCCTTGATCTCGATCCCGTCGCCGTTTGCGACCTGGCTCTGCGGGTCGCTGCCGCCCGTCCCCACGCCGTTGGCGACGACCACGAGGACATCGGGGTCGGTCTGTCCGCCCCAGGTCGTCGCGTCGCAGCTGTAGGTGTTCCCCTGCTGCTTCATCACGACGCAGAAGGTGGTGTTCTTGAGCAGGAACGTGCCCGAGGTGTAGAGCGCGCCCTTGCCCACGTACTGGATCGGCATGCTGCCGCTGGTCGGGCCTACCGTGATACTGCCGTCGAAGTACACGGTGCCGTTGATCGTCAGCGTGCCCGCCGCCTTGTTCACGGTCGGCGCATCCCACTTGAGCTCGCCGTCTGCGGTCTTGCAGTCGTAGCTCACGTTCTGGGGCGTGATGTTGACGACCGTCGGCAGGCTGTTGTCGGGCGCGGCGACCAGCGTGCTCGCGTTGTTGTCGAACGTCGGCCACGCGCTCGGCCGTACGCCGTTGACCGGCGCCGGTGACGAAAGCAGGGGGTCGCAGTCGTTCAGCGGCCCCGGGCTCGAGAAGACGTACCAGCCGGGGAAGTCGGCCACGGGCTGCGCGATCACCGGCGGGGCGGCCATGACCGCGGCGGGAAAGATCTTGTATGTCGGCGACCCGCACGTCGGGTTCGCCACGGTCCCGGCTCCCGTGCTGTACGACGAGAAGGCGTTGTAGCACCCGCCCTGGACCGTCACCGAGTGCAGCGCCTTCGTCTTGCCGATGTCGGCGTTCGACTCGAGGTCGACGTAGCCGCCGACGGCGAGATCGACGGGCGGGTTGCCGGCCCCGGAGCCCTCGATCGAGGCTGGCGTCTGGAGGCACAGGTTTCCCTTGACGTACATCGACGCTGACACGCTCGTGTTGTTGTAGACCGTCTCGTCGCATTGCGAGCCGGTGTGCCAGGAGTAGATGTAGTGCCAGGCCTGTGTCTGCAGCGTCTGCTTCCTCTGCCAGGTCACCGGCACATCGGCGCTCACTCTGCGCGTGATCGTCTGTGTCCGCCCACCTGCTGCGTAATTGACGGTTCCCGTGGCGGTGACGCGCCAGATGCCCTTGCTGAGCCCGCCGGCCACGACCGCTGTCAGCTTCCCCCACGCCTGTGCGGTGCCCTCCGGGTACGTGTAGACGTCGCCGCCCGTCCAGGTGGAGGGCCGGCCGGTGGTCGGCGTCGTCGGCAGGAAGCTCGAGACCATCAACTGGCTGCTGTTGGCCGGATCCTGAAGCTTGGCGATCTCCTTCATGAGGCCGCCGTCGGCGACGTTGTAGGCGGTCTGGCTCGCGTTCGAGCTCGACGCTGCGGTCGAGTTCGACATCGTGAAGGAGAGCACCGAAACGGTCGCGACTCCGAACACGAGCATGATCCCGAGCGCCATCACGAGCGCGATGCCGCTCTCGTCGGCGCAGAGGCGGCGAAGAATGGGGCGAATGGTGATCATGGGTTTGCGCTGTTCCTTAGGACGAGGTCGTCACCGAGGGTGTAGTTCCCCGGCTGGGTCGGCCGCGGGTTGACGACGAGCGAGACGTGCAGGCGGGCGCGCGACGTCGAGGTCGCGGCGTAGAAGGTCGGCGAGGGGAACGCGTTCGCGGTGATCAGGTAGTCGGCCCAGCGCAGAGCGCCCGCCGAGCCGCAGGCCGCGTCGGTGCCGGGGATCCGATAGAAGGCGTAGCGCGAGGTCGAGACGAGGCACGTTCTCCACGTGAAGTTGCCGACGCCGGTCGGGCAAGCCAACCCTCCCGCGACGGGAGTCGGCAACGTCAGCGTCACCGACTGCGTTGGATTCACCGAGCTGGGCGTGACGGCGCTCGCGCAGTGCACTTCGCGCCGCAGCTGGTCGAGGCCGAGGCGCGCGTGGAGCTGTGCCTGG
>DATBBH010000116.1:0-18854 GCA_036271075.1 Gaiellaceae bacterium | reverse complement strand
GCGGGCCGGCCGCGGTCGAAGTTGAGCGCCACCATCACGTCGGTGCCGCCCTGAATCGGCCACGCGTCCGGGTGCTCCGCCTTCAGCCGGAGCGCCTCAGCGAGGGTGCGGGGCGTTAGGACTTCCACGGCGGTGGACTGTACGGTTCTCCAGCGATGGACGCACCTCTTTCGCGTCGGCTGGCAGTCGCGCGTGGTGACGAGCCGGCCGATCTCGTCGTCCGCGGCGGCCGTGTCCTCTCCGTCTTCACGCGCGAGTGGCTCGAAACCGATGTCGCAGTCGTCGACGGCTGGATCGCCGGCCTGGGCGACTATGAGGGCCACGAGACGATAGAGGCAGGCGGCCGCTTCGTAGTCCCGGGGTTCATCGACGCTCACATGCACCTCGAATCGTCGAAGCTGCTCGTCGACGAGTTCGCTCGACTGGTGCTGCCGTTCGGGACGACAGCGGTCGTTGCAGACCCGCACGAGATCGCGAACGTCCTCGGCACGGACGGTGTGCACTGGCTGCTAGATGCGACCGCGGAGTTGCCGCTGGACGTCTACTTCATGGCGTCGTCGTGCGTTCCCGCCTCGCATTTCGAGTCCCCGCGGCGCGAGTTGACGCCCGGCGATCTCGACGCGTTGCTCCGCCGGCGGCGCGTGATCGGCCTGGCCGAGATGATGAACTTTCCCGGCGTGATCAGCGGTGCACCGGCCGAGCTCGCGAAGCTGGCGCTCGCCGATCATGTCGACGGTCACGCGCCCGGCGTGCTTGGACGCGCACTCAACGCGTACGCAGCAGCCGGCATCCGCTCGGACCACGAGGCGTACACCGCCGACGAGGGACGCGAGCGATTGCGGGCCGGCATGTGGCTGCTGATCCGTGAAGGCTCGGCCGCCCGCAACCTGCAGGCGCTGCTGCCGCTGCTTGCCGAGTACGGGCCGAGCCGAATCGCGTTCTGCACCGATGACCGTGAGCCTGAGCACATCGCCGACGACGGGCACATCAACTCAATGGTGCGCGACGCCGTCTCCTTCGGCATCCCGGCGGAGGACGCCCTCGTCTGCGCCACGCTGAGCCCGTCCCTCTGGCACGGCCTGGCGCATCTCGGCGCCGTCGCCCCGGGTTACCACGCCGATCTGCTCGTGCTCCCGGATCTCGAGCACTTCGTGCCGGAGACCGTGCTGAAGCGGGGACGTCCCGCCGCCGAGATCCCGCGCGCACATGTGCCCGACTGGGTGCGGCACACGGTGCGCATCGGCGCCTTCGGGCCGGAGATGTTCCGCGTGCCGTGGGCCGGCGGCGCTGCGCGCGTGATCGGAATCGTGCCGGGCCAGATCGTCACCGATTCCCTCGTCGACACACCGGTGGAGCGCGCAGGAGAAGCGGTCGCCGACCCGGACCGCGATCTCGCGAAGATCGCCGTGGTCGAGCGCCATCTCGGCACCGGTCGCGTCGGCCTCGGTTTCGTGCGTGGCTTCGGGCTCCAGCGCGGTGCGCTTGCCTCGACCGTCGCGCACGACGCGCACAACGTCGTCGTCGTCGGCATGAACGACGCCTCGATGGCCGCAGCGGTGCGCAGACTCGCGAATCGCGGCGGTGGGATCGTGGTCGTCGACGGAGCCGACGTGCTCGCCGAGCTGCCGCTGCCGGTCGCGGGACTGCTCTCCGACGCGCCACTCGACGAGGTGGTCGCCGCGTCCCGCGCGGTGGTCGCCGCGGCGCGGTCGCTCGGCTGCGAGCTCGACTCGCCGTTCCAGCACCTCGCGTTCCTCGCGCTGAGCGTGATCCCGTCGCTCAAGCTGACCGACCGTGGCCTCGTCGACGTCGACCGCTTCGAGCTCGTCTCCCTGGAGGCAGGCGCATGATCTACGGCAACGCGTGGATCGTCACCATGGACGACACGCGCACCGAGCACGAGCACGGTTGGCTGCGCGTCGAGGGCGACCTCATCGCGGAGGTGCACGGCGGCGAGGCTCCGGCGGGGGCCGTGGATCTCGGCGGGGCGGTCATCACGCCGGGCTTCGTCAACACGCACCATCACCTCTACCAGACGCTGACGCGGGCGCGTGCGCAGCAGGCCGATCTCTTCACGTGGCTGAAGACGCTGTATCCGGTCTGGGCGCGGATCGACGACGAGATGGAGTACGCCGCGGCACGGTGCGGCCTGGCGGAGCTCGCTCTCTCGGGCTGCACGACCGTGTTCGACCATCACTACGTGTTCCCACGCGGCGTGTCGGGGCTCGTCGAGGCGGAGGTGCGCGCCGCGCATGAGCTCGGCGTGCGGATCGTGGCCTCGCGCGGCTCCATGGACCTGGGCGAGTCCGACGGCGGCCTGCCCCCGGACTCGCTCGTCGAGGACATCGACACGATCCTTGCCGACACGGAGCGGCTGCACGAGCTCGCTGACGGAGCGATGGTGCAGATCGCGGTCGCGCCGTGCTCGCCCTTCTCCGTCACGACGCGCCTGATGGAGGAGTCGGCTGAGCTGGCCCGCAAGCTTGGCCTGCAGCTGCACACGCACCTCGCCGAGACGATCGAAGAGGAGGCCTACTGCCGCGAGCTCTTCGACTGCACGCCGGTCGAGTACCTCGAGCGTGTCGGCTGGATCGCCGACGACGTGTGGTGCGCGCATTGCGTCCATCTGTCGGACACGGACGTCGCGACGTTCGGGCGGGCCGGCGTCGGCGTCGCCCACTGCCCGACGTCAAACCTGCGCCTCGGCGCCGGCGTCGCGCCGCTGCGCTCCATGCTCGACGCGCACGTGCGGATCGGGCTGGGCGTCGACGGCAGTGCGTCGAACGAGCGCAGCGACCTCTTCGTCGACGTGAAGAACGCATTGCTCGCCGCACGCGGCCGCGACGGCAGTGATGCTCTGACCGCGCGTGACGCTCTGCGGCTGGCGACCCGCGGCGGCGCCGAGGTGCTGCGGCGCGACGACATCGGCTCCTTGGCAGCCGGGAAGCGGGCGGACTTCGCGGTCTGGCGCACCGACGGGCTCGAGTTCGGGGGTGCCGACGATCTGCCCGCAAACCTCATCCTGAGCGGGCCGCATCGCGTCGATCGCCTCGTCGTCGGAGGCGAGGATGTCGTTCGAGACGGCGCGCTCGTGCGGGCCGACGAGCAGGAGATCGCCCGCGAGCACCGCAAGGAGGCACGAAGGCTGTGGCAGGAATGAGCCTCTCCACCCATGTCCTCGACACCGAGCGCGGCCGCCCGGCCGCAGGCGTTCGCGTCCAGCTCTTCGACTCGACGGGCGCGCTGGTCGGTGACGAGCTGACCGACGAGGACGGGCGCATCCGCGAGCTCGCCGAGACCGCGCCGGGCACGTACCGCATCGTCTTCCAGCCGTCGTCGCCGTTCTTCAAGAAGGTCGAGCTGGTGATCGAGCTGGGCGACGGCCACCATCATGTCCCGCTGCTCATCTCGTCCTACGCATGCGCGAGCTACCGCGGCAGCTGACGGTCGAACAGCTGGCGGAGCTGTTCGAAGGGCAGACGCGCTTCGTGGAACTGCTCGCACGGCTCGACGACCCACTGAGCCATGCGCGCGAGGTCGCCTTGGAGCTGTCCGAGACCGAGCAGAAGGAGATGCTGGCTGCGCACCCGGCGATCGGCGGCCGGACGGCCTCCCACCGTTCCGCGCGCGAGCAAGGGACGGACGATGACCCCGCGGTGCTCGCCGAGCTCGCCGAGCTGAACGCGCAATACGAGCGCCGGTTCGGTTTCCGCTTCGTCGTGTTCGTGAACGGACGTCCACGCAGGGAGATCGTGCCGGTCCTGCAGGCGCGGCTGAACCGGACGCGCGAGCAGGAGCTGGCGACGGCAGTCGACGAGCTCGTCCAGATCGCGGTCAGCCGATGGCGCACCTCGTAGCGCTGTCGGATTACTGGTGGGGCTGGGGCAATCTGCTCTTCCGCTGGCTGCACGTGATCGCGGCGATGGCCTGGATCGGCGCGTCCTTCTACTTCATCGCGCTCGACAACCACCTCGAGCCGCCGAAGGACCCGCTCGACGCCGCGCGCGGGGTCGGCGGCGAGGCGTGGGAGGTGCACGGGGGCGGCTTCTACCGCGTCGAGAAGTTCAAGGTCGCGCCGGGTCGCCTCCCCGAGCCCCTGTACTGGTTCAAGTGGGAGGCGTACACGACATGGCTTTCGGGCTTCGCGCTCTTCATCGTCGTCTACTACTCGCACGCAACCTCGTTTCTGATCGACACCTCGGTCGCCGACCTGACTGCGTGGGAGGCCATCGCACTCTCGGTCGGCGGGATCGTCCTCGCCTGGGTCGTCTACGACGCGCTCTGCCGCGCGTTCGAGCGCGACGAGGCCTTGCTGGCCGTCCTCGTCTTTGCCTTCGTGTGCTTCTCGGCCTGGGCCTCGTGGAACCTGTTCGCACCGCGGGCGGCCTACCTACAGGTCGGCGCGATGATCGGGACGATGATGGTGGGCAACGTCTTCTTCGTGATCATCCCGGCGCACTGGGAGCTGATCCGCGCGAAGGAAGCGGGCCGCGAGCCCGATCCGCGTTGGAACGTGCGCGGCAAGACACGCTCCGTGCACAACAACTACCTGACGCTGCCGGTCGTCTTCGCGATGCTCTCGGGTCACTTCCCGTTCACCTACGGCCACGAGAACGGCTGGATCGTGCTGGTCGCGCTGATGGCGATCGGCGCGTTCGTCCGTCACTACTTCAACCTTCGCCACCGGGGCCTGAACGTGTGGCCGATCCTCGGGATCGCGGCTGCAGGGATCGTTGCGATCGCGCTCTTGATCCGATGATCGGGTTTCTGGTCGTCGCCGTCGTCGTGATCGTCGCGCCCGGCCCCGACTTCGCGCTGACCCTGCGCAACACCATGACGCGCGGGCGAGGCTTGGCGACCGCGCTCGGCGTCGTGACAGGGCAGTTCGTATGGGTGCTCGCCACGGCGGCAGGACTCGCCGCGCTCCTCGTTGCGTCACGGCCCGCCTTCGAAACGCTGCGGCTCGTCGGTGCGGCGTATCTGATCTGGCTCGGCCTGGTGACGTTGCTCTCGCGCGGCCACGGCACGCGTGCAGCGCGGCCCGGCTCGCCGTACCGGCAGGGCTTGCTGAGCAACCTGTCCAACCCGAAGATGCCGGTCTTCTTCACGAGCCTGCTGCCTCAATTCGGCGCCTCGTTCGCGGCGTTGCTCGGCCACGGGGTCGTCTTCGCCGCTCTCACGCTCGTGTGGCTCGCGTTCGTTGCGCGAGCCGGTGGCGCGCTGCGGGCTCCGTCCGTGCGTCGCGCGCTCGACGTCGTGACGGGCGTCGTGCTCGTCGCCTTCGGCCTTCGACTCGCGACCGAGCACAGGTAGGGTCTCGCGCGTGCTGGAGATCGTCGCCGCGGGCATGCGCTTCGTCGCGCGCTGGGAAGAGGAGGCCGCACCGCAGACGGTAGCCGCCTTCAGGGCGAGCCTCCCGCTCGACGACCGGATCATCCATTGCCGCTGGAGCGGCGAGTCGAACTGGATCCCGTGGGGCACGCGCGACTTCGGGATTGGGCCCGAGAACGCGACGTCCTACCCGCACCCCGGCGAGCTTGCGCTCTACCCCGGCGGCCAGAGCGAGACCGAGTTGCTGCTGCCCTACGGCTACTGCTCGTTCGCTTCGAAGGCCGGCCACCTCTGGGCGAATCACTTCGCAACCGTGGTCGAGGGGCAGGACCAGCTGAAGGAACTGGGCCGCCTCACCCTCTGGGAAGGCGCGCAGGCGATCTCCTTCCGCGAGCTCTGACCGGCGGTCAGCGCTCTTCGCGGACGTACGGCGTGCCCAGCGCGGCCGGTGAGCCGATATGGCGCCGCGCGCCGGCGGTGGAGACGAGCACCAGCACGACGATCGTCATCACGTACGGCAACGCCTGAAAGAGCTCCGGCGGGATGCCGCTGAGGATTCCACGCGCCTGGAACGTGATCGGGATGCCCGAGAAGGCCCCGAAAAAGTAGGCGCCGACGAGGCAGAGCGTCGGCCGCCAGAAGGCGAAGATGACGAGTGCGATCGCGATCCAGCCGGCGCCCCCCGTCAAGCCGTCGACCCATTGCGGTGTGATCGCGAGCGAGAAGCATGCTCCGCCGACACCGGCGAACGCGCCGCCGATCACCGTATGCACGTAGCGATACGCCGCGACGTTGATGCCCATCGCGTCGGCGGCCGCGGGCGCCTCGCCGACCGCACGAAGATTGAGACCGAACCGCGTGCGGTTCAGATACACGGCCACGACAGCGACACAGATCCACGACGCGTAGACGATCGCGGAGTGATCGAAGAAGATCGGGCCGACGACGCTCGCGGTACGCCAGCCGTGCGGCAGGATCGGCCCGAACGCCTGGCGTGCCGGCTGGTCGGCGAGGTTGAGGTCGTTGCCGAGATACGACGACAATCCCGCAGCGCCCGCGAAGATCGTGATCGCGAGTCCAGAGACGATCTGGTTCGCACGCAGCGTCACACACAGGAAGGCGTGGATCAACGCGATCGCGGCGCCGGCGACCGCGGCCACGCCGATCGCAACCGAGAGCGAGCCGGTGCGCTGCACCGCCCAGAACCCCATCACCGCGCCGACCAGCATCATTCCCTCGACCCCGAGATTGAGAATCCCGGAGCGTTCCGCCAGCAGCTCGCCGAGCGCCGCGTAGAGCAACGGCGTGCCGTAGACGATCGCCGAGGCGAGAACGACGACAACGATCGAGTTGTTGATGCCGCCGAATGCGAGGATCACGCGGCGGCCTCCGCCGCGCGGGAGCTGCGCGCGAAGCGCACGCGGTAGCGGATCAAGAGCTCGCCGCCGAGCGCGCAGAAGAGGATCAGGCCCTGCATCACGCCGACGAGCCCGGACGGGAAGTCGACACCCTGCAGGGCGTACCCCGCATTCTGGATTCCACCCAGGAGGATCGCCACCAGACAGACGGCGAAGGGGTTGTAGCGCGCGAGTGCCGCGATCACGATCCCGGCGTAGCCGTAGCCCGCGGCCGTGAGCCCGCGCGGATCAAGGGTGTGCCGGAAGTCACCGTCCTGGCTTGCGCCGCCGATGCCGGCGACCGCGCCGGAGAGCGCCATAACAGCAAGGATCTTCCTGCGCGTCCGCATGCCGGCATAGCTCGCGGCACGCGGCGAGTCGCCGATCACCTGGACCTCGAAGCCGAACTTCGTGCGCGTGTAGAGCAGCCAGATCCCCGCCGCGATCACAAATCCGAGCAGCAGGCCGAACGGCAGCACCAGCGAGCCGATGTGCGCGGCGGGCCAGCTCGCCGCGTCCGGCAGGTTCTTGCCCTGCGGAAAGACCTTCGCGGTCGCGCTCGAGGTGTCGCGCCAGTACGACAGCGAGTCGAAGATCAGGTAGTTGATCACGAGCGCCGCGACGTAATTGAGCATCAGCGAAGTGATGATCTCGTTGGTCGAGAAGAACGCGCGCAGGACGGCGGGGATCAGCGCGAGCGCGGCGCCGCCCGCGGCCCCCGCGACGATCATCGCCGGAATCGAGAGCCAGCCCGTGTGATTGCCGAGCGCGATCCCCGCCGCGGCCCCGAAGACGGCACCGAGGTAGAGCTGGCCCTCACCGCCGATGTTGAACAGCTGCATGCGAAACGCGATCGCTGCACACAGCCCGGTGAAGACCAGTGGGGTTGCTGCGATGAACGTGGCGTTCAGCGACTGGCTGCCGACGAACCCTGTGTCGAAGAGTCGGCGGAACGTGTGGCCGGGAGAGTGATGCGTCGCGAGCAGCACGAGCGTCATCACCCCGAACGCGACGATCACCGACCCGATCGGCACCGCGAAGGTCAACCACCTCGGTTGCGAGAGCCTGCGCTCGATCCGGATCATTCGCGTGCTCCACCGGCCATCAGCAGGCCGATCTCCTCGACCGTGGTCTCGCCGGCGTCGAGCTCGCCGACGATCACGCCCTCGTACATGACCCCGATGCGATCCGCGAGCGCGAGGATCTCGTCGAGGTCCTCGGAGATCAGCAGCACGCCGACCCCGCCCGCGGCCGCCTCGCGCAGGTAGCGGTGCACCGTCTCGATCGCGGCCACGTCGAGGCCGCGCGTCGGCGAGGCGATCACGAGCACGCGCGGCGCGCCGTCGAACTCTCGCGCGAGGACGACCTTCTGCAGATTGCCCCCGGAGAGCTGGCGCGCCGGCAGGTCGGGCCCGCCGCCGCGCACGTCGTAGCGGCGAATGAGACGAGCAGCATGCTCGCGAATCGCCCGCAGCCGAAGCATTGGACCTCTCGCGAGCTCTTTGCCGCGGTACGACTTGAGCGCGACGTTCGACGCGATCGAGAGCGACGGGGCCACGCCCGTGTGTAGGCGGTCCTCCGGCACATGGGCGACGCCCGCGCGGATCGCCTCGCGCGCGTCGCCGGCGTGCAACCTTCGCCCGTCGACCGTCACGTCGCCTCGCGACGATGAGCGCATGCCGGTCACGGCTTCCGCCAGCTCGCGCTGTCCGTTCCCCGCGACGCCGGCGATCGCGACGACCTCTCCGGCATGCACGGTCAGCGAGACGCCACGCAGCGCATCGTCGCCGCGATCGCCGACGCTCCACAGGTCACGCACCTCGAGCACCACCTGGCCGATCTCCGTCTCCCGCTCGATCCGCCCGGCCAGCGCCACCTCACGCCCGACCATGAGCGCGGCGAGCGACCTCGGCGTCGCATCCTTCGTCTCGACGGTGTCGACGTTCTTCCCGCACCGCAGCACGGTGACGCGATCCGACACCGCCTTCACCTCGTGCAGCTTGTGCGAGATGAAGATGACGGTGCGCCCTTCCTCCGCCATCACGCGCACGGTGTGAAACAGCGAGTCGGCCTCCTGCGGCGTCAGCACCGCGGTCGGCTCGTCGAGGATCAGAATCCGCGCTTCCGATAGAGCGCCTTGAGGATCTCGACCCGCTGCTGCTCGCCGAGCGACAGCTGCCAGATGCGCGCACGCGGATCGACGGCGATGCGATAACGCTCACCGAGCTCGGCCACACGCCGCTCGATTCCTCGGGGATGCACCATCAGCTTCTTTCCCTCGCCACGGTGGTCGCCGAGGATTACGTTCTCCGCCACAGTGAACGGCGGCACGAGCCGGAAATGCTGGTGCACCATGCAGATCCCGGCAGCGAGGGCATCGCGCGGTGAATGGAACGCGACGGGCGCGCCGCCGATCAGGATCTCGCCGTCGTCGGGCCGGTAGAGCCCCGTGAGGATGTTCGAGAGCGTCGACTTCCCGGCGCCGTTCTCGCCCAGCAGCGCGTGCACCTCACCCTCGACCGCTTCGAAGTCGACGGCGTCGTTTGCGACGACGCCGGGAAACCGCTTCGTGATCCCTCGGAGCGTGACGGCTGCAGGCATGAAAAAAGGCGGGCGAGGGCTTGCCCCCGCCCGCCCGTTCTCGAAGTTAGCCCTTCGGGCTCCCGATGACGCCCTTCACCAGGTAGTTCATCGACATGAGATCGGCGAACGACGCACGGTGGCCCGGCTTGATGCGCAGCTTCCCGCTCTGGTCGTAGATCGGGCCGCTGAACTCGTTCCACTTGCCGCTCACGATCAACGCCTTCTGCTGCGCGATCAGCTGCTTGGTCGCGGCGGAGACGTTCTTGCCGTACGGCGCCAGCTTCGTGAACCCGTCCTTCAGGCTCCCGTAGTAGTTGCCGGTCTTCCAGGTGCCGTTCATCGCGGCCTCGGTGCGCTTGAGGTAGTACGGGCCCCAGTTGTAGACCGCGCCCGTCAACCACGACGTGGGCGCGAACTTCTGCGCGTTCGAGTCGTAACCGACCCACGGGAGGCCGACGGACTGCGCGTACTGGCCGGCCGAGGGGCTGTCGACGTTCTGTCCGATCACGTCCGCTCCTGCAGAGTGCAGGTTCTCGGCCGCCTTCTTTTCCTTGTCCGGCGCGAACCACGAGTTCGTCCAGACGATCTTCACCTTCGCGCCCGGGTGCGCCTTCTGAACGCCAAGGGTGAACGCGTTCGTGTGGCGGATCACCTCGGGGATCGCGAACGGCACGACATACCCGACCGTCCCGGTCTTCGTCGCCGCCCCTGCGGCGATGCCCGAGAGGTAGATCGCGTCCTCACCAGCGCCGTAGTAGTCGGCCATGTTCTTCGAGCTGAGGTAACCGGTCGCCATCTCGAACTTCACGTCCGGGTTCTGCTTCGCCGCCGCCACCATTGCAGGCTGGTAGCCGAACGACGTGGCGAAGATGATCTTGTTCCCGTCGCGGATGAGCTGATCGATCACCTGGGCGACCTGCGGGCCTTCGGGCACGCTCTCCTTGTAGGTCGTCTGCACCTTCGAGCCGAGCATCTTCTGCACGTAGAGACGTCCCTGGTCGTGGGCCTGTGACCAGCCGCCGTCGTTGTGCGGGCCGACGTAGATCCATGCCGCCTTGAATGCGCTGCTCGACTTGGCCGCACCGGGCGAGGTGCCGAGTGCGAGCACGACCGAGGCCGCCGAGATCACGAGCAGGACCGCGGCGAGCGCGAGCTTCCTCTGGGTCAATGTTCCTCTCCTCTAGAGCCTTGTTGCCGGGGGGAAGGACGAATCTAGCCGACCTTCCGGTGCGCTTCTAGACCGGATCGGAAAGAGCCTGCAAGACGGGGTCTTCGGCGCTCCACGGGAAGGTGATCCAACGGTCGGTTCGCCGCCAGACGTACTCGCACTTGACCGTCGAGCGGGGCTTCTCGTAGAGCACCGCGCAGCGCACCTCGGCCACCTTGCCCTCGCAGAACTCCTGCACGAGCTTGAGCGTCGCCCCCGTGTCGGCGACGTCGTCGGCGATCAAGACTCTCGTCTCCGCAAAGTCGACGAGGTCGGGGACCGGCGGCAGGATCATCGGCATGTCGAGCCGCTCGTCGATTCCCGTGTAGAACTCGACGTTCATCGTGAAGGTGTTCTTGAGGCCGAGCGCGTAGCCGAGCGCGCCGGCGACGAGCAGCCCGCCACGCGCGATGCCGAGCACGATGTCGGGGTGGTAGCCGTCGGCTGCGACCGCTTCGGCGAGCTCCCGCGCGCCCTTGCCCAGGTCGTCCCACGACATGAGTTCCTTGTCGGTCACAACGCGAGCCTAGCGAGCGCCCCTGTGAGCGCGTCAACGGCGAGCGCGATGTCCTCGTCGCTCGAGAGCTCGTCCGGATGGTGGCTGATGCCGCCGTTCAGGCTGCGCACGAACAGCATCGAGGTCGGGACGCCTGCGGCGGCGAGGATCATCGCGTCGTGCCCTGCACCGGAGACGAGCTCCGGCGCATCCGGCAGGACCTGTTTGAAGGCGTCGCTCAGCGCGACCGGCTCGCTGCGCCACTGAGGCTCGAAGTCGATCTCGCGAATCAAGGCGTCGAGCAACGAGGCGTCGGCGGAACGCGCGTCGACCGACACCGTCACGCGGGCAGGCACGACGTTCACGGCGTTCGGCTCGATTTCCGCCGCCCCCACGGTTGCGACGGTGCCGGGACGAGCGCAGTCGTGCACATGGAGGATGAAGCGTGCCGCCGCGACGAGCGCGTCCTCGCGCGCGGACATCGGTGTCGTTCCGGCGTGGTCGGCGCGCCCCTCGAAGACCTTGGCGCCGCGCGCCTGGCCTGCGATCGCCGTGACGACGCCGAGCGGCTCGTCCGCGAGCGCCAGCACAGGCCCTTGCTCGATGTGCAGCTCGAGGACTGCGTCCGGGAGCTCGGTGAGCCGCTTGCTGCCCATCGGCCCGGTCTCCTCCGCCCTGAAGGCGACGACCGCGAACTCTGCGCCAGGAAGCCGCTCCGCCGCCTCGACCGCGGCGACGACACCGAGCGCGCCGTCGAAGCGACCGCCGGTCGGGACGCTGTCGAGATGCGAGCCTGCCCAGACCTTCGCCGCTCCCCGCCTCCCGAACAGATTGCCGGCTTCGTCGCGCGAGACGTCGAGCCCGGCGTCGCGCAGCCAGCCGGCCACGAGCTCGTGCGCCGCGTCCTCCTCCGCCGAGTAGCCCGCCCGATGCTGGGCGATCGCATAGATCTCGTCGAGACGCTGCCGGACTCTCACCCGCGCAATGCTCGCACGGCGCTGCTGCTCAGAGCCCGAACGGGTTGGTCGGCCGCGTGCCCGTGTAGGTCACGACCGACTTCGTCTCGAGGTAGAGGTCGAGCGTCTCCAGCGCGAGCTCCCGGCCGAAGCCGGACTGCTTGTAGCCGCCGAACGGGATGCCGGGGAACGCGGTGTACGGCATGTTGATGCCGACCGTTCCAGACTTGATCTTGGCCGCGATCCGATGGCCCTTGCCCGGGTCACCCGTCCAGACGGTCGCCATCAGTCCGTACTTGACGTCGTTGGCGATCCGAATCGCGTCGTTCTCGTCGTCGAACGGGATCACCGTGACGACGGGGCCGAAGATCTCTTCCTGCGCGGCGCGCAGCTCATTGCCGGCGCCGGCGATCACCGTCGGCGGATAGAACGCGCCAGGTCCCTCGCCGATCGCGCCACCGGTGGTGATCTCGGCACCCTCACCGCGCGCGCTCTCGACGAAGCCGTGCACCTTCTCGCGGTGTGCGGGCGAGATGAGAGAGCCCATCTGTGTCTCCGCGTCGAGCGGGTCGCCGACCTTGACGCGCTGCGACAGCTCGGTCACCTGCGCGACGACGTCGTCGTACATCGACTTCTCGACCAGCAGGCGCGAGCGCGCCTCACAGGATTGGCCGGCCGACGCGAAGATCGCCCACACGCTCGCGGGGATCGCATCGGCCAGGTTCGCATCGGCGAAGAGCAGATTCGGGCTCTTGCCGCCGAGCTCGAGCGTGACTCGCTTGATCGGATCGGAGCACAGGCGCATGATCTCGCCGCCCGTCTTCGTGGAGCCGGTGAAGGCGACCTTGTCGACGCCCGGATGCCTGACGAGATAGGCGCCGGTCGTCGGACCGTCGCCCGGAACGATGTTGATCGCCCCGGCCGGGAAGCCGACCTCGGTCGCGAGCTCCGCGACGCGCAACACCGAGAGCGGCGTCTGCGGATCCGGCTTCAGCACGACCGCGCAGCCGGCCGCGAGCGCCGGTGCGAGCTTCCACGTCGCCATCAGCAGCGGGTAGTTCCAGGGCACGATCTGTGCCGCGACCCCGACCGGCTCCTTCTGCGAGTAGAAGAGCAGCGAACTGCCGATCGGATTCGAGCGACCTGCGATCGACGCGATCGCCGAGGCGTAGTAGCGGAAGTTCTCGGTGGCGCCCGCGATCTCCGCCTTCACCGACGAGATCGCCTTGCCGACGTTGCGCGACTCGAGCTCGGCCAGCTCCTTCCGGTTCGCGGTGATCGCGTCGGCGAGCGCATGGAGCAGGCGGGAGCGTTCGGTGCCGGGTGTCTTCCCCCAGTCCCCGTCGAGCGCAGCACGGGCCGCGGCCACAGCGCGGTCGACGTCGGCCTCGTTCGCCATTGAGGCACGCGCCAGCACTTCGCCGGTTGCCGGCTCGCGCACGTCGCGCAGCTCACCGGCAGGCTCGACGGTCTCGCCGCCGATGAAGAGACCGTGCTCCTTGGTCGCTACCGCCACAGCTGGAGCCTACCGAGCAGGGGCCAGCAGTTCGCCGATGCGCACGTGCTCGGTCAGCAGCGTGCGGAAGCGGGCGGGCTCGCCGCCGATGTAGGCGCGGCAGAGGTCCCGTCCCGCGGAGTAGTTGATCACGTACGCGCGCCAGGTTGGATCGACGACGAAGCTGACGCTGTGGCGCGCCTGCTCGGGCGTGACAAGGCCCCACTGCTCGACGTACGCCTCGGCCTCCGCAACGGATGCGCCCTCATCGTGGATCTTGAGCGCCGCATCGAGTCCCACCGTCCGCAGTTGCTCTCCGGCCTTCGCGATCTGCTCGGCGAGGTCCGGGTCGTCCAGCTGGACGCCGTGGCTGCGGATGATCGCGTAAGCCCGATCCTTCGCCGCGTCGTCGAGGACGACCTCGAGACCCGCCTCCGCGATCCCTTCGCTGAGGGTGGCCTGCGGCGTCGGCACGAGCTGAATCGCCTCCTCGATCCGGCCCTGTTCGCGGACCAGCAGTTGCTCCTTCACTGCATGCTCCGTGTGGTGGCCCGGGTAGATCTCGTGTCCCGCGAGGTGCAACAGGTCGAGCCCTGAGGTCGGGACATCGGTGTTCAGAACGACCCGGCTGCGCAGATTCCCCTGGTAGTAGTTGAATGCCCACCACGGCTCGTCCTGGACGGGCTCGAGGGTCAGCTGCTCGCCGGCCGGGAGCTCGAGCAGCGCCTCCGTGCATCCGCGGAGCACCGGCAGCAGGTCGTTGAGCACGACAACGGCCCGGTCGCCGGGGCAGCGGTGCCGCTCGCGCCAGGCCTGCCGCCGCTCGAAGAGCGAGCCTTCGCCGGGGAGCAGCTCATCGAGGCGGGCATGCACCTCCTCGTAGACGGAGTCCGGGGTCCGCGCCGGGCGAACGCCGTAGCAGCCTTCGACCTCGTCGCTGTAGGAGATGGCGTCGCCTGCCAGCACGCGCGCGTAGGTCGCGCAGCCGCGCACCTGGTCGGCCAGCCAGCCGTCGTCGAGCTCGGCGCTCAGCGCGTCCGCGTCGGCGGCGAGCTGCGCCGCATCGATCTTCTCCTCGGCGTCCACCTGTTCCTGCAGCTCCGGCGGGCCGTAGTACGCGTCGACGAGCCCGTCGACGTGCTTGCCGAGCCGCAGCCCGAGTAGCAAATAGCTTTCAGCTGCGCTCAAACAACGCCGCCTGTCCTTGTCCCACGCCGACGCACATGGTGGCGACACCGTACCGGCCGCCGCGCCTGCGCAACTCGTGCAGCAGCGTCACCGTGAGCCGCGCGCCGCTCATGCCGAGCGGATGGCCGATCGCGATCGCACCGCCGTTCACGTTCACCTTCTTCTCGTCGAGCCCGAGCTCGCGCACCACCGCGAGCGACTGCGAGGCGAACGCCTCGTTCAGCTCGACGAGGTCGAGCTGGTCGACCGTGAGACCGCTGCGGTCGAGCAGTCTGCGCACCGCAGGGATCGGGCCGATTCCCATTACGCGCGGATCGACGCCCGCCACCGCAGAGGCGACGAATGCGCCAAGCGGCTCGATGCCGAGCGCACGGGCCTTGTCCTCCGAGGCAACGACGACCGCAGCCGCCCCGTCGTTCAGGCCCGAGGAGTTGCCCGCGGTGACCGTGCCGCCGATGCGAAAAGCAGGCTTGAGCGCGGCGAGCTTCTCCGCCGACGTGTCGGCGCGCGGATGCTCGTCGCGGACGACGTCGCCGACGGGCACCAGCTCGTCGTCGAAGCGTCCCGCCGCGGCCGCGTCGGCCCACCGCTGTTGCGAGCGCAGCGCGAATGCATCCTGGTCCTGCCGCGAGACCGACCAACGGTCGGCGACGTTCTCGCCGGTCTCGCCCATCGTCTCGAGCGGGAAGAGCTCCTGCAGACGTGGGTTCGGAAAGCGCCAGCCGAGCGTCGTGTCGTACATGACGCGATCGCCGCGCGGGAAGGCCGCATCGGGTTTGGCGGTAACGAGCGGGGCACGCGACATCGACTCGATGCCGCCCGCGACGAAGAGCTCGCCGTCGCCGGCGATCACCGCATGACACGCGCCGACGACGGCGGCGAGTCCAGAGGCACACAGGCGGTTGACGGTGATGCCGCCGATCGACTCGGGCAGCCCTGACAGCAAGACGGCCATGCGCGCGACATTGCGGTTGTCCTCGCCGGCCTGGTTCGCGCAGCCGAGCCAGACGTCCTCGATCTCCTCCGGCGGCACACGGGCGCGCTCGACCGCGGCCCGGACGGCGATCGCCGCGAGATCGTCCGGACGCGTGCCCGCGAGCCCGCCGCCGTAGCGTCCCACCGGCGTGCGCACCGCCGAGAGGATGACCGCCTTCGTCATGCGAATTCGGGCTCGAAGCCGAGCAGCACCTTGATCGCCTCGCGACCGCGCGCGCCCATGTCGAGCGTCAGCCCGTTCACGTACATCGCCACGAACTCGTCGGCCGTCGAGGCGTCGATCCCGCGGCCGAAGCCCATCGCGTACGCCATCGCCTCGTCGCGGTTCGCGAGGCCGACGTCGATGGCGTCGCGGACGACGGCCGACACGTCGGCGAGCCGGTCGACGTCGCGGCGCGCGGCGACGAGCCCGAGCGGCAACGGCAGCCCCGTCTCACCCTCCCACCAGACGCCGAGGTCGAGCAGCTTGTGCAGCCCGTGCTCGGCGAAAGTGAGTTGCCCCTCGTGAATCAACAGGCCGGCCTCGGCGCGGCCCGACACGACCTCGTCGAGCACTTCGTCGAACGGCAGGTCGCGGGTGCGAACGTCGGTGCCGAGTGCGAGCTTCAAGACGCGGGTCGCGGTGGTCGAGGGCCCGGGGGTCACGATCTCGACGTCGCGCGGGTCGAGCGGCCGGCGCGCGACGACGATCGGGCCGTACCCCTCTCCGAACGAGGCGCCGTGCGGCAGCAGGACGTACCGATCGACGACCGCCGGATACGTGCCCGCGGAGAGTGCCGTCACCTCGAGGCGCCCCTCGAGCGCCCACTCGTTCAGGGTCTGGATATCCGAGGGAACGAGCTCGAAGTCGAGCGCGCGGGTATCGACCTGGCCGGCCTCGAACGCCCACGCCATGAACGCGTCGTCCGGGTCGGCGCTGTGTCCCACGCGGATCGGCACGGCGGCCACGTTACCCTTCAACAATGAGCAAGGCCGGGCTGAGCGAGTCGATCCAGGACTATCTGAAGAGCGTGTACAAGCTCCAGGCCGCGGACGGCCACGTGACGATCGGCGCGCTGGCCAAGGACCAATCTGTGTCGCCGGCCTCGGCGTCGTCGATGGTGAAGAAGCTGGCCGCACTCGGGCTGCTCGAACACGAGCCCTACCGCGGCGCTCAGCTGACCGAGTCGGGTGAGCGAGTTGCGCTCGAGGTGATTCGACACCACCGCTTGCTCGAGCTGTACCTGGCGAAGACTCTCGGCCTGCACGTCGACGCAGTGCATGACGAGGCCGATCGTTTGGAGCATGTGATCTCCGAGGAGCTCGAGGCCCGGATCGATCGCGCCCTTGGCTTCCCGACGCACGATCCGCACGGCGACCCGATCCCGAATGCGAACCTCGAGTGGCCTACAAACGTCCGAAGAAAAACCGCTCGAGGGGCTCGAGCAGCTCCTCGCGGCGAAACGGCTTGACCTTCGCCGCGCCGCCGTCGTCCTCGGACACGACCGCGTCGTCCTCGAGCGTCACGTTCGCCGCCTCGAGACAGTCGTCGAGCTCGTGGCCCTCCCACACGTAGTCGTCCGACCGAGGCGACTCCGTCTCGCGGTGCTGCGGGTTCACCTGACGACCGACTGCCCACACAGCGCCTGCGCGGCGCTCGATCCAGATCACCACTCGCTCGGGACTGCCGCCGTCGTCGCGACCTTCCACGATCCGTTCGGCGAAGCGCCCTGCTTTCGCGGGAGCCCTCACGCCTCGACTATACAATTGCCTTCGTCAGTGGGAATCGTCGAGGCAATCAGGGGGACGTTCTCGTTCCTTTCGTCCCGCTCTCAGGGCGAGGAGCGGATCGCCCAGTACGTGATCCGTGAGCATCATCGCGGCCGGCCGCTCGCAGAGGTGCTGCAGGATCACTACGTCACGAACCGCTGCACGCCGGAGCAGATCAGGCGGCTCCTCGACCGGCCCGATGTCGTGCACGCGCTCGGCGACGATCTCGTCTCCGACGCGAAGGCTCAAGTCAGCTCCTGAGCGGCGAGCTCGGCGACGCGCGCGGCCACGGCGATGTCCCACGCCGCGAGACCATTCGACTTGAAGAGCGTGATGTCGTTGTCACTGGTGCGGCCCAACAGCTCGCCGGCGACGACGTCCTGAAGCTCGTGCACCTCCTGCCAGCCGAGCACACCCCGCTCGACGGGATCGATCAGGTCGCCCGCCTCGAGCTGCGCCTGCGCGCGAGCGTCGGTGCACACGAACGCGGCGCGCTGGAGCACAGCATCGTCGAGCTCGCGCGACCTGGGCGCGTTCGCACCGACCGCACAGACGAACGCGCCGTCACGAAGCCACTCGCCGAGCAGTACCGGCTCCTCCGAGGTGGTCACGGTCACGACGATGTCGCACTGACCTGCCTCCTGGTAAGACTGCGCCGCTTCCGCGTCATGCGCACGGCAGAACGTCGCGCGACGCGCGCCGTCGCGGCAGTAGACGAGCACACGCTCGAGCGTCGGGATCGCTGCGCGCAGCGCCGCCACGTGCGAGGCAGCTTGGCGGCCGCAGCCGATCACCCCGAGCGTGCGCGCATCTCGACGCGCCAAATGCTTCGCGGCGACGGCCGACGCGGCGGCTGTGCGCAGCTCCCCGAGCGTGTCGGCCTCCACGATCGCCTCCAGCCGGGCGTGCGCGAGCGAGAACAGCACCACGAGGAACGGCGCGCCGCCGGGAAGCCACAGGAACGACTTCAGCCCGGCGTAGCCGAGCTCATGGTCGACGCAAGGCATGACCGCGAAGACGCCGTCCGGCACTTCGACGTGCACGCGCATCGGGTTGTCGATCACACCACGCGCGAGCCGGTCGAAGCACGCCTCGACCGCCACTCGCGCTTCGGCCGGCGTCAGGAGGTCGGACACCTGCTGCTCGTTTACGTACAGCGGCATCCGGTGAGTCTAGGAAGGAGTGCGCCCGGCAGGATTTGAACCTGCGACCCCCGGCTCCGCAAGCCGGTGCTCTATCCCCTGAGCTACGGGCGCGGGGAGTCGGTCAGTGTAGCCGTGCTGCTCTTGAGCCGAGCATCGCGGCCGCCGACGTCGAGCGCTGCGTCCTCGGGCACCGCAACGCGCACGTAGGCGAGTGCCAGACCCGGAACAGCGCTCGTCACGCGACCCACGTCCTTGCCGTCGTGCACGACGGGCGTCTCGGGCTCCGGTGTGTCGCCCTCGACCTCGAGCAC
>DATBBH010000115.1:0-12895 GCA_036271075.1 Gaiellaceae bacterium | reverse complement strand
GTCGAGCGCGAGACCGGTAAGCACGACGACGATCGAGGCCCAGCCGAGCCAGAAGCCAACCTGCAAGGCGGCAAACCGGAAGCCGAGCGCGAGGCTCGCATCCTCTTCCTCTTCCGTCGCACGCTCCGAAGCGAACGCCCGTAAGCGAGGCCAGGAAGCTGCGGTCAGCTGTTCGATGGTGGGAACGCTCGACACAAAGGGTCTCGGGTGGCTGCAACGACCGAGTGGGCGTTTCTAATCCCGGCGCCGGTCGCCAATCGTCCTACGCCATGAATGCCGCAGCGGATTCCACGACGCGCTCGCCGTAACCCGCACAGGTCCTGCTAGCGTCGAGGCACGGCGTTCTCGATGGCGCCGTGCGAGGCCAAGGTCGCCTCTCCCCGCGAAGCCCTCGGGCTCCGCGTGACTCGACAGGGAGAGAGGGCGATCGGGCCGGCATCTCGTTCGATCGAGCCGCGACGCGGGTGAGACCTGCGAGAGCGGCGGTCGCTCTCGTCAGCCAACCGAAAGGAGCAGCGAGATGTCGGTAGTCGAGAGCGCGAGGGAGCAGTTGCTGTCGAGCGGGTCGTGGTCGGTCGATCCGGCGCATTCGACGGTCGAGTTCCGCGTCAAGCACATGATGATCCAGACCGTCCACGGACGGTTCCGCGACTTCGAGGGAACGATCGTCGCCGGAGACGATCCGTCCGTCTCCGGCTCGATCAAGGTCGTGAGCCTCGAGACGCTGAACGACGAGCGCGACGCGCACCTGCGCTCTCCGGATTTCTTCGACGTCGAGCACTTCCCCGAGATCAGATTCCACTCCGTCGCGATGCACTTCGACCGCGACGGCCGGCATTTCGCGCTGCCGGGTGAGCTGACGATCAAGGGCGCCGCTCGCCCGATCCTGCTCGACGGCGAGCTCCGCGGAAGCGTCTCGGAGGACGAATACGGAGAGCGGCTCGCGCTCGCCCTGCGCGGGCAGCTGGACCGTTCGGACTACGGCCTCGTCTGGAACCGGATGCTCGAGACGGGCGGCGTGCTCGTCGGCAACATCGTCGACCTCACCCTCGACGTAGCGGCGGTCCGGGTCGACTGATGGCCACCGGCACCGAGTCATGGCTCTACCCACTCGATCCGTCATGAGCCTTTACGAGCTCGAGATCGGCTGGGCCCAGACCGCGAACGAGCGCCGGTATCTCCAGTGGGAGCTGCTGACCTGCGGCGACGTTCGCGGCGTCTTCCACAGCGTCCGTGAGGAAGCGTTGGCCGTGCTCTTCGACGGTGGGCGTCGAGAGTTCCAGGACTGGGCGCGCACCATTCTTCCCGAGGCCGTCGCGTGACGAGTCAGCAGCTCGGCGTCCTCTTCGTCCAGCGGCACGCGAGTTGCGCCGACCGCGCTGCAGTCGCCACGGGCATCTCCCGAGAGCGGCACCTCCCCGAACAGGAAAGGAGCTTCACATGAAGCGGTTCTCCCCACGGCTGTTCGCAGCCGGGCTCGTACTCGGAGCGCTCGGAACAGCGGCGGTTCTCGCCGCGAGCGCGTACGCAGGCGCTTCACACAGGAGCGTGGAGTCGGCACAGGCTCCCAAGGCCTTGCGAACGGTCGAGTCCGGTCAGCCGGTGATCGACTGGAACGAGATTCAGCTGTCGATCGTCAACACGCCGGGCGCCCAGCCGGCGAACATCCAACCGACGCGAAACTTCGCGATCGTCGACGCCGCGATCTACGACGCGGTGAACGCGATCGACCGCACGCACGAGCCCTACCTGATCTCGGTCCGCGCTCCACGCGACGCGTCCGAGACGGCTGCGGCCAACGCTGCCGCCCGCACTGCGCTCGACGAGCTCTACCCCGCAGAGCAGAGCACGATCGACGCTCAGTACGTGGCCGAGCTCGCCAAGGTGGCAGACGGACCAGCGAAGGATCAGGGCATCGGCATCGGCAACCAGGTCGCCGCCGACCTCCTCGCGATCCGCGCCAACGACGGCTCGAGCATCACACCGGCGCCCTTCGTTCCGGGCACAGCGCCGGGCGACTTCCGACCGACCCCGCCCAACTTCCCGATCCCGGTCTTCACCACCTGGGGGCAGGTGACACCGTTCGTGCTCGACAGCGGGAGTCAGTTCCGGCCGGTGCCGCCGCCCGCGCTCACGAGCGACGCCTACGCCGACGCGATCAACGAGGTGCAGAGCCTCGGCTCCGCGACGAGCACCACTCGCACACCCGAGCAGACGGAGATCGGCAAGTTCTGGAACCCGCCGATCCAGAACTTCTGGAACCAGATCGCCGACGAGGTCGCCACGGCGCACCACACCGATCTGCCGACGACCGCGCGCCTGTTCGCGGCGCTCAACCTCAGCTTCGCCGACTCGGCGATCGCCTTCTACGACGCGAAGTACGCGTACCAGCTCTGGCGGCCCGTCACCGCGATCCGCCTCGCCGACAACGACGGTAACCCGAACACGGTCGCCGATCCGAACTGGCTCCCGCTCGCGGGCAACACGCCTGCCGATCCCTCCTACCCGGGCGCGCACAGCACGATCAGCGCAGCGGGTGCAGACGTGCTCGCCAGCTTCCTCGGAGACAACCAGTCGTTCGCGGTCACCTCGCCGGCATTGCCCGGCGTGACCCGGTCGTTCGACAGCTTCAGCGCCGCCGCGACGGAGGCTGGACTCAGCCGCATCTACGCCGGCGTGCACACGCGGCTCGACCACGTCGCCGGACTGACGCTCGGACACGACGTCGCCAACTTCGTCCTCGACAACGCGCTGCTGCCGGCGCACGACTCGTCCGGCAAGTAGCGCCTCCACTCCAACGAAAGGAAGGCACCGCATCATGAACAGAATCCGTTCGGTCATCGCCGGCGCCGCGCTGGTCGCCGTCCTCGCAGCGACCGCCGTCTCCGAAATTGCGCGCAGCGCCTCGGCCGACAACGGGATCGCCGGCCGGTCCTACGTGCAGACGAACCTCGTCTCGGACATCCCGGGACTAGCTGCCCACACCGACCCGAACCTGAAGAACCCATGGGGCACCTCCGTCGGTCCCGGCACTCCCATCTGGGTCTCCGACAACCACGCCGGCGAGGCGACGCTCTACGACGGCACAGGCAATCCGCAGCCCCGCGTCGTGACGATTCCCGCGCCGCCGTCGGCCGGTGCCGGTGCGATCGGTGCGCCGACGGGCCAGGCGTTCACCACCTTCGACCCGGCCTCGACGGACTTCGTTATCTCGAAGGACGGCGTCTCCGGCCCGGCCTTCTTCCTCTTCGCGACCGAGGACGGCACGATCGCGGGCTGGAACCCCAACGTCGACAACACGCACGCGGTCATCGCCGTGGACAAGTCGACGGCCACGGACGCCGCGGGCGACGTCGGGGCCAACTACAAGGGCCTCGCCCTCGTATCCACTTCGAGCGGCAAGTTCCTCTACGCGACGAGCTTCCGCTTCGGGAGGGTCGACGTCTTCGACAATCACTTCAACCTCGTCAACAGCTTCACCGATCCGACCGTCCCCGCCGGCTTCGCGCCCTTCGGGATCCACAACATCGGCGGCAAGCTGTACGTCACCTTCGCCAAGCAGGGACCCGGCAAGAACGACGACGCCGCGCGGCCGGGTAACGGCTTCGTCGACGTCTTCTCGCCGAACGGTGACCTGCTGCAGCGGCTGGTCAGCCGTGGCCGACTCGACTCTCCCTGGGCAGTGACGCTGGCGCCCGCGAGCTTCGGCGCGTTCGGCGGCGACATCCTCGTCGGCAACTTCGGCGATGGTCACGTCAATGCTTACGACCCGGGGACCGGCGCATTCCAGGGTGAGCTCAGCGGTCCGAGCGGCGGCCCGATCGCGATCGACGGGCTCTGGGGACTGCGGTTCTCACCCACGACTCCGGGCGCTACGCCGAACACGCTGTTCTTCACGGCGGGCCTGAACCACGAAGCAGATGGGCTCCTCGGAACGATCACACCAAACGGCAGCAACTAGCCGCAGTGCAGCTGGGGGTGCCGACTCGCGGCACCCCCAGCAACCGGGGGAATGTCAACCGATGAGCACTCGTCAGTGATCGTCAATCACGCCCGACGGGAGTGCAGGCTGGGAGGCGGCTCGCTCAGGGCCAAGTCGCCGGGACCAGATCGATCGGCGGGAGCGGGAGGTGCGCGAACGGGTGGTAGTACGCGTCGAGGGCGCGGTCGGGTGCGACGGCGAACACCATCAGCTCCTCCGTCGCCGCTTGCCAAACCTCGACCGTCGTGCCCTCCTCGATGCTCCAGTAGAGCGTGACGTCGATGCCACCAGAGGTCCGATGGGCGAGCTCGCGGCGGCGAAGGAGAGTCGCAGACGACACCGTTCGAGTCACCGCAGCTTTCGCTGGACAATCGATCCCGTGGTGATCATGTCCTGAGTCTGACGGGGCTTTCTGAGCCGGACCTGAGCGCTCGATCACCTACAGCCGCGGTGCTCGCTTCGATCGTGGATGAGCGCGAGAAGGTAGACGTGGTCTTCGTGCTCGAACGCGTGCAAGGCGATCTCGGTCGGGAGGTAGCCGCCCCAGCGCGTTCGGCAGGTGAGCGCGCTCGTGGTGCCGTGGCCTTCGTGCAGGACTCGCTCGACGAAGTCTCCGAGCTGCGTCAGTTCACCGGGGTGGATGCGTGAGATCGGGGTCTTGCGCAGCTCCAGGAGGCTGTAGCCGAGCAACGCACAGCCGGCCGCGTTCGCCGCGACGAATCGATCTTCTACCGGGTCGAGCAGGTAGGCAGGATCGGCCAGCTGCTCGAGGACGACGTCGAACCTCAAGCCTGGACAATCCCGTCGACGTAGAGCTCGACCTTCTCCGGGTAGAAGCTGATCAGGCCGGCGATCTTCTGGCTCTCCGGAAGTGGCGTCGGGTATGACCACGCCACCTCGACGACACCCTCGCGCAGCGACCAGTACTCAGCACCGCCCTTGTACGGGCAATGACTTACCGTGTCGCTCGGCTCGAGCAGGTCCATGCGCACGTGCGTCCGTGGGAGGTAGTAGCGAGTTGGGAGGCCGGTCTCGAAGAGCAGTGTGGGCTTGTGCGTGTCGGCGATCGTCACTCCCTCGACCGCGACACGGACGTGACGCGAGGAGGCGAGGATGTCGACGCGGGTGTACGGGTCGCGGGGATGCGTGTAGACCTGCTCGTCCTCTTCGAACCACGCGTCGATTGCGTCCCACTCGAGCCTGACGGCATCACGTAGCTCCTCGAACGGCGAGTGCGTATAGCGAAGTGCCGCGCCAAGGGACTCCTTGCCGCCCGCACGAATGGTGAACGACTCTCCGTCGCCACGGCTGGGGGAAGGGACGATGGCCCCGTCGGGCGAGAGCAGGTCTGTGCGTACGTCGTCGAACGGGAAGTAGTAGGCGGGGTACTGGGGCTTCTCCCAAACGAGGAACGGCCGGGTCGTGTCGGCGACGAGTTCGCCGCCGAGGTAGGCGCGGATCCGTTTCGCACCCTGCTCGACTCGGACGCGTCCGCGCAATCGCGTCGGCTTTCCGGTTGCCAGATTCACGGCCACTCCTTTCATCCGTACGAATGGTGTGAGCACAGGCTGCTCCGTGTCGCTCCGCGCAGGCTGTGTGACGGCTCAGCGACCGGGGCTGCCGGAGCGGTGCTGGCTGCGGTCTTGAACGAGGCCGAGAATACGCAGCGCGCCGCCGAGCTGAACTGCGTGAAGTGAGATCTCGGTGGGCAGGAACGTCCCCTGCTTGGTCCGGCACGTGAGTCTGATCGTCGAAGCGCGCTGATCATGAAGGACGCGCTCGAGCAACTGGCTCAATTCGGCCAGCTCGGCAGGGTGGATCCGAGAGATCGGAGTCTCGAGCAGCTCGGCGCGGGTGTAACCGAGCATCCTGCACCCTGCGTCGTTTGCGTCGAGGATCCGTCCCTCCCCGGGGTCCATCAGGTAGGCAGGTTCGTCGTTGCGTTCGAAGAGCGCGGCTTCGGTTGTGGCGCTGGTTGCAGTCATGCGGCGGCGATCGCCTGGTCGAGGCGCTCCTCAAGCAGCCGGCGGCGGGCCGGGGAGATGCTTTCGCAGAGCGCCTGGCGTACGAGTTCGTACCGGAAGCGGAAGCCCTGCCCGTCGACCCGAAGGATCCTCCGCTCGCAGAGACGCTCGAGCTCCTCGGTGAGCGAGGTCGGCTCAGCGGCGAGGATGTCGGCAAGCGGCTCCGGAGCGAACGGTTGCTCGAGCAGCGCGGCCGAGGTGAGCACGCGGAAGAGGCGCGGCCCTTCGGCGCGGCATTGCGCGAGCAGCGCCTCGGTCAGAGTCGTCGACGGCCCGTTCGGCTGTCCATCCGCAAGCACTTCGGCGACGAAGCGTGGATTGCCTCCGCTCGACTTATGCAGCTCTGGCATCCGGAGTGGTGCAAGGTCGTCCGCGGAGAGTGGCTCGAGTCGTACAGCGGTATCCGGTGAAAGGCCGTCGAGGAGATCGCTCCACTGCCCGATGTCTCGTGTGGTGACGACCGCCCCTGCAACTGCGCCGCCTCTGCGACGGAGGTAGGCAAGCGCTGCGATGGTCTCGCCGTCGGCGCGGTGCAGGTCGTCGATGAGGAGCACTAGGGGCGCGTGTCTTGCGACGAGCGCGGCGAGTGCCTCGAGCACCTCGACTTCGTCGAACTCGGGCATCGGCGTCTCGAGGCTGAGCTCGGGCAGGATCCGCGCGAGTGCGGGCAGGCGCGGATCGGGCTCGTCGCCTCCAACCGCGTCGCGTAGCGCAGCCGCGAGTGGGACGTAAGGAAGGTGGCGCTCGAGCTCGGAGCAGGATGCGCGTCCGACCCGGACACCGTTGAGGCGCGTCGCTATCTCGTCGAGCAGCCGCGTCTTACCGAGTCCCGCTTCTCCCTCGATCTGGACGATCGTGAGCCCGCCTTCTAGTCCCTTTTGTACTGCGCGTGTGAGGGTGTCGAGCTCGGCGGTCCGCCCCAACAGGCGAATTGCCACGTCGCCGGCGCGTTGGTCGGAGCCTCTAATCGGTCGGGGCAGGAGTTGACGCACGTCTTCCTGGCGGAGGATCGCGCCTTCTACTGCGCGTGTTTCGGGAGTCGGCTCGAGGCCGAGCTCCTCGTCGAGCAGCGCACGAAATGCGCGGTACCGCGCCAGCGCATCGTGCTGACGCCCGAGTGCGTACAGCGCGAGGATGGCAATCCGCTGTGCGCGCTCGCTGAAGCGGTCGAGGGCTGCGGCCGTCTCTGTGTGTCTCAGAGCGGCGTCGAAGTCGAGCTCCGCCAACGCGGCGTCCGCCGCCTCGAGATGCGCGCCAAGAACTCGTCCCTGGTAGGTGCCACGAAGATCGGCGGCCCAGGTGCTGTACGGCTCGTCCTCGAGAACCTCTCCGTGGACCAGTGCGAGCGCCTCCTCGAGCGCACGCCGGGCTCTCACGGTGGATTCGCCTCCTGACTGCTCGAGCAGCTCGTCGAACCGGTCGAGGTCGAGCGCGACCAGCTCGGTGGCGAAGCGGTAGGCCTCGGGCTCGGTGACGACGAGCGCCCGCGCACGGTCTCGGTCCGGATCGAGGTGCCGGCGAAGACTGGAGACGAATGTCTGGAGCGAGCCCACCGCGTCTTGAGGGCGTCGGTCCCCCCAGACCAGCTCGGTGAGGCGGTCGGTGGTGACGCGATGACCGCGCGCCGCGAGCAGGATCTCGAGCACCTGCTTCGGCCGCGTTCCGCCCAGGTCAGCCGGGCCTAGGCGGCCCGAGTCGTTTTCGATCGAGAGCTGCCCGAATAGCCGGATGACGGTTCGCGGGGTCACCGCACCAGCCTCCCGCTAGGCCGGACGACGAGCCAGAGCCCGCCGAACTCCCGCACGTTTTGGCAAAGGACTTGCAGCGGCCTGCGATCCCCGACGTAGCGATAGAGCGGCTTGCCCGCGTAGGTTGCCTGCAGGCTCCCGTCAGCTCGCCGGATCGTTCCGATGCGCGAGGCCGTGACACCGCCCCCGGCGCTCGGCGCCCGCTTCACGATGTACGGGGGCCACCGCCGTGCACACGCGCCGCCGCAGTTGCTGCGGCCCCGGTCGTCTCTCGTGAAGGCGTAGAGCGCGTAGGACCGCCCGTCGAAGAGGATGCGGCCGTACGCCGAAGCGTGAACGGTGAGGCTTGGGCTCCTTGTGGCGCCCAACGCGGACCCTGCCGATGCAACCAGGAAGGCCAGGGCCGCAACGACGCTCGTAGCAAGGACTCGCACGTCTTCTGTAGTCGATCGGCGGGCTGTTTTGTTACACCACTCGACCCACGCTGGCGCGGCGCGGTAGCCTCGCATGGTGAGCGGTTCCGTCGGCGGGGTCGCCGGCACGGCCGAAGAGTCCGAGCTTGTTGGTCGTCTACGCGAAGGAGACGAGCGGGCGTTCGAGGAGGCCGTCGACGCCCTCTACCCTGCGATGTTCGCCGTCGCGCGCGGGTATGTTCGCGTGCGCTCCGTCGCAGAGGAGGTTGTGCAGGATGGATGGGTGGCGATTCTGGACGGGCTCGAGCGGTTCGAGGGTCGGTCGTCTCTACGCACCTGGGTCCTGCAGATCGTCGCCAACATCGCGCGTGACAGAGGCGCCCGTGAGGGACGTTCGTTGCCGTTCTCTGCGCTCGAGGTCTCGGAGGAGGAGCCGCTTGTCGAGCCAGAGCGCTTCCTCCGCCGGGGCGAGCCCTTTCCGGGCGGCTGGAAAGTCTTTCCCACGGACTGGCGCACGCTTCCCGAATCGCGCGTGCTGGCTCGCGAGACGCGCGATGTTGTCGACGCGGCGATCACGTCCTTGCCCGACTCACAGCGGCTCGTGATGATGTTGCGTGACGTGGTCGGCTGCCGCGCGGAGGAGGTCTCCGAGGCCCTTGGAATCACCGCCGCGAACGAGCGCGTGCTGCTGCATCGGGCGCGCGTGCGCGTTCGGGCCGAGCTCGAGAGGTACTTCGATGGCTGAGCCGAGCGGCGAGTTCCAGCACGACTACACCTGTCAAGAGGTCGTCGCGCTTGCGTCGGAGTACATCGACGGGACGATGACGGCGGAGCAGATGACGGCGTTCGAGCTGCACCTCAACTTCTGCGACGGCTGCTCGAGCTTCGTCGACCAGGTTCGCACCACAATGGCGACTGCGCAACGCCTGTCGACAGACGAGATTCCTGGGGAGATGAAGGCGAAGCTGCTAACGGCGTTCAAGGACTGGCACTCGTGACGACGGCGTACAAGTTCCTGACCGCTGATGGTCGTGGCGTGTTCAGTGGGTTCGCGTGGCCCCTCCCGCAAGGCCGCCCCGGCGAGTGGGTTGAAGCCGACGTCGCGACGTGTCGCTCCGGAGTCCATGCCTGCCGGCTCGTGGATCTCCCGTACTGGCTCGCGCCCGCGTTGTACGAGGTCGAGCTGGACGACCCGCTGAAGACGCTGTCCGTCAAGGTCGTCGCGCCGCGAGGACGATTGATGCGGCGTATCGACCGCTGGAACGAGACGACTCGTGAGGCGTACTCGCGGATGTGCTTGGCGCGCGCACGTGAGCTGATCGACGCCACGCCCGACCTTGCAGACTGGGCGCCGCCGCCGAGCATCGAGCTCTGGGAAGCGGCGCGCCTTGGATTCATCGCCGCACGGATCGCCGAGCAAGCCGGCGGGATCGACGCCTATCTCGACGAGCGACGACGGCAGAGCGAGTGGCTCGTCGAGCAGCTCGCCCTTGACTGAGCGAGCGCTCAGATCCCGCTGAGGACTTCTTCGTACGGTCGCGGCCTCGCTACCCGGCCTCGCCGGACGAAAGGAGAAGCAACAGATGAAGCTCTTGTCCAAGCGCTGGCTGCTCGCCGCCACGCTCGTGTTCGCCGCATTCGCCGCGGTGATGGTCAGCCAGGCCTTCGCCGGTGGCAATGACGCGCCGGGCGCCGCCAAAGGGCTCGGCCAGCTGACCGGACTACTCCCGCGCGACCACCTGACCGAGGAAAGCGCGATCCAGGTCGACCTGAGCAAGGAATCCGTCCGTCTGCCGCTCTACAAGGGCGTCGCGTACAAGGGCACCCCGAACGAAGAGACGGTCTGGTTCACGCTGCTCGACGCATCGGACCAGGGGATCGCCCACGATCTGGGGGTCAACTACGCACCGAAGCTCGGCAATCTCGCCATCGGCGATCCGGCGGCCGTGCAGACGGTGACGCTCGAGTCACCGACTCCCGACCAGAACAAGTTCGGTCAGGCGGTCGTCGACTTTCAGGGCGCACCCGATTTCAGCCCGACCCGGATCGCGACGCCTGGCCCGAACGGCTTCCCGCTGGCCAACTTCCAGCCGGGCGCGGTCGCGGGGCCGGGCTACAGCCCGTTCATCCGGATCGAAGGCTCGAACACCGTCTACAGCGCGCCGATAGTCGCCACCGGCGATGGGCCGTTCGACGTCAACCATCACACGAACACCGGCGACCGCGTGCTCGGGATCCATATCGCCGGGCCGCAGCCGCAGGGCCAGTACGAGGACAACTGGGTCGACCTGTTGTTCGTGAAGGGCTTCGACGCCGGCCAGCCGATCGTCTACATCTCCACTGACGCCGGCCAGCCGCTCACCTCCGTCCTCGAGCGCTCGACCTATGTGCCCGCACTCGACAAGGCGGCCTACAACGGCGGTGACGACTTCCTCGGCTCTGCCCGCGAGCGTCTGTTCGGCTTCATCAACGGCCAGACAGGCCCCGACAACCCGAACGCGCAGGGCTTCGTCAACCTTGTCAAGGACGGCCACGCCTCCGAGGACGCAAGCGCCGGGAACACGGCTCTCATCAATGCGCTCCGCAACGGCGGGGACTTGCTCAACGTCTTCGGCGACTTCCCGACCGAAACCGACCCGCGGCACGCGCAGGCGTACAGCCCGCTCTGGGACGCCCAGCTCGGCCTCTGGACGGACAAGGCCGTCAAGGAGGGCCTCAACACACGCCAGATCGACGAGGTGCAGGTCTTCAACCTCGCCGCGAGCAGGCCCGACCTGATCACCGGCGTCAACCCAGCGACGGGCCAGCCGGCACCCTACGGGGCGTCAGGCGTGGACATCAACTGCGCGGTGATCGGCTTTACTGCCAAGGCACCGACGGCGAATCTCGCCACCCCGCTGCCGAACTCGCAGTTCCCACCGCGCTAGGCACGACTGAACGACACGAGATGGTGGGTCGCCCGGCGCGGCCCACCACCTCATCCGTCCCACTCATCGAAGGAGGCACGGCATGGTCACGGTTGGTCTTTGTGTCCGCCTGACCGCGGCACCGGGCAAGGAGAACGAGGTCGCGGCATTCCTGGAGAGCGCGCTTCCGCTCGTGGAGGCCGAGCCCGAGACGCTGGCATGGTTCGCCGCGCGGATCGATGCCTCGAACTTCCTGATCTTCGACGCCTTCCCGACCGAGGCGGGCAGGGAACAGCACCTGGCGGGTCCCGTCGCGGAAGCTCTTGCGGCGCGTGCGACGGAGCTGTTCAGCCAACCGCCGACCATCGAGCACGTCGAGATTCTCGCCTCGAAGCTCCCCGGATAGCCGCCGCAGGTGGCGCTGTACAGAGCCGAGCGGTGGGTACCTTGGCTCGAATGACACGAATGACGCTGATCGGCAGCGGCCTTCCGGCGGACGATCAGGACGCGCTGGACGCGTACTCGCAGGTCGTCGTGACCGTGGCAGAACAGGTGACGCCGTCGGTCGCGAATCTCCGCGTGACCCGCCGGGTTCGCGGTGGCCGTGTTCTCGACGGCGGGGGCAGCGGCGTCGTGATCACACCGGACGGCTTCCTCCTCACCTCAGCGCACGTCGTCGCAGGCACCACCGGCGCCGGCCGCGCGTCGTTCTCCGACGGACGCGACGTCGAGTTCGCCGTGATCGGCGCCGATGCGCTCTCCGACCTCGCAGTACTGCGGCTCGAAGGCGACGCGTTCACAGCCGCGGAGCTGGGCGATGCCGAGCGGCTCCGGGTCGGCCAGCTCGTCGTGGCGATCGGAAACCCGAACGGCTTCGCCGGCTCGGTCACTGCGGGCGTCATCTCAGCGCTCGGACGGTCGCTGCCGACGCGCTCCGGCGTGAACGTTCGCGTCGTCGACAACGTGATCCAGACCGACGCTGCACTCAACCCCGGCAACTCCGGCGGCGCGCTCGCCGACGGCCGCGGCCGCGTAGTCGGGATCAACACCGCCGTCGCGGGTGTCGGACTCGGCCTGGCAGTGCCGATCAACGCGGCGACGCGGCAGATCATCAGCGCGCTGATGACGGAGGGCCGGTTCCGCCGCGCCTATCTCGGCATCGGCGGCCAGCAGCGGCCGTTGCCGCCGCGGCTCGCCCGCGAGCTGGGCCGCACCGGCTGCGTCGAGGTGGGCGAGGTGGTCGACGACGCGCCCGCCGCACTGGCAGGCGTTCGGCCAGGCGACCTGATCGTCGCCGTCGACGGCCGCCAGGTCGAGACCATGGGAGAGCTGCAGCGCCTACTCGTCGGCGAGCGCATCGGCGCGTCCGTCACGTTCACCGTCGCACGGCACGAGCGCGTTCTCGACATCGTCGTCGTCCCGAACGAGCTCGCCGCCTAGGCGGCAAGCGCGACCAGAGAGCCGATCCGCTCGCCTTCGAGGCGAAGCGCGGCCCACCGGTCGCCGCCGTCCGCGCTTTCCCAGATCCGACCGTCGGCGAGGCCGGCGAACAGGCGACCCTCGGCGGCGAGGAGCGCATACGGCATCGCCGGCAGCGGGTCGGGGAGGCCGCCCGCAAGCGGCTCCCACGGTCGGCCGCCGCGCCGGCGATAGATCCGTGCCTGCGGGTCGCCACCGCCGTGAGCGGCGAAGGGGCCGGTGCTCGCCGAGACGTACCAGGAATCGGGGTCAACCGGGTCGACGGTGACCGACCAGCTGTAGTTGCGGTCGCGGCCCTCGTCGGCCGGCTGCCACGTCTCGCCCGCGTCGGTGCTGAAGGCGG
>DATBBH010000114.1:0-4545 GCA_036271075.1 Gaiellaceae bacterium | reverse complement strand
AGCGCGCTCGCCAGGCAGGCAAACGCCGCCACCACCCAGACGACCCAGACCAGGAAGTTCGCCACTACGAATGGCCTTCGTAGTAGGGGATGGGGGTGTCGTAGAGGTCTGCGTCGGCGACGGGCACACGCTTGATCGGCGGCGCGAGCAGCATGTCCTTCGTGTAGATCAGATCGTCACGGTTGTACTCGGAGATCTCGAAGTCGTTGCCGAGCGTGATCGCGTCGAACGGGCACGCGAGCTCGCAGTAGCCGCAGAAGATGCAACGCGACATGTTGATCTCGTAGATGCGTGCGTAGCGCTCGCCGGCCGAGACGCGGTTGTCGGGTGTGTTCTCTGCCGGCACCACGCGGATGCAGTCGGCGGGGCACGCGGCGGCGCACAGCGAGCAGCCGACGCATTTCTCGAGCCCGTTCTCGTGGACGTTCAAGCGGTGGCGGCCGCGATAGCGTGGGTACACCGGCCGCTTGTACTCCGGGTACTGCTGCGTGATCGGCTTCTTGAAGATCTGCTTGAGCGTGACGCCGAAGCCCTTGAGCGTGTTCGGAACCACAAAGCTCATGAGACAGCCACCACGAAGAACGCCGTGGCGAGCGCGTTGACCGTCGCGACCGGGAGGAGGATCTTCCACCCGAAGCGCATCAACTGGTCATAACGCAGGCGTGGCTGCGAGGCGCGCAGCCAGATGAAGAGCACGACGAACGTGAACAGCTTCAGCACGAACCAAATCGGGCCGAACTTGTCGAGCGCAGGCACCCATGGGAAGTGGTAGCCGTCGAAAAAGAGCGTCACGCAGAGGCCCGAGAGAACCAGCATGTTCACGTACTCGGCCGCTTGAAAGATCCCCCATCTCATTCCCGAATATTCAGTGTGGTAGCCCGCGACCAGTTCTGTGTCCGCCTCGGGTAGATCGAAAGGCGGTCTTGATGTCTCGGCGACGCCGCCCAGCAGGAACACGCACAGCCCGACGAACTGTGGGATGAAGAACCAGATCGTCGCCTGCTGCTTGTCGACGATCGCCTGCAGGTTGAGCGACTGTCCCATCAACACGACGCCGAGTACGGAGAGCGCGAGCGACACCTCGTAGGAGACGAGCTGCGCGCAGGTGCGCATCGAACCGAGGATCGAGTACTTCGACTCGGAGGCCCAGCCGCCGACGATGAAGCCGTAGATGCCGATCGAGCCGAGCGCGAAGATCAGGATCAGCGAGATCGGCACGTTGACGACGGCGCCGTTGATCCGGTAACCGTCAACCGTCCAGCCCGCGCCGAACGGCAGGACGCTGAAGGCGAGCAGCGCCGTGAACATCGTGACGATGGGCGCGATGATGTAAAGCGGCTCCTTCGCGGCCATCGGAGCGAACGCCTCCTTGCGGATCAGCTTCAGCAGGTCGGCAATCGGCACGAGCAGGCCCTTGGGGCCGGCGCGGTTCGGGCCGTAGCGGTTCTGCATCCGTCCGAGCAGCTTGCGTTCGAGCCACGTCGTCAGGGCGAAGAACACCATCACGACGTTGATCACGATCAACGCCTTGATGATCGTGATCCACCACGGTTCTGTCATTGAGCCGTAACCTCGACGACCGCGTGCAGCTCACCGGCGTCGTCCCGCGCGATGCGCACGGTGCCGGCGGTGAGATCGCGCGCGATGCGCGCGCGCAGCTCCACCGACGTACCGTTGGACGAGACGTTCACCGTCTGGCCGTTGCGGATCTTGCGCGAGGTGGCGTCCTCACGGGAGAGCTGCACCTCGCCGGCCGGGCGCTGGAACTGCAGCTCGGGCGTGCGGTCGACAGCGGTACCGGAGAAGAGCGGCCGGTAGGCGATCAGGCGCAGGCCTTGGCTCGGAGGCAGCACGATCTGGTCCGCTCCTTCGGCTGGGTGCTCTGCGCGCGGCGGCAGCTCTGCGCGCTCGCCGACCTCGCCGAAGGAGATGCCGCCGAAGCACCGCTCTGAGATCTCCTCGAAGACGAGGGAGGCGTGCGGAGCCAGCTCGACGTCGAAGCGCTCGGCGAGCTTGGCGATCCAGGCGAGCACGTCCGGCACCGGAGCGAGGACGGCGCGGCGCTGGCGCTGCAGCCGGCCCTCGAGGTTGATCGTGGTGCCGTCGCGCTCGAGATAGCTCGTGCCCGGCAGAACGAGGTCGGCGAGCCCGCGGAAGCTCTCTTCGAACATCCCGACGCCGATCACGACGTCGACGTCGGCTGCGAGTGCGCGGACGCTCGGATCCGTCGCTGCCTCGTCGCCCGAGATGACGAGCAGGCGCGGCCGCTCGTCCGCCGGCTCGCCGTCGCCGGCGGCGCTCCAGGCGTCGGTCACGCCGCGGCCGTTCGGCGTTCTCGGCAGGTAGTAGACGTCGCGAGCGCCCAGGCGAACGTCGGGCTGATCGGTGACGAGCGCGTCGACCGGTCCGTCGGGCGCGCCGTAGGTGATCGTCGCCCCCTTGCGCCGCGCCGCCTTCAGCCAGAGCTCGACGACCGGCGCGCGCTCGACCACCGGCTCGTCGCAGAGCACGGCGATCGTCTTCGCTTCCCGCAGTGCGGAGAGCGGAGCTCGGTAGGCGTCGAGTGAATCGGGCACGACTTCGGGGAGCACGGCTTCGTTTGCGCCCAGCCCCTCGCGCAGCAGTCTCCCAAGTGCATACGCCTCCTCCACGGACTCGCCGCCCGAGAGGGCGGTCACGGTCGACGCGCCGCCGGCTCGCAGCAGCTCCTCCGCGCGGTCCAGCGCGTCGTCCCACGACAGCCTCTCGAACCGGCGCGGTCCCGCCTTCGCGAGCGGCGTCGTGATCCGGTCGGGCGCGTCGAGGTGCGCGTACGCGAAGCGGCCCTTGTCGCACAGCCAGCCCTCGTCGATCTCGGGGTGGTTGCGAGAGAGGATGCGCTTGACCTTGCCCTCGCGCGTGGTCGCGGTCGTGTTGCAGCCGACCGGGCAGAGCCCGCAGACCGTCGGCACGTTCTGGATCTCCCACGGCCGCGCTTCGAAGCGGTACTGCGTCGAGGTAAGGGCACCGACCGGACAGAGCTCGGTGACGTTGCCGGAAAAGTGGCCGACGTACGGCTCGTCTTCGAACGTCGCGATCACTGAATGCGCGCCGCGGTTGATCGCGACGAGCTGCCCGTCCTCGGCGACCGTTTCACTGAAGCGCGTGCAGCGGTAGCAGAGGATGCAGCGCTCGCGGTCGAGCGCGATCAGCGGTGAGATCGGGATCGGCTTCTCGAAGGTCCGCTTCGGGAAGGTCATGCGTGTGTTCCCCGGCCCGTAGCGGAACGTCAGGTCCTGGAGCGGGCACTCGCCGCCCTTGTCGCAGACCGGGCAGTCGAGCGGGTGGTTGACGAGGATGAACTCGAGCGTCGAGTTCTGGCCCTCCGCGGCCTGCGCCGACGTGCGCGCGGTCTTCACGACCATGCCCTCCTGCGCGGACAGCGTGCAGCCGGCCTGCAGCTTCGGTATGCCCTCCACTTCGACGAGGCACATGCGGCACGCGCCGACGGGAGGACCGAGGCGAGGCTCGTAACAGAAGACGGGAATCTCGATGCCGGCGGAAGCGGCCGTCTCGACGATGCCGGTGCCCTTCGCCACCTGCACGCTCCGTTCGTCGATGGTGACGGTAACGAGCTCCGGCGCGCTCATGGCACACCAGCCGCGGCAGCCTGTGGAGCGCTTGTGGCAGTCCGGTAGACCCGGGTCACGTCCTGAGCGGACTGTGGCCGAAGGTTCATGCGCGCACCTCGGCGACTGGAGCGTGCAGGTGCATCTGCACGGGCGCGAGCACGTGGTCGAGCGACGAGCTCCCGTCGAACGGACAGCCGCCTTGGTCGATGTGTGCCTGGAACTCCTCGCGGAACTTCGCGACATAGCTCGCGATGATGATCGCGTCGGAGTCGCCGAGCGGGCAGAGGCACTTGCCGTTGATGCGGTCGCAGACGTCGAGCAGCAGGTCGAGGTCGCCCTGCGTGGCCCGGCCGTCCTCGAGCTTGCGCAGGATCGCGGTCAGCCAGCGCGTGCCCTCGCGGCACGGCGTGCACTTGCCGCACGACTCGTGCTCGTAGAACTCCGAGAAGCGGATGCCGAGCTGGACGATGCAGCAGCGGTCGTCGAGCACGACGATTCCCGCCGAGCCCATCGCCGTTCGCAGCTGCGCCAGCGAGTCGAAGTCGTAGCCGACGTCGATCTCCTCCTTCGTGAGGATCACCGTCGAGGAGCCGCCCGGCACCACGGCCTTCAGCTCGCGCCCGTCCGGGATGCCGCCGCCGAGGTCATAGATGATCTCCCGTAGCGACATCCCAGACTCGATCTCGTAGTTGCCGCCGTTGACGACGTTTCCGGAGATCGAGACGACGCGCGTGCCGCGGGAGTTCTCGACACCGAGCTTCGCGTACTCCGCGCCGCCCATTGCGATGATCGGGGCGACGGTCGTGATCGTCTCGACGTTGTTGACGACGGTCGGCGACGCGTAGAGGCCGGAGATCGCCGGGAACGGCGGCTTCGAGCGCGGCTGGCCGCGCTTGCCCTCGAGCGACTCGAGCAGCGCCGTCTCCTCACCGCA
>DATBBH010000113.1:0-19799 GCA_036271075.1 Gaiellaceae bacterium | reverse complement strand
GTCGGCGCACCAGCCGCCGTTGGTGACGAAGTTGTAGTTCGTGCCCTTGGTCTGGATCACCTGGTAGTAGGTCGTCGCCGGTGTCGGCACGTCGTTGATCTTGAACCCGACCTGCTTCAGGTTGTACTCCGCGACCTGTGCGCGGTTCGTCGAGTACGAGCTCGTCGTGTGCACGACGTTGAGCGTCGGCGCCGAGTCGATGGCGGAGCCACCAACCTTCTTGGCCTGGGCAACGTTTGCACCCTTGATCGCGTACGCGCTGAACTTGTGGTAACCGGGGATGCCGGGAACCAGGATCTGGGACGTCCGCGTCCCGGCGAACGCGCCGAGCAGGCGAACCTGCGCCGGACGGTCGATCGCCCAGTTGACGGCCTTCCGCAGGTTCACGTTGTCGAACGGAGCACGGGCGGTGTTCATGCCCATGTAGTTCACGCACGACGTCGCGCCAACGAAGAAGCGACCCTTGTTGATCCCGTACGTGGTCGCGAGATCGGATGCCGCAGTCGGCGGAATCTGGCCAAGGTCGATGTCGGCCTGGCCGGCCTTGACCTGCAGCAGCGACTGATCGATGTTCACGTTCGGGGTGATGACGATCTGGTCCGGGTTGGCCGGGCGGTCACCCTTGTAGTACGGGTTGCGCGCCAGCACCGTGCTGCGACCCGGGTCACGGCTCTTGATGTAGTACGGGCCTGCGGCCGGGTAGACGTTCAGACCCTGGCTCGAGTAGGGCATGTTCGGCTTGACCGCAGTGAACCACTGCATGGAGAGGATCGAGACGAAGGTCGCGTTCGGCTTCGTGAGCGTGAACGAGATCTTCTGTCCGACCGCCTTGATGCCGGAGATGTGCGAGGCCTTCCCGTTCAGGAATGCGTCGCCACCGGCGATCGTGTTCTGCAGATCGAGGTTGACACCGAGCGGCGAGCCCATCTTCGGGCTCAGGATGCGCTCCCACGCCCGCTGATACGCCGCGGCGGTCACCGGCGAGCCGTCACTGAACTTCAGGCCCGGACGGATCGTGAAGGTATAGGTCTTCCCGTTGTTGGAGACGATCGGGAACGCCGTCGCAGCCTGCGGATACAACTGGCTGCCTGCAGCACCCGACTTCTCGGGGAAACTGACGAGCTGCATCGCGGTCGTGAAGAGCATCGACCAGTCGTCGGTGCGGTAAGCGAGCTGCGGATCGACGAAGTCGAAGTCCGCATTCGCCTCGTTCACCCTCAAGGTCCCGCCCTTCGTGACGCCCGCCTTGCCTGTCCGCTGAGTCGCCGAAGTGGCGGCTCCCACGGTCATGGCGGCAACGAGCAACGCTACTCCCAGAACGAGCATAAACAGGGAGAGCATCTGCTTCTTGCGCATATGACTCCTTCCTCTTCCTCTGACGGATCCGCTCGCCCCTCGACGAGCGGCGCCGCATGGTAACAGGGCTGTTACAAAACACCAGCTTGCGACTACGACGCAGCCGCGCGCGAATAGTTAGGTCTTTCGCGGGAGCTTCCTCGTCGCGATCCGTCTCTTTTAGATGCGAGCGCGCGGATCGAACGCGTCCCGCAGACCGTCGCCGAGCAGGTTGAACGCGAAGGTCGTCAACAGAATGGCGAGGCCCGGCCACACCATCAGCCACGGCTGGGTGAGGTAGTAGTCAGGCGCACCGGCAAGCAGGTTGCCCCAACTGGCCGTGGGCTGCTCGATACCGAGCCCGAGGAACGAGAGACCTGCCTCGGCGATGATGTTCGTGGCGATGATCAGGGTCGAATAGACGATGATCGGCGCAACCAGATGCGGCAGGAGATGCGACCGCATGATGCGCAGGTCGCTGGCCCCGGTCATGCGCGCTGCCTCGACGAACTCCTTCTCGCGGAGCGATAGGACGACGCCGCGAATGATGCGCGCCGGGTAGAACCAGCCGAAGACGGCCAAGATCAGCGCCAGCGTGAAGACACCGGGAGCGAGGACACCGCCGAAGGTGATCTTGTTCAGCGTGTCGCCGGCCACAACACGGAGGGCGATGACGAAGAGCAGGAACGGAAAGACCATCACGATCTCGATCATCCGCGAGACGAGCGTGTCGACCCAGCCGCGGAAGTACCCGGCGGAGAGCCCCATCAACACCCCGATCCCGACCGACGCCGTCGTTGCGAGCAGGGCGACCTCGAGGGAAGTCTGGGCGCCGTACAGCAGGCGCAGGAAGAGATCGCGGCCGAGGGCCCCGTCCGCGCCCAGCGGCAGCAGTGTCCGTCCGAAGTGCCCGCTCGCGCCGAGGTACGGCGCCTCGCTGATGTGTGTCCACGGGCCGACCGGTGCGAGCGAATGCGGGTCGACGCCGTCGGCGAAGATGTCGTTCGGGCCGTGCCCGAGGATGTGCGCCATGATCGGGGCGAGCACGAACGCCGAGAAGAGCAGGAGAAGGATGAAGCCGATCGATGCGAGCGCGAGTCGGTCGCGCTTGAAGCGGCTCCAGACGAGCTCCCAGTAGCCGCGGGCCTTGACCGCCTGCGCCTCGCCTGCGAGCGGCGCGACCTCGGTCGGGACGGCCTCGTTTGGCGCGATATCGACCTTGGTGCTCACGGGCGTCGGAACACTACAGGACCAAGGGTCAAGACGGGCGCCATTTGTCCGTGTGACGCAGAACGGAGCAGAAAGTTAGAGGTTTCAGCCTTTCAACCCGCGAGCGCATCCGCGCCCGCGACGACCTCGAGGATCTCCTGCGTGATCTCGGCCTGGCGGGCCCGGTTCATCGCCAGCGTGAGGCTGTCGATCAGCTCGCCGGCAGCCTTCGAGGCGTTGCGCATCGCTGTCATGCGGGCACCCTGTTCCGAGGCAGCCGACTCGAGCAACGCGCGGTACAGCTCCGTCTCGACATACACCGGCAGCAGCCGGGCGAGGATCTCCTGCGGCTCTGGCTCGTAGATGAAGTCCGGCGTGTGACCCGGCAGGTCTTCATCGGCCTCGGCCGCCTGCTGGATCAGCTCCTGAGAGATCGGGAGCAGCTCGCGAACGGTCACTCTCTGCGTCAGCGCGGAGACGAACGCGTTGTAGACCACCACCACCCGGTCGACGTCGCCGTTCACGAACGCCTCGGAGACGGCATGCGCCAGCGCCTGCGCGTCGCGGTAGGCCGGCCGCTCGCTGAAGCCGGTCCAGGACTGGATGACGTTCAGGCGGCGAAAGCGAAGAGTCGAAGCCGCCTTCCGGCCCGTGCTGAACCAGACCACCTCCTGCCCCGCCGCCTCCGCCTCGCGCTGGAGCGCGAGCGCACGGCGAATGACCTGAGCGTTGAAGCCACCGGCGAGCCCGCGGTCGGCCGAGACCGGCACGATCGCGACCTTCTGCACGCTCTCGCGGCGTTCGAGCAGCGGCAGCCGCACGGCTCCCGCGGCCTGCGAGACGCCGGCCATCAGCTCGAGCATCCGGTCCGCATACGGCCGCATCGCCTCGATGCGCATTTGCGATCGCCGTAGGCGCGCGGAGGCGACGAGCTCCATCGCCTTCGTCACCTTGCGGGTGTTGGTGATCGAGCGGACGCGCCGCTTCAGGTCCTGGGTGGTCGCCAACTACGCCGCCTGTTCGTCGGATGCGCTGAAGCGGGCTTTCAGCTTCTCGATCTCGGCGTTCAGCTTCTCGGCGACGTCGTCGGCGAGGTCGCCGCTCTCCCGAATCGTCTTGTAGATCGAGCCTTCGGCGCGCAGGTACTCGCGCAGCTCATCCTGGAACCGCGGGATATCGGACGTCGGCACGTCGTCGAGATACGCGTTGACGCCTGCGTAGAGCGCCACCGCCTGCTCTTCCATCGGCCACGGCTGATACTGCGGCTGGTTGAGCGTTGCGACCATCTTCTCGCCGCGGTTCAGCGCCGATTGGGTCGCCTGGTCGAGCTCCGACCCGAACTGCGCGAACGCCTCCAGCTCGCGGTACTGGGCGAGGTCGAGACGCAGACGTCCCGCGACCTTCTTCATCGCCTTCGTCTGCGCGGACGAGCCGACGCGCGACACAGACGTGCCGACGTTGACGGCCGGGCGAACGCCGGAAAAGAAGAGGTCGGCCTGCAGGAAGATCTGACCGTCGGTGATCGAGATCACATTCGTCGGGATGTATGCCGAGATGTCACCGGCCTGCGTCTCGATGATCGGCAATGCCGTCAGCGAGCCACCACCCAGCTCGTCGCTCAACTTGCACGCACGCTCCAAGAGGCGCGAGTGCAGATAGAAGACGTCGCCAGGGAACGCCTCGCGGCCCGGCGGCCTGCGCAGGAGCAGCGACAGCTGCCGGTACGCGTCGGCCTGCTTGGTGAGGTCGTCGTAGATCACGAGCGCGTGCTCGCCCTTGTAGAGGAAGTACTCCGCCATCGCGCAGCCCGCGAACGGGGCCATCCACTTGATCGGCGCCGCCTCGGAGGCGCCGGCGACGACGACCGTCGTGTATTCCATCGCCCCGGCCTCGCGCAGCCGCTCGACCACCTGTGCAACGGTCGAGGCCTTCTGGCCGATCGCGATGTAGAAGCACTTCACGTTCTGGTCGTGCTGATTCAAGATCGTGTCGATCGCGATCGCTGTTTTTCCGGTCGAGCGGTCGCCGATGATCAGCTCGCGCTGGCCGCGGCCGACGTTCGTCATCGAGTCGATCGCCTTGATCCCGGTCTGGAGCGGCTCCTTCACCGGCTGGCGCTGGATGACGCCGGGCGCCTTCCACTCGACCGGGCGGGTCTCGGTCGACTCGACCGGGCCGAGGCCGTCGATCGGGTTCCCGAGCGGATCGACGACGCGGCCTAGCAGCGCCTCGCCGACCGGCACCGACGCGACCTTCCCGGTGCGCCGGACCGGCTCGCCCTCCGTGACCTTGTCCCAGTCCCCGAAGAGCGCTGCGCCGACGTTGTCTTCCTCGAGGTTGAACGCGAGGCCGACGACGCCGTGCTCGAGCTCGAGCATCTCGAGCGCGAGGCAGTTCTCCAGGCCGTGGATCCGGGCGATGCCGTCGCCAACCTGCAGCACGGCGCCGACCTCCGCCAGGTTCGACTCGGTGTCGAAGTTCTCGATCCGTTCCTTGAGGATCGACGTGATCTCTTCTGGACGAAGCTTCATCTGGTCACTAACTCCTTGCGTGCGTCAGGTCGTGTCTGAGTCGTTCGAGCCGGCCGCGCACACTCGCGTCGAGCCTCATCGAACCGGCCTGGAGGACGATGCCTCCGATCAGGTCTGGGTCTACTTTCCTTTCCGCTTGCACGGTTCGTCCGGAAGCGGTCTCGATCTGATCGAGAATGCGGCCGAACTCCTCGTCGGAGAGCTCGTGCGCGGTGGTGAGCTCGACGTCGAGCACGCGGTTCTCCGCGGCGACGAGCGTGTCCAGCTCGGCGACGATCTCCGCGATCTCACCCGCACGTCCCTTCTCTGCGATCAGGCGCAGGAAGTTCACGACGGTGTCGTCCGAGCCCGCGGCAACACGCGCGAGCACATCCGCCTTGACCCGCGAGTCGACCTCCGGGTTCTCGAGCATCGCCTCGAGGTCGGGCGCCTCGGCGAACGCGTCCCGGAGCTGCCGGAGCTCAGCGTGCACGGCCTCGAGTGAGCCGGCGTCCTGCGCCGCTTCGAAGACGGCGCGCGCATAGATGCGGTGCGCGACGCCTATGACCGGCTCGATTCAAGCTCGCTGAAGTCGATCTCTGCGAGCGCCTCGTCGATCAACCTGCCCTGGTCGGCGCCCGTGAGCGACTTGCGCGTGATCTTCTCGGCCGCGAGCAGGCTGAGCTTGCCGACTTCCTCACGGATCTGCCCGAGCGCCTGATGGGTTGCCTGCTCGATCTGGCGGCGCGTCTCTTCCAGCCGCCGCTGGCGGTCTTCTTCGGTCTCGGCACGGACGCGCTCGCGTTGCGACTCGGCGATGCGCCGGGCCTCGGCGAGAATCTCCTCCGATTCGGACTTCGCCTGGCCGATCAGCTTGCGGTGCTCTTCGAGCAGGTTGCGCGCCTCTTCGCGGGCATTGTCCGCCTCGGCGATCGCCTGCTCGATGCGCTCGCGACGCTGGTCGATCATCTGCTGGATCGGCCCGAACGCGTAGCGCCTCAGCACGAACAGGACCACAAGGAAACAGACGATCGTCCAGATCATCAGCCCAGGCGTGACCTGGATCAGCGGGTTCGAGGCGAGCATCCGTTCAGACCAGGACGTAGGCGAGGATCGAACCGAGCAGGCCGTAGAACACGACCGCTTCGGTGAGTGCGAAGCCGAGCCACTGGATGCCCTGCAGCTCGCCGCGCAACTCCGGCTGGCGGGCCACGGACTGGATCATCGAACCGAAGATGTTGCCGATGCCGACGCCGGCGCCGAGCGCGCCGAGGCCGACACCGAGGGCGAGACCGATGGCCTTCCCGGCCTTGGTCACGTCGCCGGTGGTGGCGGCAAGGATGGTGCCGATCATTTTTGCTTCTCCTCCTAGTGCTCCGGCTCGATGGCCGTGCCGATGTAGATGGCGGACAGTGCAGCGAAGATGAAGGCCTGGATGCCGATCACGATCACGACTTCGAAGAGGTAGAAGAGGATCCCGACCGGGACGACGACGATTGCCAGAACCCAGCTTTGCAGGATGAAGATCAGGCCGATGAAGGTGAGGATCAGGATGTGGCCTGCGAGCATGTTGGCGAACAGACGGACGGAGAGCGAGATCAGCCGCATGAACTGACCGAGGATCTCGAGCGGCACGATCAACAGGAGCAGCGGCTTCGGCGCCTCGGGGATCCAGCTTTTGAAGTAGCGCACGGGGCCGTTCCAGCGGATTCCCTCGACGTGCGTGAAGACGAACGTCAGCAGTGCGAGCGCGAGAGTCACCGAGATCGAGCTCGTGGCGGCGTAGATGCCCCACACCGGGATGCCGTGCCAGGTCTCGCCGGTCAGCGGCAGCGGGATGAAGCCGAGAAAGTTGACCATGAAGATGAAGAGCATCAACGTCGCCACGAAGGGGAACCAGCGGCCGATCGCCTTGGTCGGCAGCCCCTGCTCGGCGACCTGCGTCTGCGCGATCTCGTAGACCAACTCGCCGACCGTCTCCCTCCGGCCCGGCTTGCGGCCGACCTTCGTCCGCATGAAGAAGAGCCCGAACGCGATCGTCAGCACGCTCGCGAGCATCAGGTAGACGACCGCCTTCGTGATCGAAAGATTGAGCGGGCCGAGATGGATCGGGATCCACTCGTGCTGCTCGAACTCCGTGGTCGGGTCGAACGTCCCACGCGCGAACGCGTTCGCGGGCAGCAGCAGCGCAAGCGTGCTGAGCATGACGAGGACGCGCTTCATGTCGCAGGGCCTGCTGCCTTCGGGCCGCTGTAGTAGGCGACGAGCTGCAACCCGAGCGCAGCGGAATAGCCGGCGGCGTACGTCAAGGCAGCCGCCAGCCCGACCCATTTGTCGGCCACAGCGACGGCGAAGACGACCACCATGACGGCGATCGCGCGAAAAAGCATTCCAAAAGCGGCCACGCCTGCGGCGGCGAGGTTACCCGTTCGGGTTCGCAGCCGCGTCAGGACCGCGCCGAACGCTTCCGAGCCGAACCACAGCACGGCTCCGAGCGCCCAGCCCTTGACCGGCCAGCCCGCAATCAGGAAGAGCGGCAGCGCGACCAGGATCACGATCCCGCCGGCGATCGCGGGCAGGAAGGTCGGCGGGGCCGTGCGTGGCTCGGTCCAGGAGTTGGGCATCAGATGTTTCGGTAGCGGATTACGGTGACGGCGACGCCGACGGGGATGCCGACGACGGCGCCGAAGGCGAGCCCGTAATCGAGGCTCCCCACCGCCCAGCCGATCAGCGTGCCCGCAACGACACACGCTGCGGTGAAGCCTATGAGCACGCTGCCGGCCCCGGCGAGGGAGAACGTCGATCGCGGGGGCTGCACCGGCCCGGAGCATACCAGGGCTTGTGACACCTGTTTTCGCATCCCCAAGCGGTAGCCAGGTGCGATTTGTGACGCGGCTCAGGCCGCCTTGGACGCCTGGTCGCGCCGACGCGGACGGCGGTTCGCGAGCTTGACGATCTCGAGCAGGTAGACGACGTAGAGCGAGAACGCCACCGCGGCCACCCCGGCCGCCCCGTCGATCGCCAGGTTGGTCGCACTCCAGTGACCGTGGTGGTGCGGCGGCGCGAAGCGCGTGGCGAGCGCCGCCAGCGCGAGGGTCGCGCACCAGATCCAGAGGTAGATGACCGCACGCTGCTGCGAAAACCCGAGCCGAATGAAGCGGTGGTGCAGGTGGCGTGCATCGGCGACGTACACGGGCTGGCCGCTCCTCAGCCGCTTTGCGACGACAAACGACGTGTCGAGCACCGGCACCGCGAGCACGAGGAGCGGCAGGACGAGGGTCGCCAACGCCGCGGTCTTCAAGAGACCCTGCACCGCGATCGCTGCAAGGGTGTACCCGAGCAGCATGGCTCCCGAGTCGCCCATGAAGATCCGAGCCGGATAGAAGTTGTGGCGAAGGAAGCCGAGGCAAGCCCCGGCCACGATCGCCGCGAGCACCGCCGCGCCAATCTCTCCACGCGACAGCTCGATCACACAGAACGTCACTCCCGAGATCGCGCAGACGCCGGACGCGAGCCCGTCGAGACCGTCGAGGAAGTTGACCATGTTCATCACCGCGACGATCCCGATCACCGTCAGCGTGACGCCGACCCACGGCGGCAGCGTGTGCACGCCGACGATCGGAAAGGTGAACCTGTGCACGTAGACGCCGAACCCGGTCGCGATCGCCGCAGCGAGCACCTGTCCGGAGAGCTTGCCGTACCACGGCAGGCCACGAAAGTCGTCGATCGCGCCGACCGTCGTCGCGACGGCAGCGCCGAGCAGCACGCCGCGCAACTCACCGGACAGCGGTAGGAACGCAAGCGACGGCACGAAGACACCGAGGAAGAGCGCGAGCCCACCCAACCTCGGGATCGTCGGACGTTCACGCTCCCCTTCGGGCTTGCGCTCGATCACCCGCAGGTAGCGTGCGCTCGCGCCGACGGCGGGCGTGAGGACGAGCACGATCACGAACGCGGCGGCCGCGCCGTAGAGCACCTGCAGGTGGTCGGTCAGCTCATTCCAGACCACGGCTGCAGCCTACTTCGTCCCGTAGAGCCGGTCTCCCGCATCGCCGAGGCCCGGAACGATGTAGCCGAGCTCGTTCAGCCCCCGGTCGATGGCGGCCACGACGATCTGGACGTCCGGGTGAGCCTCGGTGACGTTCTTGATCCCCTCGGGCGCAGCGATGATCGCGATCAGCCGAACGCTCGTCGCGCCTGCGTCCTTGACGAGCTGCACCGCGTGCACGGTCGAGTTACCCGTCGCGAGCATGGGATCGAGCAGGATCACATCGCGATCCGCGACGTCGGAAGGAAGCTTCACGTAGTACTCCACCGGACGAAGCGTCTCTTCGTTGCGGTACAGGCCGATGAAGCCGACCCGTGCGCCGGAGATCAATGTCAGCACGCCGTCGAGCATCCCGAGTCCTGCCCGCAGGATCGGGCACACCGCGACCTTCTTCCCCGAGATGCGCGGGAACGGATGCACCTCGAGCGGCGTCTCGATGTCGACGTCCTCGGTCGGGAGATCCTTGGTCGCCTCGTAGGTGAGGAGCAGCGTGACCTCCTCCACCAGCTTCCGGAAATGCACCGTCGGAGTGCTCTGGTCGCGCAGGTACGACAGCTTGTGCTGGACGAGCGGGTGTCGAACCTCGGTGACGCTCATAAGTACGTCGTGTAGCCGCGGAAGCCCGGATAGAGGGGGCGCTTGTCGCAGAGCGCGAGCGCACGCGCGCGCAGCCCTTCGACGCCGGCGCTCTCGTTCAGCGAGTCGACGATGATCGATCCGACCTCCCGGAAGTCGGACTCGTCGAAGCCGCGGATCGTCGCGGCGGGCGTTCCGAGCCGCACGCCGGAGGCGACCATCGGCGGGCGCTCGTCGAACGGCACCGTGTTGCGGTTCGACGTCAGCTTGCATTCCTCGAGACGCTCCTGAGCCGCGAGGCCCGTCCACTCGGTCCGACGCAGATCGAGCTGGACCAGATGAGTGTCGGTGCCTCCGGTGAGCACGTCGTAGTCGCCGTCCAGCAACGTGGCCGCAAGCGTGTCCGCGTTGAGCCGGACCTGCGACTGGTAGTCCTTGAATGCGGCGGTCATCGCGATGCGGAAGCAGGCGGCCTTCGCCGCGATCACGTGCATCAATGGACCACCCTGCATGCCTGGAAAGACCGCACGGTCGACCTTCGACGCGTGCTCTTCACGGCAGAGGACGAATCCGGCGCGCGGGCCGGCGAGCGTCTTGTGGCTCGTCGAGGTGACGAAGTCACAATGCGGCACCGGGTTGGGATGGAGGCCGGCGGCGACCAATCCCGAGAAGTGGGCCATGTCGCACATCAGCAGCGCCCCGACTTCGTCGGCGATCAGCCGGAACTTGTCGGCCTCGACCGTGCGTGGATACGCGGAACCGCCGCAGACGATCAACGCCGGTCGAACCGCCTTGGCAATCGTGAGCACCTCGTCGTAGTCGACCTGCATCGTCTCGCGCGAGACGCCGTAGTGGTGGAACTCGTACAGCTTCCCGGAGAAGTTGACCTTGAGACCGTGGGTCAGGTGGCCACCGTGGTCGAGCGAGAGGCCGAGCACGCGGTCGCCGGGCTTCAGGATCGCGAAGTAGACCGCCATGTTCGCCTGCGCTCCGGCGTGCGGCTGGACGTTCGCGTGCTCGGCGCCGAATAGCTGAGTAGCGCGGCCACGTGCCAGTTCCTCGATCTCGTCGACGACCTCGCAGCCGCCGTAGTAGCGCTTGCCCGGATAGCCCTCGGCGTACTTGTTCGTCGGAACCGACCCGACCGCCTCGAGGATGCTCGGCCAGGTGAAGTTCTCGGAGGCGATCAGCTCGATCTGGCCGCGCTGCCGCTCCAGCTCCCGCCCGAGCAACTCTGCGATTTCGGGATCGACGTCGGCGAGCCCGGCCGTCCGGAGCTCGTCGAACGTCTGTTGCGCAACCGCCATCGAGGCGATGGTAGTAGCTCAACCGGGCAGTGCGGCGCGAACCCGTTCGATCGCGGCGGCAGCGGAGCCCGCCCCGTCACGGATCACAGCGGGTTGCGGGTGGGTGAAATCGATCACGGTCGACGGCGTTCCCGGCAGCGGTCCGAGGTCGAGCTCGGCCGCGACCGACGCGCGAATCCGGTCGGGCACGTCGTCCAGCGATACCGGATCCGGGCCACCCGGCTCGTTGGCACTCGTGGCCATGACGCAGCCCACCGCAGACACCACCCGCTGTGCCGCAGCAGGCAGCTCCGGCACCCGGACCCCGATCGCATCGGAACGGTTTCCGGTCAGCCAGCGATAGCGACCCGCCGGATTCGGCACGACGAGCGTGTACGGCCCGGGGAGCAACTCGCGCACGATCGTCTCGGATCGCCCGCGCAGCTCGGGAAGCCGGGCGAACAGCGTGTCGAGGTCGGCTGCGAGCAGTGCGCTCGGCTGTGTCTGCGGGCGGCCCTTCAGCCGGTAGATACGCGTCGCGTAGTCCTCCCGCTCGGCGCTGGTCGCGAGACCGTAGACCGTGTCGGTGGGTAACAGCACCGGCTGACCACCGCGAATCGCGTCGATCATCTCGTCGATAGCGTCGTCCCCCACCATCCCTCCACGCCTCGTTCTTTCCCGGCCAGGTCGTTCACGATGCCGACGCTCGAATACGCCGCCCGCTCGAGGGCCTGCGAGACGATTCTCGCACGAGCCTCGTGAACCTCCAGCACGAGCCAGCCGTTCAGCACATGTTGGGCGTCGCTGACGAGCCGCTCGGTCTGGCCGTCGGCGACGAGCGCACCTCTCGGTTCCCAATCTCGCACTTCCGGTTCGAGCGAGTCGAGCTCGCCGGCGTCGACGTAGGGCGGGTTGGAAACGACCAGGTCGAACGGCCCCTCGAAGCCCGCCAGCAGGTCGCCTGCTCGAAACTCAACGGTCAGGCCGTTCGCGTCTGCGTTCTCGCGAGCCAGTTCGATCGCTGCGCGCGAGATGTCCGTCGCATGCAGCCGGGCGTCCGGACGTTCCTGCGCGATCGCGAGCGCGATGGCGCCGCTACCGGTGCCGACGTCGACGACGCGCGGCGACTCGATGCCTTCGAGCAACACGAGGCAGCGCTCGACGACGATCTCGGTCTCCGGACGGGGGACGAGGGCGCGCGCATCGGTCTTGAGGGTCAGCCGGCGGAAGTCCCAGTCGCCGAGCACGTACGCAAGCGGCTCGCGCTTGCCACGACGCTGCACGAGCTCGCGGGCAACGGTGCGTTCGGCATCCGTCAGAGGTCGGTCGTGCTGCGTGTAGAGCTCGATCCGCGAGAGACCGAGCGCACGCGCCAGCAACAGCTCGGCGTCGAGGCGCGGGTTCTCGACGCCGCGGCCCGCGAGGTAGTCGGTCGCCCCCCACAGAACTTCGCCGAGCGTCACCCTTCGAGCGCGCGGCGCTGCTGATCCGAAATGAGTGCGTCGGTGTAATCCTCCAGATCACCCTGCAGCACCTGATCGAGACGGTGCGTCGTCAGCTTGATCCGGTGATCCGTGACGCGATTCTCGGGGAAGTTGTAGGTGCGGATCTTCTCGGCACGCGCGCCCGTCCCGACCTGGGCGCTCCGTGCGGCCGCCTGCTCCGCCGCTTGTCGTTCACGCTCCGCCTCGTAGATCCGTGCACGCAGCACGCGCATCGCCTTCTCACGATTCTGCAACTGCGAGCGCTCGTCTTGCATCGCGACGACGATGCCTGTCGGCATGTGAGTGATGCGCACCGCGGAGTCAGTCGTGTTCACGGACTGCCCACCCGGTCCTGAGGAGCGATAGACGTCGATCTTCAGGTCGCTCTCGTCGATCGCGAGGTCGACGTCGTCTGCCTCCGGCATCACCGCAACCGTGGCGGTCGAGGTATGGATGCGCCCGGCGGACTCCGTTTCGGGCACGCGCTGCACGCGATGGGTTCCGCCTTCGAACTTGAAGATCGAGTACGCGCCGTCCCCCTTGATGGCGAACACGCCTTCCTTCAGGCCGCCTCCCTCGTTCGCATTCGTCTCGATCTGCTCGAACTTGAAGCCGCGCCTCTCGGCGTAGCGCTGCAGCATCCGCTGCAGCTCCCCTGCCCAAAGGGCGGCCTCATCGCCGCCAACGCCCTGGCGGATCTCGACGATCACATCCTTGTCGTCGGCCGGGTCGCGCTCGGCCAGCGCGAGCTTCAGCGCCTCCTCCAGTCGCTCGACCTCGGCCTCGTAGCCGGCGACCATCTCCGTGAGCTCGGAGTCCGCGCGCGCGGCCTCGAGGTCTGCTCGCGCCTGCTTCCACTCCTGCGCGAGCTTGTACGGGCCTTCGAGCTCCTTCAGGCGCCGCCCCACGTCGGCCGCCTCGCGGTGGTCGTTGTAGACGGCAGGGTCCGACAGGCGCGCCTGCGCCTCTTCGTAGGAGCGGTCGAGCTCCGCGATCAAATCGTCGAGTGCGGCCATCGCCGCAGTGTGCCTACGCCAGCGAGGCGTCGAGTGAGATCTCGGGGATGCCCGCGAGCGCCTTCGAGACAGGGCAGTTCTGCTTCGCCGTCTCGGCCGCTTCGACGAACGCGTCCGCTGCCAGGCCGGGCACGGTGCCGCGGACGGTCAGTGCGCCCTTCGTGATCCCTTCGCCCGGCTGGAACGTCACCGTGGCCGACGTCTCGAGCTTCTCCGGCGGGTTGCCATCCTTGGCGAGCCCGGCCGAGAGCGCCATGGAAAAGCACGACGCCCACGCTGCCGCGATCAGTTCCTCGGGGCTCGTCTTGCCGTTCGGCTCCTCCGAGCGCGACGCCCAAGACACGTCGAGAGGCGCGAACGCTCCGCTCGTGACGGTCTCGATCGTGCCGGCGCCGTTCATCAGGTCCCCCTGCCAGACGACTTCGGCTCTGCGATCCGTTGCCATTACGCCATCACCTCCACACGTCGGTCGGCCGGTTCAGCCCGGCCCTCGTGCTCCAGGACTTCCCGAAGCGCGCGAATGGACACCTCGAGCTGGTCGAGCGTCGGTTCCCGCGTCGTCAGACGCTGCAGCCACAAGCCCGGTGCGAGCAGGGTCATCAGCACGCGACTCTCCGAGTGGCGTCCGGCGAAGCGGATCAGCTCGTACGCAAGACCGGCGATCACCGGCAGCAGGACGATCCGACTGATGATCAGCCAGTACCAGACCGGGCGGCCGAGCGTCGCGTACACGAACACGCTGACGACCATCACCCAGAGGAGGAACGCCGTCCCGCAGCGCGGGTGGATCAACGAATAGCGCTGCGCGGTTTCCGGCGTCAGCTCTTCTCCAGCCTCGTAGGCGTTGATCGCCTTGTGCTCGGCCGCGTGGTACTGGAACACGCGCCGCAGCGACGGGATGAGGCTGAGGACGACCAGATACAGGACGAAGACGGTGACACGCACCAGCCCTTCGACGAGCACGAACCAGCTGCCGTTCGAGATCGGCAGCGTGTCGGTCAGCAGTGCAGGCCCGACCTTGAAGATCGCGATCGCGAAGCCGATCGCGACGAGGAACGCAAACGCGAGCGCCCAGCGTCCGATCTCCGCCGGCTCGCCGTCCCCTTCTGCTTCTTCCTGTGCGGCATACGTCGCCGAGACGCTCAGGGCGCGGAAGCCGATCGAGAGGCTCTCACCCAGTGCGACGACGCCGCGAATGATCGGCAGCCGCAGCGCCCAGTGGCGGGCGGCGAGCGGGTCGATCGTGCGTGCGACGTGCACGATGTCGCCGTCCGGCTTGCGTACGGCGACCGCCCAGTTGCGCGGACCGCGCATCATCACGCCCTCGAGGACGGCTTGTCCTCCGATGGCCTGTGCCATGGCTTAGGACGACGCGCGCGCGGCGCGCTCGGCCTTTTCGAGCCGCCGCTGGAAGCGCTCCACCCGGCCGCCCGTGTCGACGAGCTTCTGCTTGCCGGTGTAGAACGGGTGGCAGTTCGAGCAGATCTCGACGTGCAGCTCCGATTTCGTGGAACGCGTCGTGAACGTGTTCCCGCAGCTGCAGTGCACCGTGGCGAGGACGTACTCGGGATGGATGTCGGTCTTCACTGACGGGCCAGGATAGCAGCGGCGGTTTCCCTGGCGACGTTCCCCCCGGAGACCAAAAGCACCGGTCGATCGGCCTCGATCTTGCCTGCGAGCCAGGCCGCGGTGGCCGCTGCGCCGGCCGGCTCGCAGGCGAGCTTGGCGCGTGCATAGAGAAAACGGAAGGCATCTTCGATCTCCGCTTCGGTGACGAGCACCCGCTCGAGGTTCTTCGTGATCTCGAGTGGAAGGCGCCCTGCGAACGGCGCGTTCAGTCCGTCCGCGATGGAGGTCGGGGTGACGGGCGTCGGCTCACCGTGCTCGAGCCCGGTGTGGAGCGCCGTGCTCGTGTCCGGCTCGACGGCGATCACGCGCACGCGCGCGCCAACGGCGACCTGTATGCCGGAGATCAGGCCGCCGCCTCCTACGGGGACAACGATCGCGTCGGCGTCCGGTGCGTCCTCCTCGATCTCGAGCCCGACGGTGCCCGCACCGGCCAGCACAACCGGGTCGTCGAACGGGTGCACGAGTGTTCGTCCGGTCTGTTCGATCAGCGCGGCGAGCCTGGCGAACGCGTCGGCCGGGCCGGACGCCTCGAGATCGACGGTCGCGCCGTAACTGCGGGTTGCGGTGATCTTCTGCTCGGACGCGCCCTGCCACATCACGACAAGCGCGTCGATTCCTTCGGCAGCAGCCGCGTACGCGGTCGCCTGTGCGTGGTTGCCGGCGCTGATCGCGATCACGCCGCTTGAACGCTCCTCGGCGGTGAGGGTGCTGATCTTGTTCAGCGCGCCACGGACCTTGAACGAGCCGGTGCGCTGGAAGAGCTCGCATTTGAGGCGCGCGTTCAACGTGCGACTCGACAGAAGCGGCGTTCGTTGCAGGCGATCGCCGATGGTTGCGCGTGCGCGTTCGACGTCGTCGCGGGTGGGGATCACCACCGAACCGTAATCTCAAGCTGCGCCGGCACGCTGGCGCACCGCCTCGAACAGCAGTACTGCGGCCGCGGTGCTCGCGTTCAGCGAGTCGGCTGTGGCTCCTTTCATCGGGATCACGACCTCGGCGTCGGCCAATTCGCGCCACTCGTCGTCGAGTCCCGCGTCCTCGGCACCGATCAGGAATGCCGTCGGCCCGGTGTAGTCGGGCGCAGTGTGCGCCTGCGTCGCCTCGAGCACAGCGGCGATCTTTCTGTGCGGCAACGCGGCAACGTCAGCCAGAGTCGCTTCGACAATCGGCAGAGTGAAGACGGCGCCAGTCGACGCGCGAATCGCATTCGGGTTCCAGGGATCGAAGTTTGGGCCGGCCACGAGCAGCGCGTCGACGCCCGCGGCGTCCGCCGTGCGCGCCATCGCGCCGAGGTTGCCTGGCTTCTCGATGTTGACGGCAACGAGCACCAGAGTCGCATCGGGCGGTATGGCGCGTTGCGGCGCCTCGAAGACGCCGAGCAGTCCTTCCGGCTCGGCACGGTAGGCCATCTTGGCGAGCACTCGGGCGCTGACCTCTTCTCTCCCGGGCCGGCTCCACTCGGGGAGCAATTCGGGCGCGACGTAGATCGCGCGTGCTGCAAGCCCGGCCTCGAGGGCGCGCTCCACCTCGCGCACGCCCTCCGCGATGAACAATCCATCCCGCCGCCGCTCGCGAGCCTTCCGCAGCCGCAAGACGTCCTTGACGCGAGGATTGTCAGCGGAGGTGATCACGACACGCCGAATCTAGCCACGTCTGGCGGCCGTCTGGCGGCTGCCACCGCCCCAGAAGTGAAACAAGTGTGGGGCGAAAGTGGGACGGTCACACACTCGTCGCGGGTTGACGCCTACCGTCGTCGGCCATGTCGACCCAACTTCGCGACGAGAGCTCCGGCTATCACCACGTCGTCACGCGCGGGAACAACAAGCGGACGATTTACACCGAAGATCGAGACCGCTGGTTCTTCTGCCTGACGGTCGACCGGATCGCAAAGAAGTTCGGCTGGACCGTGCTGGCGTATTGCCTGATGGACAACCACTATCACCTGGTGATCGGCGTGGGCGAACGTGGTCTGTCCGATGGAATGTGCGAGCTCAACACGGGGTACGCCGTCTGGTTCAACCAGGAGCACGGCCGGGTCAACCATCTGTTCGGCAAGCGCTTCTGGAATCGCCGACTGCGCACGGAGGCATCGCTCTTCAACGCAATTCGGTACGTCATCCAGAACCCGCGGCGAGCCGGCGCGCCCGGTTCGCTCGAGTCGCACGCCTGGACGAGTTACGCCGCGACGATCGGTCTTGCGTTCGCGGAGATGAAGCTTGCGCGAGACGAACTGCTCGCATTCTTCGGCAACTCCCCGGCCTACGCGATCGAACGGTTCCGAGCTGTCTGCAACGAACCTGTCCCCCACAAGCATGTCGGGCGGCAGCCGCCGTGACGAGACGCGCGCGCCCGAGTCACGTGAGCGTGTACTCCGGCCCGCTGCCTCCCTCCGGTGGCGTGAGCCGGCCGCCCTTGGCGGTGATGGCGCCGCACTGGACGCAGTTGGACGGGGCGAGCTTCACCTCCACCGTTCCCTCTCCGTCCGCCTCGCCGACCTCATAGACATGCGCCGGGCACATCCGTGCCCACAGCTCCCCGAGCTCTCGCGGAACCTTCGTCTGCACGCGAATGTGATTCGGCTGGTCGTCGCGAGTGCGGTTCCCCGACGCGAACACGCTCGACAACTTGTCGAACGTCAACACACCGTCCGGCGCCGGGTACGCCTTCGCGCGGTCGGTGACGATCAGCGACTGCTCAGCGTCGCGCTCCGTCTCCATCTCTCCGCGCGGGAACCTCCCTTTCGTGACCGTCATCGCGCTCGCGAGTGCCCCGCCGGCGTAGAACCCGCGCCCGAACGCCTGGCGCATGTTCCGCACCTCTTTCAGATCGCTCCAGATGAACGACGCGCGCACAGCTTCGTCGTACGAGGCGAGTGCATCACGACCAGACGCACCACGCTCGAGTGTCCGCCACGCCGCTTCGGCGGCGAGGCGCCCCGACTCGATCGCGTAGTGAATCCCTTTGAGCGCCGGCACGTTCACGAGCCCGACTCCGTCCCCGCACAGCAAGAGCCCCGGCGCGTGCAGCTTCTTCGGCAGTGCGACGAACCCGCCCTCCGGAATCGTCTTCGCGCCCCACTGCACCCGCTCGCCCCCGTCGAGGATCTTCCGCACGCGCGGATGCGTTTTCAGCTCTTGCAGCAGATCGTGCACCGACAATTCTGCGTCCCGGTAATCGAGACCGACGACCATCCCGACCGTCACCATGTCGTCGCCCATCGGATAGATGAACGAGCCGCCGAACTCGCGATACTTGCGTCCGCTACGCAACGGCCAGCCCATCGTGTGGACGACGTCGCGCAAGGGCTTCGCGACCTTCCACACCTCCTTCACCCCGAGCGCCCACACCTGCGGGTTGTCGCTGCGCAGGCGGAAGTGATCGAGCGCTGCGCCGGTCAGGTGCCCCTGCGTCCCCTCGGCGAGGATGGTCACGCGCGAGGTGATATCCGAGCCCGGCTCGAAGTTCCCGAGCTCCTCTCCGCCGCGCCCGCGACCTCGGTCACCGGTGCGCACGCCGACGACGCGGCCGCCGTCGACGAGCAACCGCTCGGCTGACGTTTCCGGCAGGATCGTCGCCCCGAGCGCTTCGGCCTCGTCACCGAGCCAGCGCCCAAGCTGCGACAGCGATGCGACGTAATTGCGGTGGTTGACCATCGTCGGCGGAGTCGGGATCCGTAGCGCGCGCCGCTTCGTCAAGAAGAGCACCGACTCGCCATGCACCTCGCCGTAGAACGGCATCTCATCGACGCGCTTTCGATCCTTGAACAGGCGCTGCAGCCCGCGCGGATTGACAACTGCGCCCGAGAGCAGGTGTGAACCGGGTGCCTTCCCTTTCTCCAGCACCGCGACCGGCACCTCGCCGAGCCGCTCCGCCGTCTCAGGATGTTCCTCCGCCAACTGTCCGAGGCGGATCGCCGCGGCAAGACCCGCCGGGCCTGCGCCGACGATCAGAAAGCCGACGTCGATTCGCTCGTCGACCGGGTCGGTCGGTTGTCCGATCGCCTCGGACGGAGACCACGGCGCCGGAAAATCGGCTGGGCGAACGCTCACGACTTGCGCGCGCGGACGAGCTCGACGAGCTTCGGCACGATCGTATGCAGGTCGCCGACGACGCCGAGATCCGAATACTCGAAGATCGGTGCGTTCGGGTCTTTGTTGATCGCGACGATCACGTTCGAGCCCTGCATCCCGACCTTGTGCTGAATTGCGCCGGAGATGCCGAGCGCGACATAGAGCTTCGGCGAAACGGTCTTGCCCGTCTGTCCGACCTGAGCTGAGTACGGGTACCAGCCGGCGTCCACGACCGCACGCGTCGCCGCGACCGCACCGCCGAGCGCCTGCGCGAGCTCCTCTGCCAGCGTGAACTTCTCGGGCTCGCCGAGCCCACGGCCACCAGCGACGATCACGTCGGCCTCCTCGATCGACGGGCCTTGCTGCTCCGCGTGCGCCTGCTCGAGCATCTGAGCCTGCGTCGAGAAGTCTTCGAGCTCGACGGCGGCGTTTTTCACGTCGGCGGTCCCTCCCACCTCGTTCGCATCGAACGTTCCGGAGCGGAAGATCGCGAGCTTCACGTCGGTCGACCAGCCGACATCGACCACGACGGAGTCTGCGAGCGCAGGGCGCTTGCCGACTCCGTCGGCGCTCAGATCGACGAGATCCCAGTTGAGGCCGGCGTCGAGACGGGAGGCGAGCCCCGCAGCAACGTCG
>DATBBH010000112.1:0-2483 GCA_036271075.1 Gaiellaceae bacterium | reverse complement strand
CTGCTCGCGCGGCAGGTCGATCTGCGTGATGTCGCCGGTGACGACGACCTTGGAGCCGAAGCCGAGGCGGGTCAGGAACATCTGCATCTGCTCGGGCGAGGTGTTCTGCGCCTCGTCGAGGATGATGAAACTGTCGTTCAGAGTGCGCCCCCGCATGAACGCCAGCGGCGCCACCTCGATCGTCCCGCGCTCGATCAGGTTGTTCGCCTTGTCGGGGTCGAGCATGTCGTACAGCGCGTCGAAGAGCGGGCGCAGGTACGGGTCGACCTTCGCCATCAGGTCGCCCGGCAGGAACCCGAGCCGCTCGCCGGCCTCGACGGCGGGCCGCGTGAGGATGATCCGCGACACCTCGCGCTCGTGCAACGCCGCGACCGCGAGCGCCATCGCAAGGTAGGTCTTGCCGGTACCGGCCGGGCCGATCCCGAAGGTGACCGTCGCGCGCCTGATCGAATCGACGTAGCGCTTCTGCGTCACGGTCTTCGGGGCGATCTTCTTGCCACGGTGGCGCCAGACAACCGCGTCGAAAACCTCTCGGACATCCTGGCCCGCCTCGAGCGTGCCGAGCACGGCGTCGACGGTATGGCCGCCGATCTGATGACCACCTTCGACCAGCTCGACGAGCTCGTCGATCACCGCACGTGCGTTCTCGACATGCTGGTCGTCGCCCTCCAGGGTCAGCTGGTTGCCGCGCAGGCGCACGGTGCACTGCAGCCGTTCGCGCAGCGCGTCCAGCACCCCGTCGGAGATCCCGGCCAGCTCGGCCGCGACCGCATTGGAGATCTCAAGTGTTTCCTGCATCCCGTCGAAGTGTAGGTTGCCCGAATGGCGCGTAAGTGGTGGACGCTGATCGCCGTGTGCACAGCGACGTTCATGCTCCTCCTCGACATCACGATCGTGAACGTCGCGCTGCCGTCGATCCAGCGCTCCCTCCACGCGTCCTTCTCCGACCTCCAGTGGGTGGTCGACGCCTATGCGCTCGCCCTCGCGACCTGCGTCCTGACGGCCGGATCGCTGGCCGACCTCTTCGGCCGCAAGCGGCTCTTCCTCATCGGCGTCACGCTGTTCACGTGCGCCTCCGCGGCCTGCGGCCTGGCCAACGACCCGCTCTTCCTGATCATCGCCCGCGGCGTCCAGGGGCTCGGCGGGGCGATGATGTTCGCGACCGCCCTCGCACTCCTCTCCCAGGAGTTCCACGGGAAGGAGCGCGGCACGGCGTTCGGCGTCTGGGGCGCGACGATCGGCGCCGCCGTCGCGATCGGCCCGCTGGCCGGCGGTGTGCTCACCTCCTGGCTCTCGTGGCGGTGGATCTTCCTGGTCAACATCCCGATCGGCATCGCCGCGGTCGTCCTCTCGGCGAAGCAGCTGCATGAATCGAGCGATCCGGAGCTGGGCCGGGTCGATCCGATCGGCCTCGTGACACTGATCGGCGGCCTGTTCTGCCTGATCCTCGCGCTGATCGAGGGGAACCAGCAAGGCTGGACGACCAGCTGGATTCTCGGCCTGTTCGTGGCCGCCGGCATCCTGCTCGTCCTGTTCGTCCTCTCGCAGCTCGGCGACCGGCGGACGATGGTCGACCTTCAGCTCTTCAAGCGGCCTGCGTTCGTCGGCGCGCAGGTGACTGCGTTCGCGATCTCGTCGTCGATGTTCGCAATGTTCCTCTACCTGACGCTCTACCTCCAGAACATCCTCGGGCTGACGCCGCTGAAGACCGGGCTCGTCTTCCTGCCGCTCAGCGTCGTCTCGTTCTTTGCGGCGCCGATCGCCGGGCGGCTGTCGACGAGGGTCCCGATCCGCTTCCTGCTCGGGACTGGCCTCGCCCTGAATGCCGTCGCGCTGTGGTCGATGAGCCACGTGACGCCGACCTCGAGCTGGACGGTGCTCCTGCCCGGCTTCATCATCGGCGGTATCGGGATCGGGCTCGTCAACGCGCCGCTCGCGTCGACCGCCGTCTCGACGGTGAGACAGGAGCGCGCAGGCATGGCGTCGGGGATCAACAACACCTTCCGGCAGGTCGGGATCGCGACCGGGATCGCTGCGCTCGGCGCGATCTTCGCGAGCCAGGTCGACAGGAGCGCCTTCGGACCGCATCCGAGCGCTGCGGCGCAGGCCTCGTTCGTTGGAGGGTTGCACGACATCCTGCTGGTCGGCGCGGTGGTTGCGGCCTGCGGCGCCGTGCTCGCAACAGTGCTGGTCCGGCCGCAGGACTTCATCGTCTCGCGGCCGCAGCCGGTCGAGGCGAGCTAAGCCAGCTTCTCGCGCACGAGCTGGCTGACCGCCGACCCGTCTGCGCGGCCCGCGATCTGCGGCATCACGTCTGCCATCACGCGGCCCATGTCGCGCATGCTCGTCGCCTTGTTCTCGGCGATCGCGTCGTCGACGATGCGTTCGACGTCTTCCTCGGCGAGCGGCTCGGGCATGAACTCCTCGAGCACTGCGAGCTCGGCCTCCTCCTGCTCGGCTCGATCCTCGCGATCGCCGCTGCG
>DATBBH010000111.1:0-15295 GCA_036271075.1 Gaiellaceae bacterium | reverse complement strand
CCGGCAGATGAGACGGAAAGACGAGCAGCCCGAGCACGATGAAGAGGGCAACCTGCGCCACATAGGCAACGCCCTCGTGGAAGGCCACGAGTTGCCCTCTGTAGCGGGACGGCGTCGAGCCGACAGCGAGACCGACGAGGTAGACGGCGAGGAAGCCGCTGCCGTGCACGACGTCGGCGGCGCCGAAGGCGAGCGCCGCCGTGGCGGCTGATGCGACAGGAACGAACGCGCCGATCGCAGCGGGGATTCGGGCGAACAGCCAGGCTGCCGCCGCCCCTACGACGACGCCGAAGAGCAGGCCGAGACCGATCTGCCGGATCACGAGCAGCATGAGGTCGCCCAGGCCGTAGTCCGGGCGTTCGATCCACGCGATCAGCCCGAGCGTCAGAGCGATCGCAACTGGATCGTTGCCACCGGATTCGGCTTCGAGGGTTCGGGCGACTCTCCGCCGCAGTCGGGTGTGTCGGAGCGTGGCAAAGACGGCGGCCGCGTCGGTTGAAGCGACCACCGAGCCCAGCAGGAATGCCTCGGGCCAGGACAGGTTGAAGAGCAGGTGCGCGATCGCGCCGGTGATCGCGGCCGTGACGACGACCCCGACCGTCGAGAGCAGCACAGCAGGCGCAGCGACCGCGCGCAGCCGTCGCCAGGACGTCGAGAGGCCGCCCTCATAGAGGATCGCGACGAGTGAGACAACGCCGACCTCCCGCGCGAGTTGTACATCGTCGAACGCGACGCCTCCCGGACCATCGGAGCCCAGGATCATCCCGAGACCGAGGAACGCAACCAACGCCGGCAGGCGCGTTTTTGCTGCGGCGAACGCCATCGCGACACTCGCCGCCAGGACCGCCCCGATCGCCAGCATCGCGAGCCCGATGTTCATGCGCGCACCCTGACGCAGCTGCCGTCGTCAGGGGGACAACGCGCGACGGCGCGACTGTCCCCCTGACGACGGGTCACATCAACCGCAGCCGGTTGAGGTGCCGCAGTCGCGGCACGTGTAACACGTGCCTGCGCGCACCATGCGGCCGCCGCACCGGTTGCATTCGATCGCGTCCTCGTGCGGATTGAAAAGCGCGGTCTGGCCGGGTGCCGGCGTCTCGACGTGCGCGGGCTCGCCGTTCGCGATCCGGTCGGCCATCTGCGCGCGCACCTCCATCGAGAGGATGCCCGCCTCTTCCTGCTGATCGACCGTGAGGAACTTCTTGCCGAACCAGCGGAAGATGTAGTCGGGGATCGACTTCGCGGCGCGGATGTCCGCGTCGTTCGTGAGGCCCGACGGCTCGAAGCGCAGATGCGAGAGCTTCGAGACATACACCTCGGGCGGCACGCCGTACTGCAGGCCCATCGAGACCGCGATCATCAGCGAGTTCATCAAGCCCTGCAAGGTGGTCCCGTCCTTGGCGATGTCGACGAAGATGTCGCCGGGCGATCCGTCGTCGAACACGCCGACGTGGATATAGCCCTCGTACTCACCGACGCGGAACTTGCGGCCGATCTCGTTGCGGTCGTCCGGCAGCCGCCGGCGCTTCGGCGCTGCCATCGCACCGCCGGCGTGCGTGAGCGTCGTCTGTGCGCCCTTGTCGCCCTTGCCCGAGAGCGGCTGCGCGACCTTGCAGTTGTCGCGGTAGATCGCGACTGCCTTGACGCCCAGCTTCCACGACTCGAGGTAGAGCTGCGCGACGTCGTCGATCGTCGCCGTCTCCGGCAGGTTGACGGTCTTCGAGATCGCGCCCGAGATGAACGGCTGGATCGCGCCCATCATCTTCACGTGGCCGCGGTAGTGGATCGCCCGCTCGCCGACCGCGCAGTCGAACACCGGATAGTGCTCGCTCTTCACGTAGGGCGCGCCGACGACCGTGTTGCGCTCGTCGACGAACGCGATGATCTCGTCGACCTCGGTCGGCGCGTAGCCCAGCTTCTCCAGGCCGCCCGCCACTGTCTTATTGACCAGAGTGATCTCGCCGCCGCCGACGAGCTTCTTCGACTTGACGAGCGAGAAGTCCGGCTCGACGCCTGTCGTGTCGCAATCCATCATGAAGCTGATCGTGCCGGTGGGCGCCAGCACCGTCGCCTGCGCGTTGCGGTACCCGTTCACCTCGCCGAGGTCGAGCGCGTCGTCCCACGACTTGCGGGCCGCGCCGAGCAGGTCGGCCGGCACTGTCTCGGCGTTTGCGATGTTGCCCACGGCCGCGCGGTGCTTTGCGATCACGCCCAGCATCGCTGCCGCATTCGGGCGGTAGCCGGCGAACGCGCCCATGCGGCCGGCGATCTCCGACGACTTGCGGTAAGCGCGGCCGGTCATCAGCGCGGTGATCGCCGCTGCATATGCGCGACCTTCGTCGGAGTCGTAGGCCAGCCCGCGGGCCATCAGCAGGGCGCCGAGGTTCGCGTAGCCGAGTCCGAGCTGGCGATACGCCTTCGCGTTGCGCTCGATCTCGGGCGTCGGGTACGAGGAGTTGCCGACGAGGATCTCCTGCGCGAGGAACATGACGTCGCAGGCATGCTCGAACGCCTCGACGTCGAGCTCACCGTCTTCGCGGCGGAACTTCATCAGGTTCAGCGATGCGAGGTTGCAGGCCGAGTCGTCGATCGACATGTACTCCGAGCACGGGTTGGATGCGTTGATCCGGCCGGTGTTCGGCAGCGTGTGCCACGAGTTGATCGTCGTGTCGTACTGCACGCCCGGGTCGGCGCAGCGCCAGGCTGCCTCGGCGATCTGATGCAGGAGGTGCCGAGCCTTCATCGTCTCGACGACCGTGCCGTCGGTGCGCGCGGTCAGGTTCCAATCGTCGTCGGCCGCTGCCGCCTCCATGAACGCGTCGGAGACACGCACCGAGTTGTTCGCGTTCTGGTACTGGATCGACGCCCAGTCGGGTGAGTCGAGCGACATGTCATAGCCGGCCGCCTCGAGGACGCGTGCCTTTTCTTCCTCGTGCGCCTTGCACCAGATGAACTCTTCGATGTCGGGGTGATCGACATCGAGCACGACCATCTTCGCCGCGCGGCGCGTCTTGCCGCCCGACTTGATCGTTCCGGCCGATGCGTCGGCACCGCGCATGAACGAGACCGGGCCGGAGGCATAGCCGCCCTTCGAGAGCTGCTCCTTGGACGAGCGAAGACGCGAGAGGTTGACGCCCGAGCCGGAGCCGCCGCGGAAGATGACGCCCTCACGGCGAATCCAGTCGAGGATCGCGTCCATCGAATCGTCGATCGAGAGGATGAAGCACGCCGAGCACTGCGGCTTCTCTTCGAAGCCGACGTTGAACCAGACCGGCGAGTTGAACGCGGCGAGCTGGTTGACGAGGATCGCCTTGAGCTCGTCTTCGAATGTCAGCGCTTCGTCTTCGTCGGCAAAATAGCCGCCGTCGCGGCCCCACACGCCGACCGTGTTGACGATGCGGCCGATCATCTGCTTCACGGATCTTTCGCGCTCGGGACTGCTCATCCGGCCGCGGAAGTACTTCTGGGCGACGATGTTCGTGGCGGTCTGCGACCAGAACCTCGGGAACTCGACGTCCTTCTGCTCGAAGGCGGGCCCGTTCTTGCCGGGGATGTGGGCGTCGCGGATCTCCCATTCGACCTCGTCGTAGGGATCGCGACCGGCGATGGTGAACAACCGCTTGACGGCGAGCGTGGCGTTCCCGTCGACAACGTGGTTGACGAGCTCGTCGGGATGGATCTGAACGGTCGTTTCGTGCTCTACGGACGCCATCTTGTCGCCTCCTCTTTTCCGCACGGTCTCCGCGTGCGAACCTCGATAATTCGGTGATCCGAAAGGGAGACGGAGCGTAGAGCGGTCCTCGGACAGCACATGGTACCGCCGCCGAGAGGCCTGAAGCCGCGCGCTACGGAGCCTGTTTTCGGCCCTGGATCCGCTTCGCGACGAGGCCCGCGGCCCCGGCCGCGACAAGCAGGATCGCGAGGCCGCCGAGGACCAGCAGAGGGACCGGCACCGACGAGGGGCTCGACGTATTCAGCTGGTCGGCGAGGCCCTTGTCGGGCTGGCGTCCCGGCGCGGCCGTCGTCGTGGTGGTCGTGCCGCCGGTGGTGGTGGTGGTCGTCGTGGTCTTCGGCGGCGTCACCAGGCTGTTCGGGCCGACCGTCTGTCCTGTCTTCTTGTCCTGAGCGATCGCGCTTTGCAACGCGCGTTCGATGTCGTCGTGGGCGCTCGAGTAGGTCTGCACGTCCGCGGGCAGGTGATGCAGCGCGTCCTGGTAGCAGTGCACCGGATACGTGTGGTCGATGCGGCCGTCGTACCAGTCGTTCAAGAGGGCCTTCCAGCACGGGCTCGCAGCAGCGGCGGGCGACGCATGCACAGTGGCAGCGAACAGGGCGGCGGCGACCGTCGTCACCCGTACGAGCAGCTTGAGCGGCGGCACGAGGAACCCGAGCGTACGACCGCGCTGTAAGGCTTTTGTGAGCGGTCCAGGCACGTCGGCGGGGGATGGTAGCTTCGCGCGAGATGCGGGCGATCCGGGAACTGCCGCTGGTCGCGCCTCTCGCCCTTGTGGGCCTCGCAGTGTTCTTCGGCGGCGGCCCCGGAAACGCTTCGCTCATGTGGCTCGGGGGCGGGGCGCTGCTGACGGTTCTCGTGTTGCTTGCGACCCGGGGCGCTCCCGGCGGCTGGCTCGCGCTGCTGCCTCTCGCGGGTCTCGTCGCCTGGCTCGCGCTCTCGATCTCCTGGTCGACGCTGCCCGACCGCTCGTGGGACTACGCCGACCGTGCCCTCGTCTACCTCCTCTTTGCGGTGCTCGGGTTGTGGCTCGCGTCGCGCACGCGGGAGCTCGCAAACGGCCTTTGCGTTCTGCTCGGCGCCGTCGTTCTCTGGTCGCTCGCCGGAAAGGTGCTGCCGTTCCTGCACGACTACGGGCCGCCGGGCGTCACCCGTCTGAGCGCGCCCGTCGGGTTGTGGAATCAGCTTGCCGTGCTCGGCGCGTTCGCGCTGCCGCTTGCGCTCTGGCGGCGGCGGCTCGCCGGAACGCTGCTCGCCTACGGCTGGATCGTCGCGCTGCTGCTCACGTATTCACGCGGCGGCATCTTGACTGCTCTGGTCGTTGTCGCGGCCTGGTTCGTGTTCACGACCGAGCGGATCGAGAGCGCGGCGACGCTCGTGGCGGCCGCGGTCCCCGCGGGTGTCGTCGTCGCGATCGCGTTCGCATTGCCGGGCGTGACGAGCGACGGCCAATCGTCGCACGTGCGCTGGCACGACGGCCTGATCTTCGGGGTGCTTTTGCTCGCCGGCGCGGCCGTGGCCGTGGCGCTCGAGCGGTTGCCACGTCCGCGTGTCACGCCTGCCCTGCGCCGAGGCCTGCTCGTCGTCGGTGTCCTCGTTGCGGGCGCCGCGGTCGTGTTCGTCATCCTGCACGGCGGCGGTTCGGGTGCGGTCGGCAACGGCGGCGGCCGGCTCGGTTCGACCAGTTCGAACTTCCGCTTCGTCTGGTGGCGGCAGGCGTGGGACGGCTTCCGCGGACATGAGCTCGCGGGCACCGGCGCGGGCACGTTCCACCTCGCGAACCTGCGCTTCCGTCAGAGCTATCTCGACTTCACGATCGAGCCGCACAACCTGCCCTTGCAGTTCCTCGCAGAAACCGGAATCGTCGGCCTTGCGCTGCTTCTGCTCAGCCTGGCGGTGCTGTTGCGCGGCAGCCTGAGGCGCCAGGGGCACCAGCTCGCTCTCGCGCTCGTCCTGCCCGCCTACCTCTTGCACTCGCTCGTCGACATCGACTGGGATTTCGTCGCCGTCTCGGCGCTTGTCTTCCTCGTCGCCGGAGCCCTCGTCGGCCGGCCGGCGACCGAGCGCGTCCCCGCCTTCGGTGTGCTGGCCGCGGCCGGTCTGGCGCTTCTCGCCTTCGGCGTCCTGCTGCTGCCGTGGCTCGGCGCCCGCTGGTCCGCCCAGGCGACCGAGACGCTGTCGACCCAGCACGCCGTCTCGCTCGCGAAGCGGGCTCGGTCGGTCGACCCGCTGATCGTCGAGCCGCTCTGGGCGCTCGCGTTCGCCTACGAGACCAATCCCCCGCTCGCACTCGCCTACTACGACCAGGCGACGAAGAAGCAGCCTGCTAACCCTCAGACGTGGTTGCTCGCCGGGCGCTACGCGCTTTCGATCGGTTGCCCGCGCCACGCGTACCCCTACCTCGAGCGCTACACCGAGCTCGACCCGAAAGCGCCTCCGAGCGAGGGCGGCGATGCCTACCGGCGCGCGCTCGAGCTGGTCAACAGCGGCAAGCCGAAGTGTTAGTAGCTGCTCAACCGGCGCCGAGCACGACGGCGAGCTTGGCGCCACGGAGCGCCGACAGCTTCAGGCCGTCGAGTGGGCCGACGACGTGCACGTGCAGGTCGCGGGCGAGGCGGCGGCCCTCGGCCTCATAGCCGCGCCTGTACATCACGACGGTCGTCGCGTAGTCCTGGCGTTTTGCATTGCCTTTGCCGCGGATGGGGTAGCCGAGCCCCGAGAGCCTTGCGGCCGCCAACGACGCGGCGCCTGCACGACCGTTCCCGTTGAGGACGAGGATCCCGGTCGCCGAGCGCAGGAGCTTCGGCTTGGCGACCACCTGCTTCCTGGCGTGCACCACGGGCGCAACGTGCTTCTTCGCGGGAGCGAACGCCGCAGCCTGCGCGTGCTGCCGCACAGCGTGCGCGAGCGGTTTCGCGAGCAGGAGGAGAGCCACTGCGATCAGCGCCACCAGCTCGAGCGCCGCGACGAGGCTCGCGACCAGGGTTGCCGTCCGCCAGGGGCGGATTAGTGCATCGGGTGTGAGCGGCGCATCCATCGCGCTGCACGATTCGCTACGACGCGGCCTGCTCCTTCATCCACGCCCAGGTCCGTGCGAGCCCGTCGGCGAGAGAGACGCGCGGCCGCCACCCGAGCTCACGTTCGATCAGGTGCACATCGAGCACGGAGCGCTGCACGTCACCGAGCCGTGCGACTTCGTGTCGCGGAGACTGGTCGCTGCCCGCCACGAGGACGCACGCCGCGTGCAGGTCGGCGATCGTCGTGCCGCTTCCCGTGCCGACGTTGAACGGCCCGCCCGCACGCCCCACGGCCGCGAGCAGCGAGTCGACGACGTCGTCGACGTACACAAAGTCGCGGGCCTGGGAGCCGTCGCCGAAGATCACCGTCTCACTGCCGCTCGCGAGCCGCTCGAGGAAGATGGCGACGACGCCACCCTCGAGCCCGGCGTCCTGCCGCGGCCCGTAGACGTTCGCAAAGCGAAGCGAAACGTGGTGCGTCCGCCGGAGGCGGTTCCAGCCTGCCAGGTACTCCTCGCCGCACTTCTTCGCGATCCCGTAGGGCGAGAGCGGCAGGAACGGTGTCTGCTCGATCGCGGGCTCGGCGCATTCGCCGTAGCCTGCGCCGCCCGAGGAGGCGAAGATCACCTGCGCTCCCGGAGCCGCACCGAGCACGTTGACGGTGCCGACGACGTTGACCTCCGCGTCGTATTCGGGGCGCTGCATGGAGGTCTGCACGTCGGCCTGAGCGGCGAGGTGGAAGATCACGTCCGCCTCGAGGGAGAACGGCTCGCGAATGTCGTGCTCGAGCAGCGTCGCGGCCGGGTCGAGATTCTCGCGCCGGCCGGAGGCGAAGTTGTCGACGACGGTGACCGAATCGCCCCGGGCGAGCAGCGTCTCGACCAGGTTCGACCCGATGAAGCCTGCGCCCCCTGTCACGACCATCCTCATGGAGGCCGTAGATTAGGTGCGGGATGTTTGTCACGTTTGAAGGCGTCGACTGGTCCGGCAAGAGCACACAGGCCGAGCTGCTGGCGGTCTGGCTGCGCAAGCAGGGGAGGACGGTGCTCGCGACCCGCGAGCCGGGCGGCACGCCCGTCGGCGAAGCCGTGCGCCAGGTCGTCCTCCACGGGCACGACATGGCGCCGTGGGCGGAGGCAGCGCTCTACGCGGCGGCGCGTGCCGATCACGTCGAGCATGCGATCCGTCCTGCGCTCGAGCGCGGCGAGGACGTCGTCTGCGACCGCTACATCGACTCGTCGGTCGCCTATCAGGGTGTCGCGCGCGGGCTCGGCGAGGACAAGGTGCTCGAGCTGAACCTCACCGTGACCCGCGGACTGCTCCCCGACCGTACGTTCCTCGTCCTGCTCGACCACGAGGAGGCGCGGCGGCGTGGCGCCGGCGAGCCCGACCGCATCGAGCGTGAGGGTGAGGACTTCATGCGGCGGGTCGACGCGGCGTACCGGTCGCTCGCGGCCGTGTCCCCCGGACGGATCGTCGCGCTCGACGGCGCGCGGACGGCTGACGAGATCGCAGAGGAGGTCCGTGAGCACGTTCGCCGGCTTGTCTGAGCAGACCGAGGCGGCGCGGCTACTCGACGCCGCCCTGCGCGAAGGGCCCGCGCATGCGTACCTCTTCCACGGACCTCCCGGGGTGGGCAAGCGCCAGGTCGCGCGCGTCTTCGGCCAGGCGCTGCTCGGGACGACGCGCGAGTTCCATCCGGACCTTTACGAGCTCGACGCGCTGGGCGAGATGATTCGGATCGACGCCATCCGCGAGCTGCGGCGCGACTTGCACATGCGGCCGTTCGAAGCCGACCGACGCGTCTACCTCGTGCACCGCGCGCACCTCCTGAACGAGGACGCCGCCGATGCATTGCTCAAGGATCTCGAGGAGCCGCCGCCGTACGCGGTGATCGTGCTGATCGCCGACGATCTCGGGCCGCTGCCCGCGACCATCCTGTCGCGCTGCCAGCTCGTTCCGTTCCACCGGCTCTCGGAGCGCGCGATCCGTGACCTCGTCGACGCGCGCGCGCCGCAGCTCGACGAAGCGAGCCGCGCGGCGCTGGCTCGGGTCGCGGCCGGCCGGCTCGACCGGATGGAGCGGCTGCTTGACTCTGCAGCTGCTGCGCGACGTGACGCGTTGATCGAGCAGGCGCGGTCCGTCTATCGCTCGGCGTCGTTCGACGCTGCAGAAGCCGCCGCGGCGTTGCTCGCGAACGCCCAGGCGCGGGCGGGCGAGGCGCGGGAGACCGAGGAGGCTCGGATTGCCGACCTCGAGCTGAGCGCGCGCGACGCGGAGCAGCGCGTGAAGCGAGCGGCGCGCGGCGCCGAGCGCGAAGAGCTGCTCGCGCAGCTCGAGGAGCTCGGGGCCTGGTACCGCGACCTGGTGGCCGTGGCGGTGGGTGCCGAGCGCGCGGCGATCCACCTCGACAAGCTGCCGGAGCTCCGCGAAGACGCAACGCGAGAACGACTGCTCGGGGCGGAACGCGCCGCCGAGGCGGTGCGCGAGGCCTGGCGGGGCCTCGAGGAGCTGAACCTGGCGCCCCAGCTGGCGCTCGAGGCGCTCTTCGTCCAGATCGGCCGCGAGCTGGCGGTTTAAGGGTTACGAGTTAAGAAGTAAAGTTTGGCCAGGCCTACTTCACCCGCTCGCCCTGCGTGCCGATCTGAGGCTCGAGCGCCGTGTGCGGACGGAGCTTCCAAACCCCAGAGGGAAAGCATTCGTGGTTGCCGTTCCGTTGATAGGTCGCGCTACTCAGGTCACTCCCCGACGCGGGGCACCTGAGGCGGATGCGACGCGGGATCTGTACGAGCGTTACGCCCGTCCGATCTACTCGTATTGCCTGCACCAGCTCGGCAACCGTGAGGAGGCCGAGGACGCGATGCAGTCCACCTTCCTCAACGCGTTCCGCGGGTTCAAGCGCGGGGTCGACCCGGAGTTCGAGTCGGCCTGGCTCTACAAGATTGCACAGAACGTCTGCCTGACCCGGCAACGCTCATCGTGGCGGCGCCGCAAGATCGAGTCGCCCGGTGACATTGACGCGATGCAGGACTTCGTTCCCGCGCAGCAGGTCGACTCGGACGAGCTGATCCGTCTGCCGGAGGCGCTCGACGCGATGCCGGAGCAGCAGCGCCGCGGTTTGCTCCTGCGCGAGTGGCAGGGGCTGTCGTACAGGGAGATCGGCGAGGAGCTCAACCTGTCACAGGCAGCCGTCGAGACCTTGCTCTTCCGCGCGCGGCGCACGCTTGCAGCACGCTTGACGGACGAAGCGCCACGAAGTGCGTCGCGAAGCGCTTGCGAGCAGGCGGCGACGTCGGTTCGCTTCTCGCGCTCATCAAGTCCCTGGTTCTGACCGGCGGCGCCAAGGTCGCTGCAGTGGTCGCGACGGCTGCTGCGACGTCGGCAGTCGCCGGGACGCCGGCCGTGCGTCACGCCGTCGAGAACGCAATCGTGCCTCCGCAGGTGACTCACGCCGCGAAACCTTGTGCTGTCACACGCGCCTCGAGACCGTCGTCGCGGCCGACCGCAAGTCGGCCGCCGTCGTCCCGGTGCTCGCGACCGGGCGAACGCGCCCGACACTCGCCGATCCGGTGGCTGCTGTTCCGACGTCCGCCGCCTCGGCTCCTGGCCAGGCGAAGAAGGACGGCAACCCGAAGAGCAACGGCAACGGCAAGCAGACGCGCACGCTGAACGCGTCGGTCGACACGGTCGTCGCCGTCGCGCCGCCCGTGAGCGCCGCGCCAGCGGTCACGACGACTTCCACGACGACGACCGCGCCTCCGGCGGCGACGACGCCGGCGTCGGTCGACCCGATGCCGCCATCACCATCCGTCACCCCCAGACCGTCGGACAGCGCGAACGGCCACGACAACGGCAATGACAACGGCAACGGCGGCGGGGGCCACAAGAAGTAACGCCCGTCGCGGCTACACTAGGCGCGCTTCTCGGAGCACACGCCGACGTAGCTCAGCTGGTAGAGCACTTCACTCGTAATGAAGGGGTCGGGAGTTCGAGTCTCCCCGTCGGCTCTCAAAAAATGAGGCCCCGAAGGGCCTCTCTTCGTTCACTGGGCACGATCCGGTCACAATCGGATCTCCTGGCCCGGTCGCCTCAACCGAGGAAGATCCGCTGCGCCCGCGCCGACGAACGGGCCAGCGCCAAAAATCCACATCGACCAGTTACTGCCTTAGCGGAGAAGGAGCCAGACCACGAAGCCGAGGCCAACGATGGCGAGGGCAAACCCGGTAAAGATCATTGGATAAGGCTCATCAGGACCTCGGCAATCGTGCCGTTCGCGCGTTAGGGATCTATGTGAGGCTCGGCCGACCTCGGCGGACGCCTTGATCTCGCCTGAGCGCATAGAGGATGATCGGGCTCGTCAACGGCTGCGGCATCGCAGCCCGAGGAGAGGAGCCTGCGGTGGCGATCATGCTCATGCACTTCGAGGTGGACGACTACGACGCGTGGAAGCCGATGTTCGACCAGGATCCGGCAGGGCGGGCGGAGAGCGGTGCGATCTCCCACATGGTCTCGCGCGCCGTGGACAATCCAAACGAGGCGTTCATCCGGGTGGAGTTTCCCTCTGTGGATCAGGCGAAGGCCTTTCGAGAGAAGCTGCTCGCTTCTGGTGCGCTCGAGCGCAGCGGAATGAGGATCAAGAGTGGGCCGACCGTTGCTGAGGTCGCGGATCAGCACACCTACTAGAAAGCGCCACCCAAACCGAAAGGATTCGACGGGCTGCCTGCGGGCGGCCCGTCTCGGGACTCAAGCCACCGCGGTTCCGGGCCGATGCTGAGCGTGATGAAGCGCACGCTCGCCGCCCTCGGGACGTTGGCCGTCCTCGCGTCTGCTGCGACCACGATCGCGACGGCCGACACCCCGACCCCGACGATCTATCGCGCGCAGCTCAATGCCGTCTGCCGCAGCTACACGCCGAGGTTCAAGAAATACGAGGCGCAGATCGCAGCGGCTCAAAAAGCGGGCAACAACCACGCGTTGGGTTACGTGCTCGGCGAACTGCTGGCCACCGCGCTGTTGCAAGACAGCCAGCTCGAGCGGGCACCCGTTCCGCCTGCGCTCGAGTCGCGTCTGACGCCGATCATCGCGCGCCTCCGGCAGGCCGACCTGCACATTCGTCTCTTCCTGGGCGCCTCTGGACGAGCCGACGCGCAGACGATGGGGGCCGAGTGGACGAAGCTGGGCAAGATCGGCGCCCCGCTCAATCGGATGTTCGACGCCGCAGGGCTGCGCGACTGCGGCTCGAACCAGCCTTAGCGGGCTGGTCTCATCCAGCCTTTGTCAACGACTTAGAGGGCTCTTAGGTGAAAAAGCTGCCGTTCCTGTTGTGCTTGTTGTGCGCACTGGTCGGAGCACGGTCCGCGCTCGCGGACACACAGGAACTACTCGTCTCACCGTACTCCACGGTGGCGGGCGCGAAAGCCGACACCGACATCAGTCTGTTCGTTCCCGAGACGGCTGCGCCGACGGCGAAGATCGCGGTCTACGTTCCGACAGGGTTCGATCTTGACCTCTCGGGGGCGCTGGGGACGAAGCTCGGCGACGCGACCGGGACGGTGCTCGCCAAGGGACTCGGCGGGACGAAGCTCTCGCTGACTGGGGCGATCACGGTCGACGATCCGACGAAATACGCCAGCGATCCAACATCTCTTGCCTGTGACGCCAACCCACACGCGGCTGTGTGGCTGCTCGCGCTGGGCGCGTCGGGCCAGTCGATCAGCATCCCGATCTTCGTCGACCGCACGACAGGCACCGACGCCGCCCTTGGCGGCTTTGTCCTCGAGGCTTGTTTTGCGTCACCTGACGTTCCGAGCGACCAGGGCGGTGCTCCCTTCGGTGCCCAGTTGCTCGACGTCACCCTGGAGACGACCGGTGTGATCGTGAACGCGCAATTGTCAAGGCCGGTCTGGAAAGGCTTCATCACGCCGTTCACCGCGGGCACCGGCACGCCTGACGCAACGGGCGTCGTCGAGGTGCGCTGCATCGAGCCGCTGCCGCACACGATCACGAAGCTCAAGTCCGTGTACTCGAAGCTGACGAAGAAGGTAACTGTCACCGGCGTGCTGATGGCCGCCGGAAAACCGCGCCCGAATGTTCACGTCCGGATCGCAGCTGGGACGACGCTGAACCCCAACGCTCTCAAGCCGTGGGCCGTCGCGACGACGAATGCGGCGGGCGCGTTCTTGATCGTCAAGCTGCTGCCGAAGACTCTCTACGCCTTCGCGTACGTCAACCCGTACTTCAACCTGAGCTGCCAGACCGGGCCGTCCACGGCGGCAAAGGGGTGCGTCCGCGAGGACACCTCGGGCGAAGTGGGCCCGTTGTTCCTGATGAAGCCGAAGAAGTAAGCGGACGTTTGGGATTCCGTCGCTGGGAAACAGGATCCGTTGAAGGCAAAGAGCCTCAAACGGTGAGGAGGTTCCCGTGCAGAAGCTCGTGCGTGACGCCATGACCGCCAACCCGCGGACGATTCGCCGAGAGGCGACGGTCAGAGAAGCGGCGATGATGATGGCCGAAGAGGATGTCGGTGCGCTGCCGGTCGTCGACAGCGACCAGATTCTCGTCGGCATGATCACCGATCGAGACATCGCTCTCCGTGTCGTCGCGACCGACCGAGATCCTCGGTCGACCAGCGTTCAGGAAATCGCAACGACTACCATCAGCCCGGCCTATCCAGACGAGCCTCTCAGCGAGGCGGTCGAGCAGATGGTGTATCGACAGGTCCGGCGGCTCCCCGTGATCGAGGACGATCGGGTCGTCGGCATGCTCGCCCAGGCCGACGTCGTGCACGACATCGGCGACAAGAAGGCGGGCCGGCTCGTCGACGCGATCTCCCATCCTGCGCCGACGCTGACGATCCCGTAGCGCTGACCGAATCTGATTGGCGCAGCCGAACCAGGAGCTGCTCTCGGACTGAGCTCCAGGTTCGAGCTTGCGTTGAACCTGGTTGTTGACCAGGTTCAAGTCTTCAGCTTCTCGACCCTCGGTGACCGAGGCGGGGCGGAACGCGGCGGTGCTTCCCAGATGGCTTCAGACACGAACCTGGTCAAGAACCAGGTTCGGCCTTGCGAGCCGCACGCCCTAGCCGCCGCGCCGTAGGACGTACACGGTCGGCAGCAACTTGCTGAGGAACTGGAAGACTTCCCAGTGATAGCTGTCGGCAAGGGCTGGACACGCGAGCCAGCTGAGTGCGGTTGCCCGGTACGGCCATCGCGAACAGAGTGTAGAAACGGCGTGTGATCACGGTGATCGGCGCAGGCCCATCCGGGCTGGCAGCGGCGGCGACGCTCCAGCACGCAGGCGAGCGCGTGATCGTGCTCGAGCGGGGCGAAGTTGGTGCGGCCTGGGCGACGCGCTACGACCGATTGCACCTCCACACGGTTCGCTGGCTGTCCTGTCTTCCCGGCTACCGGATCCCGCGAGCGTTCGGAAGGTGGCCGGCGGCCGAACGTGTTGTCGAGTACCTCCAGCGCTACGCGATGCACCACGATCTCGACGTGCAGACGGGCGTCGAGGTCGCGCGTGTCGACCGGGATGCCGGCGGCTGGGTCGTGCGGACGTCGAACGGCCCTGTGGAAGCGGAGCGGGTTGTCGTTGCGACGGGTCAGAGCAACGTCCCGTTCGTGCCCGGTTGGCCGGGCGTCTTCGCGGGCGAGATCGTCCACTCGGCGGACTACCGCAATCCCTCGCCGTATCGCGGCCGGCGCGTTCTCGTCGTCGGAAGCGGCAACTCAGGTGCGGAGATCGCGGTCGACCTCGCCGATGGTGGCGCGAGCGAGGTGCTGCTGGCGGTGCGGACGCCGCCGAGCATCGTGCGGCGCGCCACGCTCGGCGTGCCGAGCCAGCTGCTCGGTATCGCGAGCATGCATCTCCCGACGGCGGTCGTCGACCGGATCGCGGCCGGCATCCGCCGCGTCGCCATCCCCGATCTTGCCCCTTACGGGCTAGTCGCTCCCGAGCGCCCGTACACCGAGTTTCTCGACCGGCGTGTAATCCCGATCGTGGATGTTGGCCTTGCGGAGGCGGTGCGGACGAGCCGGGTCGGCGTCACCGCCGCGCTGGAGCGGTTCGAAGACGGCGCTGCGGTGCTCGCCGACGGCCGGCGGGTCGAGACAGACGCGGTGATCGCCGCAACCGGATTCCGCACCGGCCTCGAGCCCCTGGTCGGGCACCTCGGTGTGCTCGACGAGCGCGGCCGGCCGCGCGTCCGGGACGTCGAGGAGCCCGACGGAGCGCCCGGCCTGCATTTCGTCGGCTACGAGATCACGCTCGGCGGCACGTTGCGGCTCGTCGGCATCGAAGCGAAGCGGCTTGCTCGAACGGTCGCCGCCGCGCGCAGCTAGTCGACCGAATCAGATTCCGAGGGCTTCATCCAGTCGGGATGATGCCCGCCGGTCGCCGCGCGGACGAAAGTGGGTCTATGGAAGGAAAATTCTGGCTCGGCATGTTCGGGGTGATCGTCGGCGTCTGCGTCGCCGGCGCGCTCGTCTTTCTCTTCCTCGGGTACGCCTGGTACACGTGGGGGCCGATTGCAGCGATCGTGGCCGTC
>DATBBH010000110.1:0-8760 GCA_036271075.1 Gaiellaceae bacterium | reverse complement strand
CACAACTTCAGCTCCGGCCCGCGCTCGCACGGCTCGCACAACATCCGCAAGCCGGGCTCGATCGGCGCGTCGGCCACGCCGTCCAGGGTCCGGAAGGGCATCAAGATGGCCGGCCGCCTGGGCGGCAAGCGCGTCACGCAGCTCGGCTTGACCGTGCACGACATCGACGTCGAGCGGAACCTGCTGCTCGTGAAGGGTGCGGTTCCCGGCCCCAAGAACGGCATCGTGGAGGTGCGCGGCTAGTGGCAGCCCCCAAGGCACCCAAGCTGGGCGGCACCGGAACGGTGACGCTCGATGAAGCCGTGTTCACGGCCGAGGTCAAGCCCCATCTCGTGCACGAGGCCGTCCGTGCGGAGCAGAACGCCCGCCGCGCCGGAACCGTCGCGACCAAGAGCCGCGGTCTGGTTTCGGGCGGCCGCGCCAAGCCGTGGCGCCAGAAGGGCACCGGCCGCGCGCGTCAGGGCACGATCCGCGCGCCGCAGTTCACCGGCGGCGGTCACACCTTCGCCAAGGTGCCGCGGCAGTTCGTCCAGAAGGTGAACAAGAAATCCGCGAAGGCGGCTTTGCGCTCTGCGCTCGCGAGCCACGCGATTGAAGGAACGATTGCGATCGTTTCCGCGGAAACGTTCGACGCGCCGTCGACCAAGCAGGCGAAAGCGCTCGTCGAGTCCTGGGGCAAGCAGACACCGCTCGTGGTGATCGCGCTCCACGAAGAGGAGAACATTCGCAAGAGCTTCCGCAACCTGCAGAAGGTCGCGATCATCGGCCCCAGCGAGCTCGAGGTCAGCGCAGTCGTGTGGGCGCGCTCGCTGCTCGTCACCGAGGCCGCATTGCCTCTCGTGCAAGGGAAGGCCCAGTAATGCACGCCTCCCAGGTGATCCTCGCGCCCGTCCTGAGCGAGAAGTCGTACGCGGGAACGACCCGGGGCAGCTACACGTTCAGGGTGCATTCGAGCGCGCACAAGACGCAGATCCGGCAGGCCGTCGAGGAGCTCTTCGAGGTGAAGGTCGTGCGCGTCAACGTGATCAAGGTTCAGTCCAAGCCGAAGCGCCGCGGCGTCTTCAAGGGCACGCGTCCGGCGTGGAAGAAGGCCGTCGTGCAGCTGCGCGCCGGTGACACGATCGAGATCTTCGAGGGGGCTCAACTCTAATGCCGGTCAGAAGGTTCAAGCCCACCTCTCCGGGCCGTCGCCACATGTCGGTGTCCGACTTCGCGGAGGTCACGAAGTCGAAGCCCGAGAAGGCGCTCACCGAGAAACTGACGAAGAAGGGCGGCCGCAACAACACCGGCCGCATCACGACGCGCCATCAGGGCGGCGGCCACAAGCGCCGCTACCGGATCATCGACTTCAAGCGCACCAAGGACGGCGTCCCGGCGAAAGTCGCGGCGATCGAGTACGACCCGAACCGCTCGGCACGGATCGCGCTACTGCACTACGCGGATGGTTTCAAGAGCTACATCCTCGCGCCCGCCGGCGTCCGCGTCGGCTCGTACGTGCAGTCCGGCAGCGACGCGGACATCAAGCCGGGCAATGCCCTGCCGCTCGAGAACATCCCCACCGGCACGCTCGTCCACAACGTCGAGCTCCAGCCGGCCAAGGGCGGCCAGATGGCCCGCTCCGCAGGTTCCGGCGTGCAGCTCGTCGCGAAGGACGGCGGCTACGCGACCCTGCGTCTCCCCTCGGGCGAGATGCGCCGCGTGCTGCTCACCTGCCGCGCGACCGTCGGCCAGGTCGGCAACGTCGAGCATCAGAACGTGACGATCGGCAAGGCCGGCCGCAGCCGCTGGCTCGGCAAGCGCCCGTCCGTGCGCGGCTCGGCCATGAACCCGGTCGACCACCCGCACGGCGGTGGTGAGGGCAAGTCGAAGGGCGGCCGTCACCCGGTCACCCCGTGGGGCGTGCCGACGCTCGGCAAGCGCACCCGGTCGAAGCACAAGACATCCGACAAGTTGATCGTTCGCGGCCGTCGCCGTGGGAAGGACAAGCGTTAATGAGTAGATCTTCGAAGAAGGGTCCTTTCGTCGAGGAGCGGCTGTTGGCGCGCATCCAGAAGATGAACGACTCGGGCTCCAAGAACATGATTCGCACCTGGTCGCGGACGTCGACGGTGTTCCCCGACATGGTCGGTCACACGATCGCGGTGCACGACGGCCGCAAGCACGTGCCGGTGTTCATCTCCGAGCAGATGGTCGGGCACAAGCTCGGCGAGTTTGCTCCGACGCGTCATTTCCGCGGCCATGCGGGCGACCAGAAGACGCAGGTGAAGAAGCGCTGATGGCAGCCGTAGAGACACCTCGCACCGTGCAGGCGACCGCGAAGTTCGTCCGCATCTCACCGCGCAAGGCGCGGCTCGTCACGGACAACATCCGCGGGCGCAGCGTGCCCGAGGCGCGCACCATCCTCGCTTTCACCGAGCGCGCGGCGGCGATCGAGGTCGAGAAGGTGCTGCGTTCGGCTGTCGCAAACGCCGAGTCGAATCCGGAACTGCACTGGAACGGCGACCAGCTCGTCGTCGCGGCCGTGTTCGTCGATGAAGGCCCGACGCTGAAGCGCTGGCGCGCACGCGCGCGCGGCCGCGTCGCCCGCATTCGCAAGCGGACGTGCCACATCACCATCCAGGTCGCGCAGGACGCTTCCGCGCCGGCTCCCGCCGTCGCCGAGAAGCCCAAGCGGGCGCCTCGCAAGCAGAAGACCGAGGAGACGGATAGCTAATGGGACAAAAAGTTCATCCCGGCGGTCTGCGTGTCGGCGTCATCCACGACTGGAAGTCGAACTGGATGGTCGGCAAGAAGGAGTTCGCAGGCGCGCTGATCGAAGACATCAAGATTCGCGAGCACATCCTCAAGAAGCTGTCGCACGCAGGGCTGTCGGACATCCTGATCCGCAAGGACAAGCAGCGGATCACGATCGACATCTACACGGCTCGCCCGGGGATCGTCATTGGGAAATCCGGCGTCGAAGTCGACGCGCTGCGCAAAGAAGTACACGCGATGACGCAGAAGAACGTCCACATCAACATCAACGAGATCAAGCGGCCCGAGCTCGACGCGAAGCTGGTGGCGCAGTCGATTGCGGAGCAGCTCCAGAACCGCGTGTCGTTCCGGCGGGCAATGAAGCGCTCCCTCGCATCGGCGATTCGTTCCGGCGCAGCCGGCGTCAAGGTGCAGTGCTCCGGCCGTCTCGGCGGCTCGGAGATGAGCCGTTCGGAGCAGTACTCCGAGGGCCGCGTTCCGTTGCACACGATTCGTGCCGACATCGACTACGGCTTCGTCGAGGCGAGGACTCCGACCGGTCGCATCGGCGTCAAGGTCTGGATCAACAAGGGCGAGATCATGCCGGAGGGCTACGGCGGCATTCCCGGCGGCGGCAAGGAGACGCGCCTGGGCGACCAGGACACGGCGCGCCGCCGTGGTGGCGTCACCGAAGGCCTTGGTGCATCGCGCGAGTCCGGCCGCAACAGGAGCCAGGATCGCGAGGGCCTCGGGCCGGTCCGCCGCGGACGCCCCGGTCAGCGCGGCGGGCAGAACCGCCCCGGTGGCGGCGGTGCGGGCAACCGTCCCGGCGCACCGCGCACGCGCGGCGGCAGCCGTCCGCGCACCCAGGAGGCGCCGCCGCTCGAGGCTCCGCCCGTCGAGGCTTCGCCCGTCGAGGCTCTGGAGCCGACGGTCGAGACGCCGATCGTCGAAGCACCGCCCGAGGTGACGCCCGAGGCGGCACCTGAGGCAGCGCCGGCGGCCGAGAAGCCGAAGCCCAAGGCCGCACCTCGCAAGAAGAAGGCCGATAGCTGATGCTCCTCCCCAAGAAGACCAAGTTCCGCAAGATGCACCGGGGTCGCCGGCGCGGCCTGTCGACCGGGCAGACCACGGTTCACTTCGGCGACTTCGGGATCAAGGCGCTCGAGGCCGGTTGGATCACCAACCGGCAGATCGAGGCTGCCCGGATCGCGATGACGCGCAAGATCAAGCGCGGCGGCAAGGTGTGGATCAACATCTTCCCCGACAAGCCGTTCACCAAGAAGCCGGCCGAGACGCGCATGGGCAAGGGCAAGGGTTCCCCGGAAGGCTGGGTTGCCGTCGTCAAGCCCGGTCGCGTGATGTTCGAGCTGTCGGGTGTTCCGGAGCCGCTGGCTCGGGAGGCGCTGCGCCTGGCCGGGCAGAAGCTGCCGATCAAGACAAAGTTCGTCAGGCGCGAAGGCGGTGATCTCTTTGCGGGCTAGGGACTTGCGTGACCTGAACGACGAGGAGCTCGAGCATCGGCTGGCCGACACGCGGCAGGAGCTGTTCAACCTGCGGTTCCAGGCGGCGACCGGCGCGCTCGAGAACAGCACGCGTTTGAAGCTGGCAAAGCGTGAGATCGCACGGATCCTGACGACGCAGCACCAGAGGAACTCCAACAAGCAGAAGGTCGAGAGCTAAGCGATGGCGGACGAAGAGAAGAACGAGACAACCGAGGAAGCGACACCCGACGTCGTCGAGGAGCCTGTGGCGGAGGAGGCCGTGGCCGAGGCCGAGGTCGAGAGTGAGCCTGAGCCGGAGGCGCCCGCCGCCGAGCCGGCAGCCGAGACGGCGCCTGCGGCGCCCGCCAAGAAGCGGCGTTCGCTCAAGCACGTACCGCGGACCGCTCGCCGCACGCGCACGAAGCTCGTGCGCGAGAAGCCTGCGACGCGCAAGCCGATCACGCGCACCGGGAAGCCGGAGTCCGAGCTCGGCCGGCGCCAGGAACGCCGCGGCGTCGTCGTCTCCGACAAGGGGGACAAGACGATCGTCGTCAAGGTGGACGTGATCAAGAGCCATCCGAAGTACAAGAAGGTCATTCGGTCGACGGTCAAGTTCCACGCGCACGACGAGGCGAACACCGCCGGTGTCGGCGACACGGTCCGCATCATCGAGACGCGGCCGCTGTCGAAGCAGAAGCGCTGGCGGCTCGCCGAGATCGTGGAGAAGGCGAAGTGATCCAGCAGGAAACACGCCTCAAGGTCGCCGACAACACGGGTGCTCGTGAGCTACTCTGCATCCGCGTTGCGGGCGGCTCGAAGCGTCGCTACGCGCGTGTCGGCGACATCATCACGGCCACCGTCAAGGCTGCTGCCCCGCAGGGGACGGTCAAGAAGGGTGAGGTGGTGAAGGCCGTCGTCGTGCGGACGAAGAAGCCGTTCGGCCGTGACGACGGAACACTGATCTCGTTCGACGAGAACGCGGCAGTGATCATCGACGCACAGCGCAATCCGCGTGGAACGCGCATCTTCGGGCCCGTTGCCCGCGAGCTGCGCGAGAAGAACTTCATGAAGATCGTGAGCTTGGCTCCAGAGGTGCTCTAGAGATGACAACCGCACTCAAGCTGAAGAAGGGCGACACCGTCCAGATGCTGACCGGCAAAGACCGGGGGAAGCAGGGACGGATCCTCGACGCGCGCCCGCGTGACGGCAAGGTGATCGTCGAGAACCTGAACGTGATGACCAAGCATCAGAAGCCGCGCCCGATCCGTAACACCAGTCGTATGGGCGGCACCCAGATAGCGCCGGGCGGCCGCGTCGAGCTCGCAGCGCCGGTCGCGATCTCGAACGTGATGCTCGTGTGCCCGACGTGCAAGCTCCCGACCCGCGTCGGCTACCGCTTCAAGGACACCAAGGAAGGCCACGTCAAGGTTCGCGTCTGCAAGCGTGAGGGCTGCGGCCAGGAGATCGACAAGTAATGGCAGCGACCGAGACCTACACCCCGCGCCTCAAGCAGCGCTACAACGACGAGCTCCGCGCAGAACTGCGCGAGCAGCTCGAGCTGGAGTCGATCATGCAGTCCCCGACGGTCGACAAGATCACGCTCAACATGGGCGTCGGCGAAGGCAAGACGGACGCCAAGCAGATCGATGCGGCGCTCGAGGAGCTGACGATCATCGCCGGCCAGCGGGCGCAGGTGCGCAAGGCGCGCAAGTCGATCGCACAGTTCAAGATCCGCGAAGGCATGCCCATCGGCGTCAAGGTGACCCTGCGCGGCGACCGGATGTGGGAGTTCCTGGACCGGCTGGTCTCGATCGCGCTCCCGCGCATCCGCGACTTCCGAGGGCTCAGCCCGGATTCGTTCGACGGCCGCGGCAACTACTCGCTCGGTATCCGCGAGCAGATCATCTTCCCGGAGATCGACTACGACAGCATCAATCAGATCCGCGGCCTCGACGTCGCGATCACCACAACAGCGACGAACGACAGCGAGGCGCGCGCGCTGCTCACAGCGCTCGGTATGCCGTTCGCCGCCGACGGAGGCAGCAGGTAAATGGCGAAGAAGTCGCTGAGAGTCAAGGCCGCAAGGCCCGCGAAGTTCAAGGTCCGCAACTACACGCGCTGCAACCGCTGCGGTCGCCCGCGTGCCGTCTTCAAGAAGTTCGGGCTCTGTCGTATCTGCCTGCGGGAGCTCGCCCACGAGGGCGTCATCCCCGGCATGACCAAGAGCTCCTGGTAGGAGGAACCGTGCTCACCGATCCTGTCGCCGACATGCTCACGCGCATCCGCAACGCCAACAAGGCGCTGCACGACAACGCCGAGATGCCGACCTCCAAGCTGAAGGTCGAGATCGCCCGCATCCTCAAGGAGGAGGGCTACATCCGGGACTTCCACGTCTCGGAGGCGGGCACGCACCCGACGCTCGTCGTCGAGCTCAAGTACGGCCGCGGCCGCGAGCGCGTTCTCTCCGGTCTCAAGCGCGTGTCCAAGCCGGGCCGGCGGATCTACGCCGGCAAGGACCGCCGCCAGCGCGTGCTGGGCGGCATGGGCATCGCGATCATGTCCACCTCTCGCGGCGTCGTCACGAGCCGCACCGCCGAGGCCGAAGGCATCGGCGGCGAAGTCATCTGCTACGTCTGGTAACGACACATGTCTCGTATTGGTAAAAGGCCGATCGAAGTTCCCGCAGGCGTGATCGTCTCATTGGACCCTGGTCGCGTCACCGTGTCCGGGCCGAAAGGCGAGCTGCGCCAGGAGATCCCACTGCGCATGCAGATCGCGCAGGAGGAGTCGGTCATCACCGTTACCCGCCCCACCGAGCGCGGTGAGGATCGCGCGCTGCACGGCCTGACGCGCACGCTGATCGCGAACATGGTCGAGGGCGTCACCCAGGGCTTCGAGAAGCGGCTCGAGATTCAGGGCGTCGGCTACCGCGCCGCCCTGTCGGGAACCGACCTGGAACTGCAGGTCGGTTACTCGCACTCGGTGAAGATCAAGCCGCGCCAGGGGATCGAGTTCGAGGTGCCGATCCCGACGCAGGTGATCGTGCGCGGGATCGACAAGCAGGCCGTCGGCCAGACCGCGGCGGAGATCCGCAAGGTTCGCCCGCCGGAGCCGTACAAGGGCAAGGGCATTCGCTACGAGGGCGAGTACGTTCGCCGGAAGGTCGGGAAGCGCGCATGAGCCAGGTCACAGTTCGCGAGGCTCGTCTGCGCCGTCATCGGCGTGTGCGCGGGAAGATCCGCGGCTCGGCCGACCGTCCCCGCCTGCTCGTGTTCCGCTCGAACCGCGGTGTGTTTGCGCAGTTGATCGACGACGACACCGGCCGCACCCTTGCGGCGGCATCGTGGCTCGAGCTCCCGAAGTCGTTCAAGGGTGACAAGACCGAGCAGGCTGCCGAGGTCGGCAAGCGGCTCGCAGCGTCAGCGAAGAAGGCCGGCGTCGAGAGCGTCGTCTTCGATCGCGGCGGTTACCTGTATCACGGTCGCGTCAAGGCGCTCGCCGAAGGCGCACGCGAAGGAGGACTGAGTTTCTAGTGGCAATCGACGTGCAGGAGACCCGCGAGCTCAAGGAGCGCGTGGTCGAGATCAATCGCGTCGCCAAGGTCGTCAAGGGCGGCCGGCGCTTTTCGTTCACGGCTCTGGTCGTGATCGGCGACGAGGTCGATCGGGTCGGCGTCGGCTACGGCAAGGCGCGCGAAGTACCGCTCGCAATCTCAAAGGCGGTCGACGACGCGAAGAAGAACATGTTCACGGTGCCGAAGCACGGGCAGACGATCACGCACGAGTCACTCGGCCGCTTCGACGCAGCCCGCGTGCTTCTGCGGCCGGCCTCGCCCGGTACCGGCGTGATCGCAGGCGGCGGCGTCCGTGCCGTGCTCGAGCTCGGCGGCATCAAGGACGTGCTCGCGAAGTCGCTCGGGACGACGAATCCGATCAACATGCTGAAGGCGGCTGAGCAGGCGCTCCGCCAGCTGCGCCGCCCCGAGGAAGTCGCCAAGGCGCGTGGCAAGCAGATCAGCGAGGTCCTGCCGTACAAGCAGCCCGTGGTCGAAGCCGAGGAGGTGAGCACCGATGGCGAAGCTGAAGTTGACGCAGGTGCGTAGCCAGATCGGCCAGACAGAGCGTCACCGCGGCACGCTGCGGGCGCTCGGCCTCGGACGGATCGGCAAGACCAATGAGATCGACGACTCCCCGGTCCTCGCTGGCATGCTGCGCAAGGTGCGTCATCTCGTGAAAGTGGAGGAGTCCTAGGTCATGGCCGGCGATCTGAACCTGTCGAATCTGCAGCCGGCACAGGCGCGGACCGATCGCAAGCGCGTCGGTCGCGGTCTCGGCTCCGGCAAGGGGCGCTACTCCGGCCGCGGGATCAAGGGCCAGAAGTCGCGCGCCGGCTCGCACGCGGTGCGTGCCGGCTTCGAGGGCGGCCAGATGCCGCTGTACATGCGCACCGCGAAGCTTCGCGGTAACACCTCCGCAGACGCGATGCCGATCGGCCCGTTCCGGACGTACTCGCAGCCCGTCAACCTCCGCGATCTCGAGGCCCG
>DATBBH010000109.1:0-23587 GCA_036271075.1 Gaiellaceae bacterium | reverse complement strand
GGAAAGTCCGAATGAGAGCCTACGTAGAGAGAACGCGATCGGGCAACCTCAGCTTCCCGGGAACGTGACCGCGAGGATCTCCGGCAGCTCCACCGCGAGCGAGCTCCAGAAGACGCCGCCGTTCCGTGAGAGAAAGAGCCGGTTGCGCCCGGCGTAGACGATCAAGTCGGGATCGTCGTCCGAGATTGCGACCGCCCGTCCCGTCGGTAGGCCGCGTCCGGATTCCCGCCAGGTCGAGCCTGCGTCGTAGGAGATGAGCAGAGGCGGCTTCGCGTCGACGACCGCGACGACCGTGGCGCCGGTCGCGGCAGCGGCGAGCACGCGGGGCAGGTTGAGCACCGGAGCCGGCGGCGGCTCGAGCCGGTCGTCCCAGGGCTCGACGTCGTCGGTCTCGAGGTCGACGGAGAACGATCCTGCGACGGTCGAGATGAGCACCTTCATGGCGTGAGGAGCGATGCGACGACAGCGGTTGCGCGGCGAGCCGCACCTGCCGGAGCAAACCCCGCGTTCCTTGCGACGACGTATGCGGTCGCGAATGCATCGCCGGCGCCGGTCGGGTCGCCTGAGAGGGCGCGGGCCGGAACGTGCTCGACGCGTCCGCCGCAGTAGACGGTCGATCCGCGCGAGCCGTGCGTCACGACGACCTCGCGCACGCCAAGACCGGCCGGATCGCCCAGCACCTCGGCCTCCTCATCGGCGAGCTTCAGCACCCAGACATGGCGCAGGACCTCGCGGTCGAAGTCGTCGTCGAGCCGGAGCGGTCCGACTTCCGCAACGCGTACGAGCCCCTGGCCGTCGAGCGAGACGCGGCGCCGCTTGGCGAGCGCGGCGATCGTTTCGAGCGGGAACTCGTGCCGTGACAGCGGCGCGATGTGCACCCAGCGGCCGGACGGCAGCTCGGGAAGGTCGGCCGGCATCCAACCGTCGCCGAGTGCGTCGATCGTCATCGTCCGCACGTCGCCGTCGTAGGAGAACGAGAACGTGGCGGTTGCCCGGCCGGGCACGTAGCGGACCGGCGTTCCGAGCCGGATGACCGAGGGCACGAGCTGGTCTCGATCTGCGGCGGCACAGCGGGCGACGACGCGCGCCGGCACGCGCAGGCGCTGCAGCGCACGGGCTCCGTGGTAGGAGCCGCCGCCGACTCGTGGCGCCTCGCCCGGCAACAGGTCACGTGAGAGATTCCCGATCAGCGCGATCACGCGCCCGCCAGTATGGGCCTCCTCGCGAGCAGGCGTGCGAGCGCGGCGAGCGTGAACGCCGCCGCGAAGCTCGGGAGGGAAGCTCCGCCCCACGGCAGCGCGTGCGGATGCGTGTGCGCGACGATCCGCGTCCACCAACCCGGTCCCTGCGGGTAGAGCCATTGATAGAGCGCAAAGCCTGCGAGCCAGGCACCGATCATCTCGAGGCGCAACTCGGGCGCGTGGAAGATGGCGTCGCGCGAATAGTGGCGCCCGGAGAGCAGCCAGTCGGCGAGCAGCACCGCGAAGAGCGGGACGAAGAACGACCCGAGCAGGTAGAGAAACGGCTGGTAGTTCCGCAGGTCGACGATCAACGCGCCGACGGTCGCCACGCACGCGACGCCGCCCACGAGCGCCCGTTGGGGGATGCCCGGGAGCAGGTTCTGCAGGCTGACAGCGCCGGAGTACACGTTCGCGAATGCCTCGTCGCTCTCATCGACGGTCAGCGCGAGCAACGCGAGCACGCTCGCTGCGCCACCAGCCGCGACTGCCGTCAGCAGCGCCGGCGCGTCGCTGATGTTGCGCGACAGCGCGATCACCGCACCGAGTGCGAACAACGGGATCGTCGGCACGAAGTAGCCGACACCGGCACTCCAGAAACCGCCCGCTCGAGAGCGGGAGAAGCGCGTGTAGTCGGCGACGAGTGGCGTCCAGCTGACGATCGACGCAAGGACGAGGTCGAAGCCGGGCCAGAAGGCGTGCGCCCCACCTCGCTGCCAGAGCGCAACCGGGTGCTGGCCGTGCAGCGACCACCACGAGATGTAGAGCAGCGAGGCGATCACGATCCAGACCGCGAACTTGCGCACGTACCTGCGCACGAACCCGACCGGCCCGAGGAAGGCGAGGGCGGTGGCGACGATCCCGAACACGATCTTCCAGAACGAGACGCCGCCGAAGCCGAGTACCTGCTTCGAGAGCGCGCTTGCGCCCGTCGCGATGATGATCAGCTCGAAGACCGACCAGCCGAGGCATTGAAGGATGTTCAGCCCGGTCGGCAGGTACGACCCGCGGCGGCCGAGCGGCGCGCGCAGCAGCACCATGTTCGGCACGCGTGCGTCGGCGCCGATCAGACCGCCGAGGCCGAGCAGGGCGTTGCCGACCAGCGCCGCGGCGACGATCGCGCCGAGCGCCTCGGGCAGCGAGAGCGCGAGCCCGTACTGGTCGGCCGGGAGGACGAGGAAGGCGCCCGCGACGATCACGAGCAGCGACACGGACAGGTTCGCCCAGAGCAGGAACCCGTCGAAGGTGCCGAGCACCTGGAGGCGCTCGGGGACGGGCTCGATGCCCCAAGACGGCGTTTTGCTCTCGGTCAATCGACTCTCCCTTCGCCGGCATGACCCGGATCAGGTTCGACGGGTGTGATCTCAGCCCCACGCGGGGCACCCCGGCGAGTCGAGCCTAGCTGGAGCTGTACGAGGCGGGTTTGCCGTTGGCGACGATACGCGTGCCGGTTGCCTTGAACGACGCGAAGGCGGTCTGCCCGAGTCGCAGATCGAGCCTGTGGAGCGAGTCGGCGGTGATCTCGGCCGTGACGGCCCCGACGGTGATGCGGACGCGGTTTCCGAGCTCGGCGATGCTGCCGACCGGACCGGTGATCAGATTCATCGCGGAGTCGTTCGGCGGGGCGGTCGAGACGGTGATGTCCCAGGGGTAGACCGCGAGCACGACGTCGCCGACCCCTGCGCCGACGGTGGTGATGACGGTCCCGTCCGCGAGGCGGACCGAGGTGGTGTCGCCGGACGACTCCGCGTGGCCGTTGAGGAGGTTTGCGCCGGTGAAGGAGGCGACGAACGGGTCGGTCGGGTGAGCGACGAGCTCGCCGGGTGTCCCGGTCTGGCGGAGCTCGCCTTCGACGATCACTCCAACCTGGTCAGCGAGCGCTGCCGCGTCCTCGAAGTCGTGGGTGACGAGCAGAACGGGAATGCCGAGGCCGGCGAGCAGTCGTTGCAGTTCGGTACGGACGTCGGCTTTCGTGTGGGCGTCCAGCGCCGAGAGCGGCTCGTCGAGCAACAGGACATCCGGGTCCCGCGCGAGTGCGCGCGCGAGAGCAACGCGTTGGCGCTCTCCGCCAGAGAGGTCTCCTGGGTGTGCGCCTTCGAGGTGGCGGATGGAGAAACGCTTGAGGTACTCGTCGGCCTTGTGGTGCCTGCTGTACTCGACGTTTTGTCGAACGGTCATGTGCGGGAAGAGCGCGTAGTCCTGGAAGACCAGTCCGACCGGTCTCTGGTCGGGGGGGAGGGCAGTGCCACGATCGCTGTCGAACCAGACGTCGTCGTCCGAGCGAATGCGGCCGGACTGCGGCCGCACCAGCCCGGCCACCGCCCGCAGGACGGTCGTCTTCCCGGCGCCGGACGGTCCGACCAGGGCGAACGTGGATCGAACTTCCAGGTTCAGCCGGAGACTGAAGGACCGAAGAGGAACAACGACCTCTTCGAGTGTGAGCCTTGCCATGTCAATCCGATCCTGAGGCCGAGGAGGAGAACCACGCTGATCACAACGAGAACGCCGCTCATCGCCAGCATCGCGTTGAAGTTCTGATCGAACTCAGCGTAGATCGCAAGCGGCAGCGTCTGGGTGACGTGTTGCAAGCTGCCGGCGAACATGATCGTGGCTCCGAACTCGCCGAGCCCGCGGGCGAACGACAGGGCGAGCCCCGCCATCAGCCCGCCGCGCGCGAGCGGCAGCACGATGCGGAAGAAGGTGCGCAGCGGGCTCGCGCCGAGCGTGCGGGAGGCGGCGGTGAGATTGGGGTCGGTCGCCTCGAATGCGGCGATCCCCTGGCGGATGTAGAGAGGGCTTGCGACGTACGCGACCGCCACGGTAACGGCGGTCTGCGTGAAGGGGATTGAGATCCCGAGCGCGTCGAGGCTCGAACCGAGGAGCCCAACGTGGCCGAAGGCGACGAGCAGACCGACGCCGGCGACCGCCGGCGGCAAGACGAGCGGCAACTCGACGAGCGTGACGGCCAGCGAGTGGCCGGGGAAGCGGCTCGAGGCGAGCAGATACGCGGTTGGGGTGCCGAACAGGACGATTGCGGCTTGCGCGAGCACGCTTGTCTTCAAGCTGACCTCGAAGGCATCCTTGACGACAGGGTTGGAGAGCTGGTCGAGGAGCCGGCCGGGAGACGTGTGAGTGAAGATCGCCACGACCGGCAGGGCCAGGAAGGCCAGCGTGACGACGGCCATCCCGATGAAGAGGAACGTGACGGCCGCCCGCTTCATCGGCTTACGGCTTCGTCGCGGCCGGCTTGATGCGCGGAAGGAATCCGTAGGCGAGCAGCTTGGCCTGGCCCGCCTTGCTCAGCACCTTGCTGATGAACGCCTGCGCATCCGGTTTGTCCCCGCTCTTCGCGACGATGCAGGCGCCGTACTGCACCTTGGGCTGCGCCCAGGCAGGAACCTTCAGGACGGTCACCTGGCCCGGAACCGTCTTGGCGTCGGTCGAGTAGACGAACCCCGCGTCGGCCTCGCCGAGCGCGACCTTCGCGAGCACCTCCCGCACGTCGGTTTCCTGGCTGACGATGTTCTTCGTGACCGCTGCGGTGAGGCTCATGTTCTTGAGGATCTGCAGCGTGTAGCTCCCAACCGGGACGCCGGGCCCAGCGACGACAAGCTTGACGCCGGACTTGGCGAGGTCGTAGACGCTGTGGACGTTCGCCGGGTTCGCCTTCGGCACGACGATGACCAGCGTGTTGCGGGTGAACACCACCGGCCTCGAGCACAGGCCCTTCGCGAAGAGCTGGTTCGGCAGGGTCAGGTTCGCCGAGGCGAAGACGTCAGCGGGGGCGCCCATGGTGATCTGCGCAGCGAGTGCGTTCGAGCCGCCGAACGAGTACTTCTCGGTCGAGTCGATCTTCGGGAACACGTCGCTCAGTGAGGCGGCCGCGTAGACGGTGATCTGCGCGCGCGCCGTGGCGGAGGCCCGTTCGGCGACGGCTGCCACCAGCCCGACCGCGAGCACGGCCGCGACGGCGGTGAGGACAAGGCGATGGTTTCCACGACGCACCGAGCGAGCTCCTTCCGCTACCGCTGAACCATGACGCTGGTCGACTTCACGAATGCGGTCGCGGCCATGCCGCTCTTTAGGCCGAGCTCCTCGACGGCATCTCTGGTGACGATGGCGACGAGGCGAACCGGATCCGTCACGACCATCTCCACCTGGGCCATCAGACCCTCGATCTTCACTTCGGTGACGGTTGCTCTGAAGCGGTTCCGCGCGCTCAGGTGGGTGCCGGCCCCGTCACCTCGCAGCCGGTCGATCTCGGCTGCCTTGATCACGCGGTGGTTGCTCGCGTCTCGGCCCACCTTGATGCGTCCTGTCTTGTCCCAGCGGCGCAGCGTGTCGAGGCTGATGCCGAGGGATGCGGCCGCTTCGCTCGCGGTGTAGAGCTCCTTCGCCATGGTCAGCTTTCGTAGGCGTCGAGCGCGGCCGAGACCGCGGCGATTTGCAAGGCAGGCCCAAAGGCGCGTCCGATCGGCGGCCGCCCCGACGCGGCTGCAAGCGCGCTCTGGTGCTGGGCCTCGTTTGCCGCGATCTGGCCGATCGGCAGGCGCAACTCAGACGTCTGCACATTCGCGACCGCGCCGAGGTAGGCGCCGAGCGTCAGGTCCTCGAGCTTCGCGGCGAGCTTCATGATCGAGGTCTCCGAGTCGAAGCTGCCCTTCGCATACGCGAAATTGATGTCGTCGGCCGTGGCCGGGATCTGCCCGGTGCCGGCCAGCAGGTTCGCCAGGCCGCCGTAATGCGCCTTCTCGTCGGCGAGCATCCGTTTGAGCAGGGTCGCCGACTTGGGGCTCAGTCGTCCGCTGGCGAGCGCCTGGGTCTGGGAGTCGACGGCGAGCAGCTCCGCGCCGATCAGGAGGCGGAGATACGCGAGGTCGCTGTCGGGGATCGTCGCTGCTCCCGCAGAACCGACGAAGGCCGACATGGCCGATCCGGACAGGAGCAGCGCGCCACCCCGGCGCAACAGCCCAGCCCTGCTCAAGCCTGACGTCACGATCTCCTCTGCTCCTTCTTCGAAGTACCGATGCAATGCCCCCTCCCGGACGAGGAGGCTGGAGAACGAGAATACCCATTACAACGGTGCTGTGTTGGCAAGTCGCCTAGGCGACGCATCAGTATCGCGTACGATGGGCCAATGCCTGTCGCTGAGCCGACCTTCGCGGACAACGCGGTCGTGGCCGACGTGATGTTGCGCGATCCGAAGACGCTGCCGGGTGACGCCCGCGTCGCCGACGTTCGCGCCGCTCTCGCGAATCCCAAGGTGCAAATGGTGCTTCTCGCCGACGGCCCGACGTTTCGCGGCGCCGTTACCGAACTGCCGCCGGATGCGTCGGCCTCGGCGCCCGCGCTCGAGTTCGCAGAACCGAGCCCGGACACGATCGGACCGACGGAGTCGGCTGCTACCGCGTACGCGCTGACGGCGAAGAACCCGAAGCTGCGGGTGGTCGTGCTCGACGAGAACGGCCGACTCGTCGGCCTGCTTTGCCTCAACGCGACGCGCACGCACTTCTGCGGCGCCGCTGGCTAGCCGACGGCGAGCAGCTTGCGCAGGACGTACTGGAGGATCCCGCCGTGCTGGAGGTATTCGCGCTCGCGCGGGGTGTCGAGGCGGACGCGCGCCCGGAACTCCTTGTCGTCGGCACGCACCGTCACTTCATGCGCCTCGCCGTTTTGCACGCCGCTGATCGAGAAGCGCTCGCGGCCGGTGAGGCCGAGCGACTCCCCCGACTCGCCGTCCATGAACTGCAGCGGGAGGATGCCCATCATCAGAAGGTTCGAGCGATGAATGCGCTCGTATGACTCTGCGATCGCGGCCTTCACGCCGAGCAGATTCGGGCCCTTGGCCGCCCAGTCGCGAGACGAGCCCGAGCCGTACTCCTTGCCGGCAAGCACGATCAGTGGCGTCCCTTCGGCGAGGTAGCGCTTCGACGCCTCGAAGATCGTCGACTCCTCACCCGACGGCACGTGCACCGTCCAGGTTCCTTCAGACCCGGGAACGAGCTTGTTGCGAAGCCGAACGTTCGCAAACGTGCCGCGCACCATTACTTCGTGATTGCCACGGCGTGCGCCGTAGGAGTTGAAGTCCTTGCGCTCGACCCCGTGCTCGACGAGATAGGCACCGGCGGGCGAATCCGGCTTGATCGACCCGGCCGGCGAAATGTGATCGGTCGTGACCGAGTCGCCGAGCCAGACGAGGACGCGCGCGTCGGCGATGTCGGGCACGGTGCCCGGCTCGCGCGACATTCCCTCGAAGTACGGCGGCTGGCGCACATACGTCGAGCCCGGCTCCCAGGCGAACAGCTCGCCCTGCGGCACGGCCAGGGCGCGCCACGCATCGTCGCCCGTGAAGACGTCGTCGTAGGTCTCGGCGAACTGCTCGGCGCGGACGGACGAAGCGATCGTCTCGCCGATTTCCCGGCCGCTCGGCCAGATATCGCGAAGGAACACATCGCCGTCGATGGGCTCGTGCTCGAAGTCGATGTCCATGCGACCGGCGAGGGCGTAGGCGACAACAAGCGGCGGTGAAGCCAGGTAGTTCGCCTTCACCTCGGGATGGATGCGCGCCTCGAAGTTGCGGTTGCCCGACAGCACCGAGCAGACGACGAGGTCGCCTTCGCTGATCGCGGCGGAGATCTCGTCCGCGAGTGGCCCCGAGTTGCCGATGCACGTGGTGCATCCGTAGCCCACGGTGTTGAAGCCGAGTTGATCGAGATAGGTCTGCAGGCCCGCTTGCTCGTAGTAGCGGGTCACCACCTTCGAGCCTGGGGCGAGCGACGACTTGACCCACGGCTTGCGCTGCAGCCCGCGTTCGATCGCGTTTCGTGCGAGGAGGCCCGCCGCCACCATTACCTGCGGGTTGGACGTGTTCGTGCACGAGGTGATCGCGGTGATCACGACCGAGCCGTGATCGAGCTCGTAGTCGGCGCCCTCAACGGGTACACGATGGTGGCCCTCGTGCGCCGCGGTGATCACCGGCGCGACGTCGGGCAGCGGCTCGCCTGCGGGCTGCTGCTCCGTCGTCGGGTCCGACGCGGGGAACGTGTCGGCAACCGCACGGTCGTGCGAGCCGTTCGTGTAGTCGACGCCGAACGAACCAAGCGTGTCGATGAACGACTGTTTCGCCGCGTTCAGCGGCACGCGGTCCTGCGGCCGACGGGGTCCGGCGAGCGACGGCTCGATGTCGCCGAGGTCGAGCTCGACGACCTGCGAGTACGTCGCATGGTCGGACGGGTCGTGCCAGAGCAGGTTCTCCTTGCAGTAAGCCTCGACGAGTGCGATGCGCTCGGGGCTGCGGCCCGTTAGCTTCAAGTAGTCGAGGGTCACCTGGTCGACAGGGAAGAAGCCGCAGGTCGCGCCGTACTCGGGCGACATGTTCCCGAGCGTCGCACGGTCGGCGAGCGGCAGGGACGGCACGCCCTCGCCGAAGTACTCGACGAACTTGCCGACGACGCCGGTGTGGCGCAGGATCTCGGTGACGGTCAGGACGAGGTCGGTCGCGGTCGCGCCTTCGGGCAGGGCGCCGCTGAGCTTGAAGCCGACCACCTGCGGGACGAGCATCGAGAGCGGCTGGCCGAGCATGGCGGCTTCCGCTTCGATGCCGCCGGTGCCCCAGCCGAGGACGCCGAGGCCGTTGACCATCGTCGTATGGGAGTCGGTGCCGACGAGCGTGTCCGGGAACGCGACGCCGTCGCGGTCCTCGACGACCCGCGCGAGGTACTCCAGGTTCACCTGATGGCAGATGCCGGTGCCGGGTGGCACGACCTTGAAGCCGCTGAACGACTCTTGACCCCAGCGTAGGAAGAGGTAACGCTCGTGGTTGCGCTCGAACTCGAGCTCGACATTGCGGTTGAAAGCGCCGCGCGAGGCGAATGCGTCGACCTGAACCGAGTGGTCGATCACGAGCTCGGCAGGGATGAGCGGGTTGATCCTCGTGGGATCGCCGCCGAGCTCGGCCATCGCGTCCCGCATCGCAGCGAGGTCGACGACAGCGGGCACGCCCGTCAGGTCCTGAAGCAGGACGCGCGACGGCGTGAACGAGATCTCGTTCGCCGGCTCGGCCTTCGCGTCCCAGCGCGCGACTGCCTCGACGTCGGCATCGTCGCCTGTGCGCAGCACGTTCTCGAGCAGCACGCGGAGCGTGTAGGGCAGGCGGGCGACGTCGTAGGAGGCCTGCAGCGCGTCGAGCCGGAAGATCTCGTAAGACCGGTCTCCGACTCTCAGCTGCGACGGTGAGGCCATTGCCACGATTCAAGCAGACGCCACGTCGCGTCCGCAGGTATTACTCAAGTCGTGGCGATGGAACGGCACATCGTCGGCCTCGGCGGCGGGGGCGACACGGAGGAGCAGACGATGCTGCTCTACGACTACGTCCTCGGCCTGACCGGGAAGCAGAAGCCGAAGCTCTTGTACATCCCGACCGCGGCTGCGGAGTCGGCGGAGGGGGTCGTCTACTTCTATGAGACGTTTCACGGCCGCGCCGACCTGACCCATCTGCGCACGTACCCGTGGCCGCCGGAGAACCTGCGCGAGCTCATCCTCTCGCAGGACGCGATCTGTGTGAGCGGCGGCAACACGGCGAACATGCTGGCGATCTGGAAGGTGCATGCGATCGACGTCCTGCTGCGCGAAGCCTGGGAGAACGGCGTCGTGCTCTGGGGTGCGAGCGCCGGGATGATCTGTTGGTTCGAGGCCGGCGTGACCGATTCGTTCGGGCCGCAGCTCGCCGGCCTGGACTGTCTGGGCTTTCTCGCCGGCAGCGCCTGCCCGCACTACGACGGGGAGGAGCAGAGGCGTCCGCGCTACCGCGACCTGATCGACGGGGGCTTTCCCGAGGGCGTCGCGGCCGACGACGGCGTCGCGCTGCACTACGTCGGCACGGAGCTGCAGGAGATCGTCACGTGCCGCCCCGGCACGGCCGCCTATCGCGTCACGCGGGATGGAGAGGAACAGCTGCCGGTTCGCGAGCTGGGTTAGCGAAGGGACGTGAGCGCGACCTCCAGCGCTTGTAGGTCGCGCTCGTCGTTGTAGCCCTGAACTGAGACGCGCAGGACCCAGCCGTGGGCAGTCTCGAACACCGGCACCTCGATCCGGTGGTCGTCGTAGAGCCGTCGTTTGAGCCCGGCGGGGTCCGGGTGGTGGACGCGGAAGCCTCGCATCTGCACATACGTGTCAGTCAGTGGCTCGAACGGGAGCTCGAGGGCGGCGAGCAGTTCGTGGCAGCGCGAGCGGACGATCGGCCAGTCGTGCAGGTCTTGGAAGTCGATCGCGGCGGGCACGGCGAGGTACGCCGAGGGGTCGCGCGTGCCCTGCCAGCGATGCAGCTCGTGAAACGCCGCGCCGTCGACCCAGTCCCACGAGACGATCAGCGGATCGATCAGCGGCTGAGCCTCCGGCCTTGCATAAAGGAACGCGGAGCCCTTCGGGGCGCACAACCACTTGTGGCAATTGCCGGCGTAGATGTCTGCGCCGACCGCCTCGAGATCGAGCTCGATCTGACCCGGCGCGTGTGCGCCGTCGACGATCGAAAGCGCATCCGCGGCTCGCGCGCGACGGCAGAGGGCCTCGACGTCGTTCACCCGTCCACTCGCCCACTCGACATGCGAGCAGAAGACGACTCGTGTGCGCGGTCCCGGGTCGAGCTCCGGGAAGGGCTGCCGCACGAACGTTGCGCCGGAGCGCGCCGCGACGTAGTCCCAGAGCAGCTGCATCCCGCCGTACTCCTCATCGCCGAGCAGTACCTCGTCACCGGGCCCGAGGTCGAGCGAACGCACGACCGCATTGAGCGCCGAGCTCGCGTTCGGCGCGAACGCGATGTTGTCCGGGCTTGCCCCGACGTAGGTCGCCAGGCGGCTGCGCGCTAGGTCGAGGAGCTCCGGGAGGCGCCGTTCCAGGGCGAGAAACTCGACCGGTTGCCGTTCCAGCTCGCGCTGAAAGCGTTGATAGGCGTCGAACACGGGCGCCGGACAGGCGCCGAACGAGCCGTGGTTCAGGAACACGATGTCCGGATCGAGGAGGAACTGTTTCTTCACCACTCTTAACTGGCATTTAATCGCCCCTCACAGACATTGAACCTCTGGCGGCTATAACGGGCTTGTGGCTCGCAGCCGCTTCCTCTCCTTTCGTTCCCTCGAGCTCCTGGTCGTCGCCGTCGTTGGCGGCGCCCTTGCGCTCGCGGGCGCCGCCGTACTCGGCAAGCTCGGCAGCGAGACGACGGTCGAGCAGGTAACGCCGCCGACGACGGGCATCCCCACCACGTCGCAGGCGCCGGCAACCACGGGGAAGGCGCTGACCGCCGAGCAGATCTATCGGCGCGACGCGCCGGGCGTGGTGCAGATCACCGCGACCTCAGCGGCGACGACACCGACCGACCCGTTCAATCTCCTGCCGACCACGCCGCAGACCGATCAATCGCTCGGCTCGGGCTTCGTGATCGACAAGGCCGGTCACATCGTGACGAACTACCACGTGATCCAGGGTGCGAAGAAGGTGCAGGTCTCCTTCTCCGGGCAGGACGAAATCACCGCCACCGTCGTCGGCAAGGACCCGTCCACCGACGTCGCCATTCTCAAGATCGACGCGCACGCACGTGCGCTCACGCCGCTCCAGCTCGGCGACTCCGATGCAGTCGTCGTCGGCGATTCGGTCGACGCGATCGGCAACCCATTCGGTTTCACGCGCACTCTGACGACGGGTGTCGTCAGTGCGGTGCAGCGGCAGATCGAGGCCCCGAACTCGCTGCCGATCGACCACGCGATCCAGACCGACGCCGCCATCAACCACGGCAACTCCGGCGGGCCTCTGATCGACTCGCAGGGTCGTGTGATCGGCGTCACGTCGCAGATCTCCACCGGGACGACCGGCGGCCAGGGAAACGTGGGCATCGGCTTTGCGATCCCGATCAATACCGTGCGCAACGTCGCCGCCCAGATCATCTCGAGCGGGAAGGCCCTGCACGCGTTCCTCGGTCTGAGCGCGGCGCCCCTGACACCGCAGCTTGCAACGCTCTTCAAGCTCCCGACCAGCGCCGGGTTGCTCGTGCAGGACGTGCAGACGGGGAGCGGCGCCGACAAGGCCGGGATCAAGGCAGGCAAGACTGCGGTCGTCGTCCAGGGTGAGAGCTACCAGGTCGGCGGCGACATCATCGTCGCGATCGACGGCACCCCGGCGACGACCTACGAGCAGCTCCGCGACGCCGTCTCGCAGCGCAAGCCGGGCGACAAGATGAAGCTCGAGCTGTACTCGAACGGCAAGAAGAAGACCGTCACCGTCAAGCTCGGCCAACGGCCAGGGACGGGTTGACGCTGATTCGGCTCTCCCCCTGAGAGCCGAAACGCGAGACCGGCCGTGAGCCCGATTGCCTGCCCGGGCCGCGGCCGGTCTTCTCTTTGCGTTCCCCCGCTACCTTGTCCCCGATGGAGCGCGGGCAGATCGTCCTCGAGCACACGATCATCGAGGCCGAACAAGAGCTCTGGCAGGAGGACGGCGGGGACTACGACGGGTGGTTCTGCGTGCGCACGGACCCGTTTCCGTGCCCCGCCTCGGGCTGTTTGTTCGTCGCCGAGTTCATGACCGCGGCGCATCTGATCCTCGTCTGGCAGGAACTGGACGACATCAACCTGCTCCGTCACGCCGCCCGCGCCCGGGATGTCGGCCGCAACCCGCGGGTGACCGGGTACCGCTCCGAGTTCGGCCCCAGCGCGTCGTACTACGCCTGGGTGGCAGCCGGCCGGCCGGTGCACGGCGTCAAGGCTCACAGCCAGCCGTGATCGAGCAGCGGTTCGGCGAGAGCCCGCCGTTCTCGCTCGGGGTGGAGGAGGAGCTGATGATCCTCGACGCGGCCACTTTCGAGCAGGTCGCGGCCGTCGACCGCATCCTGCGCGGCGTCGAGGGGCTCGAGTTACCGGGCTCGGTGAAGACCGAGCTGTTCGCGTCGGTCTTCGAGACCAACACGAACGTCTGCACGACTGCCGCCGAGGTCGACGAAGCGCTGCCCGTACTTCGACGCGCCGCCGCCGGCGCGGCGGCAGCGGATGGGCTCGCGATCGCGGCGGCGGCCACGCACCCGTTCGCGCGCCCCGAGGCTCAGCCGATCGTCAAGGAGGAGCGCTACGTGACGTTCGTCGGCTACGGCGGCATCTCCGTCCGCCGGCAAGGCGTCCAGGGGCTGCACGTGCACGTCGGGATGCCGTCCGCCGACGAGTGCTGGCGCTGTCTCGACGCGGTCGTCCCGTGGCTGCCGGTCGTGCTCGCGATGTCGGCGAACTCGCCGTGGTTCGCGGGCTCGCTGAACGGGATGGCGTCGAACCGCGCGCCGATCCTCGCCGAGCTGCCGCGCGCCGGTGCGCCGCCGGCGTTCGCCTCGTACGTGGAGTGGGAAGCGTGGGTCGAGCGCCTCGCGGCGCTCGGTGTCGCCGAGGACTACACGCGCATCTGGTGGGACGTGCGTCCGCACCCGAAGCTCGGCACGCTCGAGGTGCGCGTGCCCGACCAGCCGACCGACGTCCACCTCTCCGCAGCGTTCGCGGCTCTCCTGCAGGCGCTTTGCGCAACGGCGCTCGACGGCGGTTTGCCGAGCAGCGATGTGATGCTCGCCGACCGCGGGCGGGCCGACTACCTCCAGAACCGCTGGTCGGCGGCCCGCTTCGGGATCCGGGCGAAGCTCGTGCATCCGAACGGGTCGAGCTACGTGCCGGCACGCGAGCTCGGGGCGGAGCTCCTCGAGCTCGTCCGCCCTGCAGCCCTCGCCCTCGGCGGCGCGGAGACGCTCGCCCGCCTCGATCCGGCCACGTGCGAGGCGGACCTGCAACTCGAGCAGGAATCAGCGACGGCCGCGGCTGCGGATCTCGTCACTCGCTCGCTAGGCTGAAGTCATGACTTTCGTCTCCGAGACGATCCAGGTCAGCGGCATCCGCTGCGAGAAGTGCGTCATGCGGCTCGGAAAGACGCTTGAGGGCACCGAGGGGCTCGAGTCCGCGAACGCAAACCTGATGGGGGCGGTGCTGCTCACCTACGACGACGAGCGCACGTCGAGGGATGCGATCGTCGAGGCGATGGCCCGAGGTGGCTTCCGCGAGCAGCAATTCGTCTAGTTCTCCAGGGAATCCCGGGCGCCAGGTGAGCGTTTATGACCCTGCTAGGGTGGCCGCCGGATGAGCGACAGCGCAGCGTCAGCCGCCGATAGCCGTAAGCTCGCCAAAGAGGCGAGGGATCGGGTTCGCTTCGAAGAGGAGGCGCTGGAGTTGAGTGACCAGGTCTACCGCGTTGCCCGCCGTCTGGTGGGCTCGCGCGAGGAGGCCGACGACCTCGTGCAGCAGACGTACGAGCGGGCTTTTCGTTCGTGGCGCCAGTACACGCCCGGCACGAACTTGCGTGCCTGGCTCCTCCGGATCCTGACGAACCTGAACATCGACCGTGGGCGGCGCCAGCAGCGCACGCCGCAGACGACGTCGCTCGACAACGAGGCCGGCGACTACTTCCTCTACGACAAGCTCACGTCGCAGGGCACCGATGAGAACCCGGACGAGGAGCGCGTGCTCGACAAGCTCAGCCAGGATTCGATCGTTGAGGCGCTCGCGGACGTGCCGCACGACTTTCGCGACGTCATCGTGCTCGTCGATATCGGCGAGTTCTCCTACGCCGACGCTGCGCAGATCCTCGACATCCCGATCGGGACCGTCATGTCTCGCCTCCACCGCGGCCGGCGCGTTCTGAAGAAGAATCTCGCTGATAGGACGGTCACCGCATGATCGTCGGCCGGTCAGAAACATGATCGACTGGTGCGACAAGTGCGAGGAGATGATGCAGCCGTTCCTGGACGGAACACTGTCCGACCGCGAGGTCCATGAAGCGGAACGCCATCTCGAGACCTGCAGCTGGTGTGCCAAGCGCTACCGCTTCGAGGAGCGGCTCCGGCATTACGTGCGCGTCGCGGTCAGCGAGCCGATGCCCGCCGAGCTGAAGGCCAAGCTCGCTGCGCTGCGCACCCCTCTCTAGCCGTTCGCGACGGTGCGCGGGCCGACGACGACGAGCAGCTGTCGCGACGTGAGCCCCGGCGCGGCCTGCGCGGGCACACCGAGCTGGCGGGCGAGCCGGACGCCCACGTCCTGGCCTCTGGGACCGTAGTACACGGTCGAGCTCGGGTAGTTGAACCGGTCGGCGCGTCCGACCTTCGAGATCGTGTAGCCCATCGCGCCGATGCGGCTGGCGACGGTGCGAGTCCAGTTGATGTCGCCGCTGCCGTTCTCGACCGTGACCTGCAGCTTCCAGGGCGGTGTCAGGTTCGCGTTCGGGATCGCCTCCACGATCTTCGTCCGCGTCAGGCGAATATCAGGTGCGACGACCATCACCGTGAGCGCGGAGATCAGGGCGGCGAGGGCGCCGACGACGATCAGCCGCGCCTTCGCGTTCACCCGCACCGTGCCCGTCAGAGGCAACCCGGCGATGCGCCGCGCCTCGTGGCGGTCGATGCCGACGGCAGTCGCGTAGACGATGCCGGAGAGAATCGCCTGGTTCTGCGACGCGAAGCGGTAGAGGCGTCCCTCCTCGAGCCATTCGATCTCGGCTTCGGAGAGGCCCGTCCGGTAGGCGACCTGCGTGACACTGAGGCCGTGCCGCAGGCGGGCCTCCGCCAACGGTGACGGCTGCGGGACGGCATCGAGTGGATGCGCGAGCTCGAGCATTTGGACATTCATCCTTCGGTGCGCAAGGTTTCGTCCCTTCTATCGGCGCACATCGACGTCCCCTGGAGGTCGAAGATCGGAGCAGTCGACCAGCACCGGCTCGACCGCCCGTCCGCCCTCATCGGGAACGTCTCCCCAGACGCTGCGCGCGAGCGCGACCGGGTGGCTGCGTGTGCCGTCGTAGCTCGCGGCGACGAACGGCTCGTCGCGGTCGAGCACGCGCTCGACCGCGCGCGGATCGAGCTCGGGCCCGTCGGCGAGCACGACCGCCGCACGCTCGACGTTCGCCGCGAGGGCCGCGAGGCCGCAGCGAAGCGACGCGCCCGGGCCGCGCTCCCACTCGTCGCACCGGACGACGCGTGCCCCGGTTGCCTCGAGCGGATGCGCGCCCTCGACGACGACGATCTCCGAGACGCGCGTCTGCCTTAGCGCCTCCAGTACCGCAGGCAGCAGCTCGCGCTGCTTCACCCCGCCGTAGCGCGACGACGCGCCCGCGGCAAGCACGATCGCGCTAGTGGACGTTGACGGCCGCTTTCTCGATCTCGACTGTCTCGGTCGGGGTTCCCTGTCCGCCCGACGACGGATCGCCGAGCGCTCCGATCGCCTTGACGACCGGAAGCCCGCGCACGACCCGGCCGAGCACGGCGTAGTCCGGCGGCAGTTGCGCGTCCCTTGCCGTGACGACGAAGAACTGGCTGCCCGCCGCGCCGGCGGGCTCGGTCGCGCTCTTCGCCATCGCCACCACACCGAGCCTGTACCGCGTCGACGCGGGCGGCCGGTCGATGGTCGTGTAGCCGGGGCCGCCGGTACCCGTTCCGGTCGGGTCGCCACCTTGGATCACGAAGCCGGGGACGATCCGATGAAAGATCGTGTGGTCGAAGTAGCCCTTCTGCGCCAGGCTGAAGAACGACGCCGTCGTCTCCGGTGAGGTCTTCGTCGCGAGCCTGATCGTAAAGCTGCCGCAGTTCGTGATCAGCTTGACGTCGTAGGTCTTCGACTGGTCGAGCGGCGCCGTCGGCTTAGACTCCTTCTTCGCGTGGGCGGCGGGCGTCTGCACCGGCACGCAGCCGCTCGCGTCGGTGGTCGTCGGTGGAGCTGACTGCTTGGACCCTCCGCCGCCGCACCCTGCGAGAGCAAGGACGAGCGCAGCGAGGAAGAAGCGGCGCAACGCCACCACGCCTAGCCCGCTTCGAGCGCCGCGACGGCTCGCTTCACGAGCGCTTTGGCGACGTCGACCTTGTAGGCGTTCCGCGGCAGCGGTGTCGCCTGCTCGAAATCTCCTTCCAGAAGCCAGGGAATCGGAGCGACCCCGGCGAGCGCGATCCGCGTCTTGTCTCCCGTTCGCGCTGCCGCGACGCCGACCAGGGGGAACGCCCAGCGTTTTCGCTCCATCGCTTTCAGGTACACCGACCGGTCGCATTGCTCTAGTTCGACGGCGAGCAGCAGCTCGTCCGGCTCGAGCGTCGTCGTCCGTCGGTCGTCCTCGGTTGGCACTCGATAGAGCTCACCGACAGGAAGCTCGCGCTTGCTCGTACGGAGCGTCGCGCCGAGCGCCACGAGTGCGGCGGCCACGTCCGAGGGATGCGCCGAGGCGCAGAAGCCGTTCTCGAAGATCGCGTGCTCGCGGTGCTCACCCTCCTGCGCGAAGCACTCGTCGCCGCCATGCAAGCGGCAGGGCCACTTCAGGCGCCAATACCAGCAGCGGGTCGACTGGAGCAGGTTGCCACCCAGGGAGCCGACGTTTCGTAGCTGTGGGCTCGCTGCGAGGCGGCAGGCTTCACGCAATGCGTCGGGGATCTGCGCAGCACCTTCGAGCTCGGCGAGCGTCGTGCCCGCGCCGATCGTCGAGCCGGTGATCCCACGGGGCACGACGCCACGAACGTCCACCAGAGTGTCGGCCCGAAGGATCCCGCTGCGTAGGAGCGGCACGAGCTCGGTGCCCCCGTGCAGCGGCACGCCGCCGTCGAGCTCGAGGCTAGACGCCCGCCGGAGCTCCAACCTTCTCCTTCGCAGCCGCTTCGCGGAGCGCGCGCAGCATCTCCTCGCGGGAGATCGGCAGCTCGTGCACCTCGGCGCCCGTCGCGTCGCGGATCGCGTTCGAGATCGCGGCGGCGGTCGGGACGATCGGCGGCTCTCCGAGCCCCTTCGAGCCGAGGTTTGTGAGCTGTGTGTCAGGCTCGTCGATGAGCTCGCTGACGATCTCCGGCACGTCGGCGAACGTGGGGAGCTTGTACGCGTCGAGGCCTGTGGTGAGGATCTGGCCCGTGCGTGGATCGTGCAGCCGGTGCTCGGACAGGGTGTGGCCGATGCCCTGGATGATCCCGCCCTCGATCTGGCTCGACGCGCCGAGCGGGTTGATGACTCGGCCGACGTCGTGGACAGCCGCGATCCGGTCGACCCAGACCTCGCCGGTCTCGACGTCGACGGCGACCTCCGCCACCTGGACGCCGAAGGTGAGCACCTGCATGCCCGCGGGATTCGGCCCGCGTCCGCCCTTGCCGAGGATCTGCGCGTCTTCGAGTAGGCCCACGATCTCCGCGAGCGGAGCCTCGGGCGTGCCCCGCTGCGCCGCGATCTCCTCGATTTGACGCCGTGCGTCGGCGGCTGCCGCGCGCACCGCCGGCCCCATCGAGGGCGTCGTCGACGAGCCCGCCGAGATCGAGGCAAAGGGGCCGCGCGCGGAATCGCCGAGCGAGACCAAGACGTGGTCGAGCGGGATGCCGAGCTCCTCGGCGGCGATCTGCGCCATCGCGGTGCGCGTGCCCGTGCCGATGTCCTGCATCGCGGTGATCACCGTCGCACGGCCGTCGGAGCCGACGCGCACCCACGCATAGCTCGGCGGGCCGCCGCCGCCGTACCAGATCTGCGAGGCCATCCCGACACCGCGCTTCACCGTCTCGGTGGAACGCGCGCGTACCTCGTGGCGGCGCTCCCAGTGCGGCTCGGCGCGGCGGTAGCACTCGAGCAGGTTCTTGCCGCTGTAGGGGCGGCTGTCCGATGCGTCGTGGTCCGCGTAATTGCGCCGGCGTAGCTCGAGTGGATCGATGTCGAGCTTCGCAGCGAGCACGTCGAGCAGCGATTCGAGGCCGAACGTGCCCTCGACGAACCCCGGCGCGCGAAAGGCCTTCATTGGTGGTTGGTTGATCTTTGCAGCCCACGTCGTGGTCTTGACGTTGTCGCACGCATAGAGCATCTGCATCGGGCCCTCGACGGGAGACGACCACCCGCCCCAGCCGGTGGCGTTCACATAGTCGCCGCCGAGCGCGGTCAGCGTGCCGTCGGAGCGCGCGCCGATCGTCAGGCGCTGGATCGTCGCGTTGCGATTGCCCGTGGCGAGGTTCTCCTCCCGCCGCGTGAGCGCACAGCGCACCGGCCGGAGCGTCCGCTTTGCGAGCTCGATCGCAATGAACGTGTAGTCGTCAGCGCCGTTCTTCGAGCCGAAGCCGCCACCCATGTAGTGACAGACGACGCGCACCTTGTCGGCGGGCAGGCCGAGGGTCGATGCGACCTCATCTCGGATCCCCCAGATGTACTGCGTCGAGATGTAGATCTCGAGTGAGTCCCCGAGCCACTGAACGACGGCTTGGTGCGTCTCCATCGAGTTGTGCAGCACGACCTGGGTCGAGTACTCGCCGGTGACGACGAGGTCGGCCTCGGCGAGCCCGCGCTCGAAGTCGCCTCGACTGCGCAGCCGCGGCTCGCCGAGCAGTTGCCCGCGCGCGACGGCTTCGTCGGGATCGATCAGCACCTCGAGCTGCTCCCACTCGACCTCGATTGCGGCAACTGCGGAGCGCGCCTGCTCGTAGGTGTCGGCGCAGACGGCTGCGATTGCGGCGCCCTGGAACCCGCATTCCTCGACGAGCACGTCGAGCTCGCCTGGGCCGATGGCCGCGTGCACGCCCTCGAGGGCGAGCGCCGGAGCCAGGTCGATGCGCGCCACCCGCGCGTGCGCGTAGGGCGAGCGGAGCACCGCGGCGTGCAGCATCCCCGGCAGCTTCAGGTCTGCGGTGTAGACGGCCTCGCCGCGGGCGCGCTCCAGCCCGTCGATGCGCGCCGCCGGCCGCCCGACGATCTCGCGGGGGCCGGCCGGCCACTGCTCGAGCGCGTCCTCTTCGACGACGAGCCAGACCTCCTCGTACCGCCCTTCGACTTCCTTCTCGGTGCGGATCAGTCTTGCCACGTGCGAATCGCCTCCTCGATCTTGGGATACGCGCCGCAGCGGCAGAGGTTGCCGGCCATGGCGTGTCGGATCTCTTCGGTCGACGGCTTCGGCGCTGCGTCGACCAGCGCGACCGCGCTGATGATTTGGCCCGGCGTGCAGAAGCCGCATTGGAGTGCGTCGGCCCGCACGAATGCATGCACCATGGGATGGTCGCGCAGCCCTTCGATCGTCGTAACCTTCGCCTCCCCCACCGTATGCACGAGCGTGATGCACGACAGTGTCGGCACTCCGTCGACGAGCACGGTGCAGGCGCCGCAGTGACCCTCGCCGCACGCGACCTTCGTGCCTGTGAGCGACAGTTCGTCGCGTAAGACTTCCGCGAGCGTCGTTCCGACGCTGGCCAGGACTTCGTACCCGTGGCCGTTGACGTTGAGCTCAGGCAGCGGTGACCGCCTCGATGTCGGCGATGTGGATCAGCCGGTGGGTCAGCCGGATGAGCTGCCGCTGCTCGACCTCGTCCTCGAGCGATGGGATCGAGAGCCAGAGGTCGCGCGCCGCTTCGAGCAGGTCGCGGATCCGGTCGACCTCGGCGGCGTGCCCGTTGCGCTCGGCGCACGTGTTGATCGCCAGGCCGAGCACGCCGATCGTGTCCGCCTGCTGCGTCCAGAGGAGCGGCATCGCCATGGAGAGGTACTGGTGGATGCGCGCGAGTTGCATCGGCTGGGTGAACAGCTCGTTCCCGACCGGGGCCGTCGGCTCCGGCAAGGGCCGGCCGTCGGCGAGCGCGTTCGCCGTGGCGCCCAGCATCCCGCGTACCTGGTCGTCGTTGTAGCCCGCGTACCGTGCGGTCTTGAGCGCGATCAGGAGCGACGACGGCTGCTGTCCGTAGGGGAAGTCGCTCGCGTAGACAACTTGCTCGGGCGGCACCAGGCGGTAGAAGTCGAGCAGGTCGATCGGGCTCCACGTCGAGGTGTCGAAGAGCACCCCTCTGCGGCCCGCCATGCAGCGTGCGAGCTCGGCCAGGTCGGCGATGCCGGCATGGGCGATGATCAGCGCCGACTCGGGATAGCGGTCGACGAGGGCCCTCAGACCGGCAGCGATCGGCGGCAGGCCGCGTCCGCCATGGATCAGGATCGGGACGCGGCGCTCGGCGGCCAGCTCGAACACCGGCCCGAGCCGCTCGTCGTTCGCCGTGAACTTCTGGGCGCGCGGATGAAGCTTGATCCCGCGGGCTCCGGCATCCAGGCAGCGGCGGGCCTCCTCGAGCGGCGTCTCGTTCAGATCGAGGCGCACAAACGGGATCAGGCGGCCGTCGCTGCGCGCCGCGAACGCGAGCGTGCGGTTGTTCGCGGCGGTGAACGCCGGATGGTGGTCGGCCTCGTCGAGGCAGAACATGAAGGCACGCGAGATGCCGTGCCTGGCCATCACGGCTTCCAGCTGGTCGTAGTCTCCGACCATGCCGTCGATGTCGTGGCCGAGGTGCAGGTGGGCGTCGAAGATGTCGGCGCCCTCCGGCAGCAGCTCATGCAGTTCGGTGTCGTAGCGCTCGATCAGCGCGACTGCTCTGTCGTGCGGCTCCACCGGCTAGATCCTAGTTAGAGTCACGCGCATGCCAGACGTCCTAATGTTCGCCGACACCTTCCGCTCGCCCGAACTGCGCCACGAGGTGCCGATCGGCATCCCGGATCCGTTCCTCTACGTCGAGCGGGACGGGGTGAAGCACATCCAGATCGGCTCGATGGAGGTGCCGCGGCTCGCCGCGCTCGGGTTGTTCGAGCTTCATCCGTCGGAGGAGTACGGCGTCGACGCGCTGATCGCGTCGGGCCTGTCGTACTCGGAGGTCCGCGCCGAACTGGCGCTGCGTGCGGTCAAGAGCCTCGGCGTGACGAGCGCCGCCGTGCCCGAGACGTTCCCGCTCTGGCTCGCCGACCGGCTCCGCGCCGAGGGCGTCGAGCTGTCCGTGGACAGCGACTTCTTCGACGAGCGTCGCCGGGTGAAGAGCGACGCAGAGCTGGTGGGCATGCGCCGTGCCCAGCGCGCGGCCGAGGCCGGGATGGATACCGCGCGGGATCTGCTGCGACGCGCCATGCCGAACGGAACCGGTCTGGAGTTGGCGGGCGAGCCGCTGACGGTCGAGCGCGTCAAGTCCGCGATGGCGCAGACGTTTGCCGCGCACGGCACCACCGCCGACGAGTTCATCGTCGCACCCGGCCCTCAGGGTGCGGTCGGGCACGACATGGGCTCAGGCCCGATCCGCGCCGGAGTGCCGATCGTCGTCGACATCTGGCCGCGCGACAACGAGTCGTTCATCTGCTGTGACATGACACGCACGTTCGTCGTCGGCGACGTGCCTGACGACGTTCGTGAATGGCATCGCCTCTGCAAGCAGGCGCTCGATCGCGCGATCTCGGAGATCAAGGACGGCGCCGATGGTCGTGCGATCTTCGACGGCACGTGCGAGATCTTCGAGAGCGCCGGCGAGCCCACGCAGCGCACGAAGGAGCCGGGCGAGACGCTCGCCGACGGGTTCTTCCACGGGCTCGGTCACGGCGTCGGCCTGGAGGTGCACGAGGAGCCGGCGCTGGGGCTCGCCGCGAAGCTGCCGCTCAAGGCCGGCGACGTCGTCACCGTCGAGCCCGGGTGCTATCGACAGGGCTACGGTGGCGTCCGGCTCGAAGACCTCGTGCTCGTCACCGCCGCCGGTGCCGAGAACCTGACGCAGTACCCATACGACCTCGAGCCGTGACGACAGCGAAAGACATCGACACGCTGTTCCTCGAGGAGCGGCGGTATCCACCGTCGGCCGAGTTCGCGGCACAGGCGAACGCGCAGCCCGGGATCTACGACGAGGACTTCGAGACGTTCTGGGAGCGCGAGGGACGCGAGCGCGTCGGGTGGTTCGAGCCGTTCACGAAGCTGTACGAGTGGGAGCCGCCGTACGCCAACTGGTATCTCGGCGGCAAGCTGAACGTCTCGTGGAACTGCCTCGACAAGCATGTCGATCAAGGTCGTGGCGACGCGGTTGCCTATTACTGGGAGGGCGAACCGGAGGCCGACCGGCGCGAGCTCACGTACGCCGATCTTCTGCGCGAGGTGACGAAGCTCGCGAACGCGCTCAAGCAGCTCGGCGTCCGCAAGGGCACGCCGGTCGGCATCTACATGGGGATGGTTCCCGAGGCGCCGATTGCGATGCTCGCCTGCGCTCGGCTTGGTGCGCCGCACACTGTGGTCTTCGGCGGCTTCTCTGCCGACTCGCTCTCCGGGCGGCTGCAGGACATGGAGTGCGAGGTGCTGATCACCCAGGACGAGGCGTGGCGTCGCGGGACGACCGTGCCGCTGAAACGGACAGCCGACGAGGCCGTCGGGGCGTCGCCCACCGTCCGGAACGTGATCGTTCTACGGCGCACCGGCAACGACGTGCCGATGACCGGCGGCCGCGACCATTGGTGGCATGACGTCGCCGTCGACGGATCGACGTGCCCGGCCGAGCCGATGGATCCCGAGGA
>DATBBH010000108.1:0-6136 GCA_036271075.1 Gaiellaceae bacterium | reverse complement strand
CGTGAGGCCGCTGGCCGGGTCGACGCCGATCCGGCTCGCGACTTCGTCGGGCTGGAGCGCATGCCAGGCGACGGCCGCCTGCTCAGTCGCCGGGGCTTCCTCCGTCGTCGCCATGTCGATCTCCTTCCGATGCAGTCTTGGTGGTCTCAGCTCGGCGGGCCGAGCTCGAGGCCGGATGCGTCGAGCGTCACGGTCGTCCCTGCGTCTCCGGCCAGCAGAGCCGGGGTGTCGCTCATCGAGCCGATCACGGCCCGCTTGCCTGTCTTCTCGACGAACTCGCACGCCGCGAGGATCTTCGGCCCCATCGATCCCTCCGCAAATCCGTGGCTGCGCAGGGCTGCAGGTTCGGCGCGCCGGATCGGCCGTTGGTCTGCTGTGCCCCAGCCCGCGTACGCGGCGTCTACGTCGGTCACGATCAGCAGGGCATCCGCGTCAATGTCGATCGCCAGCAACGCGCTCGCGAGGTCCTTGTCGATGACGGCCTCGACGCCGACCAGCTGCCGGCCGGCAGGCGCAGGCTCGTCGGTATAGCGGGTCGGGATGCCGCCGCCGCCTGCGCAGATCACGATCGCACCCTGCGCCAGGAGCACGCGGATCGGCCGGAGCTCGAAGATCCGTTGCGGCTTCGGCGACGGGACGACGCGGCGGTAGCTCTCGCCGTCCGGCTTGAACGTCCAGCCCTTCTCGGCGGCGAGCCGGTCGGCCTCATCCTTCTCGTAGATCGGGCCGATCGGCTTGGTCGGATTCGCGAACGCGGGATCGTTCCCGTCGACCTCGATCATCGTGAGCAGCGTCGCAAGCGGCCTGTCGGCCGGCAACAGGTTGCCGAGCTCCTGCTCGATGAGGTAGCCGATCATGCCCTCCGTCTGGGCGCCGAGGACGTCCAGGGGGTACTCCTCGACCGCCGTGTACGCCGAACCCATCAGGGAGAGCAGGCCGACCTGTGGCCCGTTCCCGTGTGAGATGACGAGCTCGTGCTCGAGGGCCACCGGCGCGAGGGCCGCGCAGGCAGTGTGCGCATTGGTGCGCTGGTTCTCGGCCGTCAGCGGCTCGCCCCGCTTGAGGAGCGCGTTCCCACCCAGTGCGACGACGACGCGCACCGTCAGTCCGCGAGCGTGGCGACCATGACCGCCTTGATCGTATGCAGCCGATTCTCGGCCTCATCAAAGACCAGCGAGGCCGGCGACTCGAACACCTCCTCGGTCACCTCGAGCGCGTCCATCCCGAACTTGTCGGAGATCTCCTTCCCGACCTGCGTCTCTGTGTTGTGGAACGCGGGCAGGCAGTGCATGAACTTCACTTCCGGGTTGCCCGTCGCGGCCATCGTCGCGGCATTGATCTGGTAGGGCCTTAGCAGCTCGATCCGCTCCTTCCAGACCTCGTCGGGCTCCCCCATCGAGACCCAGACGTCGGTCAGCAGCACGTCGGCGCCGCGTACTGCCTCCGCCACGTCCTCGGTGATCGTGATCTGCGCGCCGGTCTCGGCGGCGATCGAGCGCGCCTCCTCGACGATCTCGTCGCGCGGCCAGAGCGACCTTGGGCTCGCGATACGCACGTCCATTCCGAGCTTCGCGCCTGCGATCAGGTACGAGTCCGCCATGTTGAAGCGGGCATCGCCGAGATAGCAGAACGCGACCTCGCCGAGCGGCTTGCCCAGGTGCTCGCGGAAGGTCAGGAAGTCGGCCAGCATCTGGGTCGGGTGCCACTCGTCTGTCAGGCCGTTGTAGATCGGCACGCCGGCCCATTTCGCGAGGTCCTCGGCCGTGTCCTGAGCGAAGCCGCGGTACTCGATCGCGTCGTACATGCGGCCGAGCACACGGGCAGTGTCCTTCACAGTCTCCTTGTGGCCCATGTGCGAACCGGACGGGCCGATGAATGTGACGTGCGCCCCCTGGTCGTAGGCGGCTACCTCGAACGCGCAGCGCGTCCGGGTCGAGTCCTTCTCGAAGATCAGCGCGATCTCCTTGCCGACCAGCTTCTGCTCCTCGCGGCCCTCCCGCTTGGCCGCCTTCAGTTCGGCCGCGAGCTCGATCAAATGGGTGATCTCCTCGGGTGAGAAGTCGGCCAGCTTCATCAGGTGCCGGCCACGCAGATCGATCATTGTGCTCATGGTTTCTCCTCCTCTTCAGGCGTCCCGGACGACCGGACAGGTCATGCAGTGCCCGCCGCCGCGGCCCTTGCCGAGCTCGTAGCCTTCGATCGCCAGCACTTCGATTCCCGCCTTGGCGAGCTTCGCGTTGGTGGCCTCGTTCCGCTCGTAGGCGACGACGACGCCGGGCTCGAGCGCAACGACGTTGTTGCCGTCGTCCCACTGGTTGCGCTCGGCCTCGAACTCGTCGCCGCCGGTCGAGACGAGCTTCAGGTCCGTGATCCCGAGCGCGTCCGTGACCTCGTCGATGAACGAGCGCTCCGAGACCTCGGCCTGGACACCCGTGGGACCGCCGGGGCGGAACAGGATTGGCCTGATCTGTGAGACGACCGGCTCGAAGAGCGTGGCGACGTTCCGGCTGCAAAAGGTGAAGACGGTGTCGAGATGCATTGCCGCGCGTTCCCGCGGCATCTGCGCGCCGATCACGAGCCGAGCGGCCCCGGCCTCGAACATGTTCTTCGCGAGCATGCTCACCGCGCGGGCGGTACTGCGCTCGCCCATCCCGACCAGGACGACACCATCACCCACCGGCATCTGATCCCCGCCCTCCATCCGCGCCAGGCCCCAGTCGTGATCGGCACCCCCGAACCAGATCTCAAAGTCGGCGTCGCGGAAGCGCGGGTGGAAGCGGTACACCGCCTCGACGTTCAGCGTCTCGTTCTGGCGCGCGGGCCAGAACATCGGGTTCAAGGACACGCCGCCGTAGAGCCAGGCGCTCGTGTCGCGAGTGAAGAGCTGATTCGGGAGAGGCGCGAGCACGAAGTCGGTCGGACGCAGCGCCGCCCCGATAGCCGACTGGATCTCCACAGGGAGCTCGAGCACAGTGATACCGCCGGTCAGGTGCGTCGCCAGATCCTCGGCCGGCATCGCGCTCAGCCACTCCTTGAGCGGCTCGGCGAACATCACGGTGACCTCCTCCGGCCGCACCCGACGGGCGAGCAGCCACCCGCGCGCCTCGGGATCCTCCAGCGTCTCGGCAAGCAGCTCGTGGAAGAGCAGCACCTCGACCCCGCGCGAGCGCATCAGGTCGACGAACGCGTCGTGTTCCTGGCGCGCCCGCCGCACCCAGATCACGTCGTCGAAGAGAAGCTCGTGGGCATTCGACGGCGAGAGCCGCTCATGCGCCAGATCAGGCCGATGCACGATCACTGTGCGCAGCCTCCCGACCTCCGAATGGGTTCCCAGGGCCGTCTCAGTGGCGGTGCTCATGTGCTTCCTCCTCTCTAACCCGGATGACGTGCGCCGTCACGGCACGATGTGGACCACGACGACTTTCGTGCCGTGACTGCCGATCTCGTCGCCACGGTAGTGCTTGTGCCCGCGTCCGTACGCCATCAGGCCCACGACCAGCAGCAGGCCGACCGCGACGAGGAGCCATTCGATGCCGCGTCTCATATCGCCGCCGAGATCGCGAGGACGGCGATGGAGAGCCCGCTGAGCAGTAAAAGCAGCGGCCAGACCCAGCGGAGGTATGTGCCGTAGGGGACGCGCGCGATCGCCAGGCCGCCCATCACGACGGCCGAGGTTGGAACGACGAGGTTCATCACGCCGGAGGCGCTCTGGTAGGAGGTCACCACCAGAGCCGCCGAAACGCCGAGGAAGCCGGCGAGCGGGACCATGATCGGCATCGCCAGGGTCGCAAGGCCCGAGGTTGAGGGGATCACGAACGACAGCGGCAGGAAGAGCAGGAACATGATGATCAGGAACGCGACGGCGCCCGTACCTCCGAGAGCCTTCTCGACCCAGTGAAGAATCGTGTCGGTGATCTTGCCGTTGTTCATGATCACCGTGATGCCACGGGCGATGCCGATGATCAGCGCCACGCCGAGCAGGTCACGGGCGCCGTCCACGAAACTCGACGTCAGCACCGACTCACCCAGCCGCCCGACCACCCCGATGATGACCGCAAAGAGCAGGAACGAGGCCGTCATCTCCGGGAACCACCACCACCAGGTGGGCAAGGGGATTCCGATGTCCGACCAAGGGACAACTCCGTAGATCATCACGACGAACGCAAGCCCGAAAAGAACGAGGACCACTTTCTGTGTGCCGCTCATCGCGACCCCGGCGGCCTCGCTCTCAGCCCGGAAGCGCGCCTCGTTCTCGGCCTTCATCTCGGAGACGACCGATGTCGACGGGTCGCGCTTCACACGCTCCGCATAGCGCAGGACGAAGAAGATGCCGATCGCCAAGCCGACGATCAGGATCACTAGCCGGCCGACAATGCCTTCGCTGATCGGGACGCCGGCGATCCCTGAGGCGATCCCGGTCGCAAACGGGTTGACCGTCGATCCGAGAACGCCGATCCCGCAGCCGAGCAGGACGATCGCGGCACCGGTCAACGCGTCGTAACCGGCCGCGATCATCACGGTGATCACGAGCGCATAGAAGGCCAGACTCTCCTCGGCCATCCCGAAACTCGTGCCCCCGAGCGCGAAGACGGTCATCAACACAGGGATCATCCACCGCTCCCGGCCCCGCATCCGTTGGACCAGGCTGCCGATCCCGTTCTGGATCGCGCCGGTCTTCATGGTCACGCCGAGAAAGCCGCCGATCACGAGAATGAACACCGCGATGTCGACCGCCCCGAACAGCGCACCCGTGTTGTAGTAGTTGATGTTCCCGCTCGCGTTCTCGATCCCGTACAGCCCGTTCAGCGGTGCCGTCAGCGAATCTCGCAGGATGTGAGCCGGATGCGACGGGACCTCGTGATACGTCCCCGGAACCGGCTCCCCCGTAGCGGGGTCCACCTTGTAAACACCGGCCGGAATCACCCACGTCGCGATCGCGACCAACACGATCAACGCGAACAAAATCGTGTACGCCGAAGGAAGCCTGAACCCACCCTTCTTCGCGGGCTCGACGTCAGCCGAAGGCTCGGCAGCCGCCCCGGGCTCCGGAGCACCCTCGGAGTCCGGCGGCAGAGCTGTTCCGGAGCCTTCAGCCATGGCGGCAATCGTCCAATCGCCGGGCCTAGCCGGACATCACCCTGCCGGGATGATCCGGCGGCACCAAACCCTGGCACCCCGAGCAGACCGACCCGGAGACCGGCCAGCCGGTCCACCGTCACCCCGAGAGGACGATGTTCGGCTTGTTCCCGGCTGGGACGCTCTCGTGCATGCCTGCGAGACGACTTCTCGTCGGTGCTGGCTACGCCACTGCCGGGCTTGTCGGCGTGATCGTCGCGCTCGCGACAGCCGGATGCGGCAGCGGGGGCAACGGCGGACTCTCGACCGCGATCACCCGCGTCACCCTCACCCGCACGACGGCGACGACGACGCCTCCGACCCAAACCGAGACACAGACGACGGGGTCGATCCAGACGACGAATGAGGCTCCGGCCGCCACGCCTCCGGTCACGGTGACCGAGACCCTTCCGGCGGTGACCGAGACCCTTCCCTCCAAGACTCTCACCCTCTCCGAGACCCAGACCGTGCCGGTGACCACGGAGACCCTCCCGGCCACCACCCTCACAGTCACGACTGCGAATCCCGCCGCCGCCGCTGCGGCGGGCGCCGCAGCGGCGACTGCGAATCAGGAGCCGCCACCGAACAGCACGCCGTGGGGCTGGATCGCGTTCGGGATCCTTGCCGCCGCGGTAGTCATCGGGGGCGTCGTCTGGTGGTGGCGGAAGCGTTCAGCCCGCAAGTAAGACGGACAGACGCCACCGCCAGCGCAGGACTCGCAGGTCGCCGGTGCTTGACCGGGGTACACAGGAATCTGTTGTAGGTTTCGGCTGCGTCCGCCTCGGGCGCCGAGACGAACGGGAAGGAGTCCGGCATGGGGTTCAGGAGACGGTCAAGACGGCGAGGGCTCATCGTTGGCGCAGCAGTCGGCGCAGCGGCTGCTCGGCACCAGGGTGGTCAGCAAGACGAGCCTGCCGACGACTATCAGCCGCAGCCGGCGAATGAGCCGCCTCCTGCGGATCCTGCCGATCAGATCGAGCACCTTGCGCAGCTGCATGCTTCGGGCGTGCTCACCGATGAG
>DATBBH010000107.1:0-7544 GCA_036271075.1 Gaiellaceae bacterium | reverse complement strand
GACCCGGACCGACCGCACCCGGATCGGCATGAGGCTAGCCAGGCTTACGAGTGTCAGGCGATGGTCGTGCTGTAGGCACCGACAAGGTTCGCGGTCTGCTGGTTCACGGGGTCTTCGCGACGATCGGCGATCTCCACCCCGATGGTCTCGGCACTTTCGATCGTGCGCTCGCCCTGCTCGGATTGGCTGCCGGGTGAGAGTTTGCGGTAGATGACGGCGCCGCGGACGCGTTTGGCGTGGTTGTTGGTTGGCTCGACGCCCTCGGTGTGGGTGAATGTCCAGAGTGCGGGCCACCGGTTGGGGAGGTTCTTGGCGAACTGGCGGTGGTACTTCGTCCGCGGGCTTTTCGGGCGGCGTGCTGAAGCAGCGCCCGCAGCTTGTCTCGGAGCGGGTCGATCTGCGCTTGCAGTCGGGCGCCGGGACGTGAAGCCTCTCCGGGGCGAAAAGCCGTTGCCGGTACCTTGAGGGGAGAGGATTTGTGAATCGCTTCTTCCGTAGCGCGTTCGTCCCGCTGATCGTGATCGTCCTGCTGGTCTGGCTGGCCAGCCAGACCTTGATCCCGAAGCATTCGAACGCGGTCAAGCAGACGTACTCGGGCGTCATCTCGCTGGCGAAGAGCTCACCTGAGCAGTTCCAGATCGTGACGTTCAACCCGACGAAGCGCGCGATCGCGGTCAAGTTCACGAACGGCAAGTCGACGACGGTTCACTACCCGAGCGATCAGTCTCAGGTGCAGTTCCAGGACGTGCTGCAGAAGCAGGGCATCAACTTCGACTCGAAGGGCACAGGCGGTTTCTCCTGGACGGCGCTGATCGGATCGTTCCTGCCGTTCTTGCTCCTGATCGGCTTCTGGATCTTCTTGATGAACCAGGTGCAGGGCGGCGGCTCGAAGGTGATGAGCTTCGGCAAGTCGCGCGCGAAGCGGATGGCGCCCGACTCGCCGAAGATCGGCTTCAAGGACGTCGCGGGCGTCGACGAGGCTGTTGAGGAGCTGCAGGAGATCAAGGAGTTCCTCGAGAACCCGAAGAAGTTCCAGGCCCTCGGCGCGCGCATCCCGAAGGGCGTCCTGCTCTACGGGCCTCCAGGCACGGGCAAGACGCTGCTCGCGCGCGCAGTCGCCGGCGAGGCTGGCGTGCCGTTCTTCTCGATCTCCGGCTCCGACTTCGTCGAGATGTTCGTCGGCGTCGGTGCCTCACGCGTTCGTGACCTGTTCGAGCAGGCGAAGCAGGCGTCGCCCTGCATCGTCTTCATGGACGAGATCGACGCGGTCGGCCGTCACCGCGGTGCAGGCCTCGGCGGCGGGCACGACGAGCGCGAGCAGACGCTGAACCAGCTGCTGGTCGAGATGGACGGCTTCGAGATGAAGGACAACATCATCCTGATCGCCGCCACGAACCGTCCCGACATCCTCGACCCGGCGCTGCTGCGCCCCGGCCGGTTCGATCGCCAGATCGTCGTCGACCGCCCCGACCGCAACGGTCGCCGCAAGATTCTCGAGGTGCACTCGAAGGGCAAGCCGCTCGCGTCGTCGATCGATCTCGATTCGCTCGCCGCAGGCACGCCGGGCTTCACCGGCGCCGACCTGGCGAACCTCGTCAACGAGGCCGCGCTGCTCGCCGCGCGACGTGGCAAGAAGGTGATCGAGCAGGAGGAGCTCGAGGAGGGGATCATGCGCGTGATCGCCGGCCCCGAGAAGAAGGCACGGCTGCTCTCCGAGAAGGAGCAGCGGATCACCGCCTACCACGAGATGGGCCACGCGCTCGTCGGCCACTTCCTCGAGAACACCGACCCGATCCACAAGATCACGGTCGTCTCGCGCGGCCAGGCGCTCGGCCTGACGGTCTCGCTCCCGACGGAGGATCGTTACCTGACGACCCGGAAGGCCCTGCTCGAGCAGATCGCGATGACGATGGGTGGACGTGCCGCGGAGGAGATCGTGTTCAACGAGGTCACCACCGGTGCCGCGAACGACATCGAGAAGGTTACGGCGACCGCGAAGCAGATGGTGATGCGCTTCGGCATGAGCGAGAAGCTCGGCCCGCGCGTCCTCGGTCGCGACACGGGCATGCCGTTCCTCGGCCGCGACATGGGCCACGAGCCCGACTATTCCGACGAGGTCGCGCGCGAGATCGACGACGAGATCCGCCGCATCATCGAGGAGGGTCACGACATCGCGACGCGCGTGCTGCGCGAGCACATCGACGACCTGCACCGGGTCTCGCAGATCCTCATCGACCGCGAGACGATCGACAAGGAGCAGTTCGAGCGGCTGCTCGCCGGCGAGCAGGAGGACGCGGTCTTCCCGGACCCGGAGCCCGAAGCCGCCGAGCCCGAGAAGGAGCCGGAGCGGCGCCCCGCCCCGGCGAAGCCGCGGCCGTTCCCGCTCCCGGGTGGCGCGGCCATGCAGCCGCCAGAGCCTGAGGCGAGCTAGGCTCGATCCAGGTTCGCGCCTGGGCAGGGGCCGGACCTAAGAGCAACTCTCTCTCGGCACGTGCGCCAGGACGCGGTCGAGCGGCCGCGGGACTCGCTCGAGGTCGAGTGCCTCCACGAGGAGCACGGCGTATCTCTGCTTGCGGTTCCACATGAAGCCGTGCAGCTGTTCCTCGAGCGGCCGGGCACGGTGCGCGGGCTGTTTCTGATAGATCCGGAAGGCGCGTAGCTCGTTCTGCTCTGCGAGCACCTGCTCCATTCCCGCCGGCCCCACCGCCCGTGTCAGCTCGTCCTCGAGGTCGCGCGTGCACGCGTAGAACCCGACGCGCTCGAGCTCCTGGCGGTCGTCACACCCCAGCGCGCGCAAGAAGTGCCGCTCCTCCCCGACGTCGTAGAGCCCGGCGAGCCGGAAGTCCCGGTACTGCTCGAGGAGGCGCGGCAGGTTCCCGTACCCGCCCATGGGCACAACGGCAACGCCCTCGGCCTCGAGGTCGCGGCCACGGCGCCGCGCTAGCGCCTCGACGGCGCTGCGGTCGCTCGTGCCCTCAACGAGCACTACTCCACGCGGCTCCATACGCTCATCAGATCAGGTCGACGACGGGCAAGGCCGAACCTGGTTCTTGACCAGGTTCGTGTCTGAAGCGGTCTGGGAGGGGCCGTCGCGTTCCGCCCCATGTAAACGAGGGTCGGGAAGCTGAAGACTTGAACCTGGTTGGCAACCAGGTTCAGCTCAACGTCGATTCGTCACGGAGCCGCTCCACGGCCGAGGACGGCTCGGTCAGTGGCTAAGGCGACCGACGGCCGTCGCCTCGAGGTCACTCGTGGCGGTCGCCCCGATGACGGAGACGGTCGTGCTGTGCACCTGGACGTCGTAGGCGAGGCTCGCGCCTGCGAACCGACCCGTGCCGCTGCTGAACACCGCGTGCAGCGAGAACGTGAAGTGCACACCGTCCGTCGTGTTGCCGGTTCCCGTGGCGCTTCCGAACATCTGGTCCCCGTTGGCGGCGGTGAGCGTCAGCGTGCCGATGGAGAGGAAGACCCCGGGCGCGACCGGGACGATCTGCGACGACTCCTCGAGGGTCGCCAACCCGAACTGCGTGGCGCGGGCGACGAGCTGGTTGTGCGCCTGACCCGTCACGAGGTTCACGGTGCCGTGACCGGCCATCGAAGCCGCGAACGGCAGGTCGGTGCCGCCCTGCGCGGGCCGGGCGCTCCCGGGGAGGAGGACGGCGACCGCGACGGCGAGCTCGACGAGGAGCAACAATCTGCGCATGGTTGCGACGACCTTACGCCGACGTTGCCGCAATCGCAACGGGCGAGAACTCGTAACGTAGGCGAGTGAGCTCAGATTGGACTGCCTGGCATGAGCAGTACGAGGATCCACTCTCACCGCTAACCGCCCGGCTCGGCGTCGTCCAGGGGTTCATCCGAGAGTTTCTCGACGCCCGCTCCGGCCGAGACTCGCGAGTGGTCAGCCTGTGTGCGGGCAAGGGCCTCGATCTGCTCGGAGTGCTGACGTCGCATCACGACAAGAGACAGGTGGCCGCCCGCCTCGTCGAGCTCGATCCCGGCCTCGCCGGTGAGGCGCGCGAAGCCGCGAAGGTTGCCGGTCTGACCAAGATCGAAGTCGTCGTCGGAGACGCGGGGCGGACCGATGCGTATCTCGGCGCCGTACCGGCCGACCTCGTGCTCGCGTGCGGCGTCTTCGGGAACATCTCGGACGACGACGTGGAGGCGACCGTCCGCGCCATGCCGGGTTTTTGCGTCCAAGGCGGGACGGTCATCTGGACACGGCATCGCCATGAGCCCGACCTGACTCCTGCGATCCGGCAGTGGTTCGCGCGGGCCGGATTCGTCGAACAAGGGTTCACCTCGCCGGGAGTCGGCTCGTTTGCCGTCGGCGTGCACCGCCTCGAAGGGCCGGCGCTCACTCTCACCCCCGGCCGGCAGCTCTTCACGTTCACCCGCTAGAGCACCTGCTGCGGTCCGGCGCCCGCTTGATAGTGGGTGCCCGTGACCGGGCTCGCGTCGCCGCTTCTCGTCGTCGTTTTCATCATTGCGGCCGGGGCGACCTGGATCGCCGGCATCGCGCTCTCGAAGACGACGGACGCGCTCGACGTGCGCCTCAACCTCGGCGAGGAGCTCGGCGGCCTGCTCTTGCTCTCAGTCGCCGGCAGTCTGCCCGAGCTCGCGATCACCGTCTCGGCCGCGGCCCAGGGGAACCTCGGCCTCGCGGCAGGCAACCTGATCGGCGGCATCGCCGTGCAGACGATGGTGCTCGTCGTCTGCGATATCGCCGTTGGCCCGAAGCGGCCGTTGACCTTCCTCGTCGGCGCGCTCAGCCCGGTGCTCGAAGGGCTGCTCGTCGTGCTGGTCGTGTCGGGCGTCCTGATGGGCGCTCTCCTGGCGCCGTCGACGGCAATCGCGGGCGTCGTCAGTCCCGCCTCGATCGGGATCGTCGTCGCCTGGACGCTCGGTGTCTATGTGATCAATAGGGTTCGCAAGAAGCCGCGGTGGAGCATCACTATGGAAGGCTCCCGTCCGGGACGGCGTCACCGCCGGGAGCCGCACGAGGTCGCGGCGCATCCATTTGCGAGCCGCACCACAGCCCAGGTCGGCGGGATCTTTGCCGGAGCCTGCGCCGTCACGCTCGGTGCCGGAGTCGCCCTGGAGATGGCCGGCAACACCCTCGCCGACCGGGCCGGAATCAACGGCGTCGTGTTCGGCGCGACGATCCTCGCAGGCGCGACCGCGCTCCCCGAGATCAGCTCGGGCATCGCTGCGGTCCGGCTGGGCGACAACGCGCTCGCCCTTGGAGACATCTTCGGCGGCAACGCATTCCAGCTCTGTCTGTTTCTCGTGGCCGACCTGGTCGCCGGCTCGCCTGTGCTACCGACCGCCGGCAGCCAGAATGCCTGGCTCGCCTCGCTGGGCGTCGGGCTCACCGCGATCTTCGCCATGGGGGTGATCATCCGGCCGCTGCGCTGTCATGCCCGACTCGGGCCCGACTCGATCTTCGCGATCGTCCTTTTCGCGGTCGGGATCGCGGGTCTGTTCGTCGTCCCGCACTATTAACTCGCGTCGTGCTTGGCGAGCCAGGTCTTCGCGACGCGTTTCTGAGCACGTGTCAGCCAGGCCTCGATCACCGTCTCGCGAAGCTCCTCCCGGTCGAGGCGGGCCAGATCGGGGATCCGGATCAGGACGGCGGGGTACCCGTCGAAATGCGGCGTGGTGAAGAACACGCCGCGCGGATCGGCGAGGACGAGCTCCTTCGCCTCGGCGCCGTCGACGCGGAACATCAACACGTCGTCGAGGCGCTCCCCTGTCACCGGATCGACCGCGTCAGGACGCCGGCCGCGCTGCAGGCAGAACGCCTTGCCGTGCACGAGGTAGGCCGGGCGCCCGTCGTCCGAGACCTCCTTCGTCGTCGCGGGCATCGCCAGGGCGAGCTTGTCGAGGTCCCGCATCGTCGCCATGTGGCGAAAACGGCCCCTAGCGGCTGGCCGCACGGCGGCGCGGGCGTGTCCTGAAGACGATGTCCCACCACGGCGCGCTGACGCCGAACCCGCGCTCGTCGTCTTCGAAGTGATGCCGCATGTGCAGCTCGCGAAGACGCTTCCCGATTCGGTTCTTCGGATGGGAGTGGTGGAGCAGGTAATGCAGGGTGTCGTAGAAGACGTAGCCGAGGTAGAAGCCGGCGGCCACGCCCCACGCGAGCGGTGTCCCGAGCGCAGCGACGAACCCGGCGAGGAAAAGGAGCGCGAGCGGGAGTGAGAACGCCGGCGGCAGCACGAGGCGGCGGGGATCGTTCGGATGGTCGTGGTGAACACCGTGGATCATCCAGTGCAGTTTCCGGCCCAGGCCCTGCTCCGGCTCGAAGTGGAAGACCATGCGGTGGCCCCAGTACTCGCAGAGCGTCCAGAACACGTAGCCGCCTGCGAACGCAAGCAACGCGTCGACAACCCCGAGCCCCTGAATCGCCAGGAAGCCGAGGATCGCCACCGCGGGCAAGAACAGCGCCGCGGGGGTCGCCGGGTGGGCACGCGTCAGCCGGTCGAGCGTCGGCGAGGGGAAGATCGCCGGCGAGGCCTCGAGCGCATCGGGGCTCGTGAACCGCTGCAGCGTGTCGCTTCTCACTGTGCCCCCGAGCATAAAGGCCAACGGGGTAGGCTGCAGCCGTGGCAGAGGTCAAGGTCGTCGCCGAGCCGGACGTACGCGAGTACGTCCTCGAGCACGGCGGGAACGTCTACGTCTGGGCGAATGACGTCGGGTTGAAGCACGTCTCGCTGTCGCCGCCGGACGAGCCGATGGACTTCGAGAGCATCGAGGGCGACGGCTTCACGCTGCACCAGGCCGATTCGATTCAAACACCGACGACCGAGTGGAAGCTCGTGATCCGGCATTTTCCGCTCAAGCACGTGGACGCGCTCTGGGACGCCTGGGAGCCGGGGATCACCCCGCCGCCCGAGCTCTAGCCACTCTTCTCCTGCAGGCGGCCCGCCCGGATCGTGCGGGCCATGTCTTTCGACTGCTCGCGGTACCAGCTGCCGTTCTCGAACTGGATCGCCGGGTAGCTCGCCTGCCCTGTGCCCGCCTTGACCGCAGTGCGGTTCTTACGTCCCGGCCAGGGCCCGGGGACGATCTCGTAGGCGACGCCCTCGTCGTCGAGTGCCCGCTGAACCACCCAGCACGGGTGCAGAGGCGTCTTGAGCCAGACGTGCCCGCAGCGATGGAGCCTCACGGTGGTCATCACCGCCGCCATCTTCTACGCCACGAGCCCGGCCTGCCAGCTAGCCCAGAGGCGGGCGTAGTGATCTCCCTGCGCCACCAGCTCGTCGTGCGAGGCGATCTCGACCAGGCAACTCGCCTCCATCAGCGCGACCCGGTCGGCCCGTTCGGCCGTGGACAGACGGTGCGCGATCGTGACCATCGTGCGGCCCTCGGAGAGCACCGCGAGCGCCTGCTCGACCGCTGCCTCGGTCTGCGGGTCGAGTGACGAGGTCGCCTCGTCCAGCACGATCACTGCCGGATCGGCAAGCGCAACGCGAGCCAGCGAGACGAGCTGGCGCTCGCCGCTCGACAGCCGTACGCCGCGCGAGCGCACATCGGTCTCG
>DATBBH010000106.1:0-22573 GCA_036271075.1 Gaiellaceae bacterium | reverse complement strand
CGACCACTTCGGCCGCATCTTCTTCAACCAGGCGCGCATGTCCGCGAAGGGGATCGCGCAGATCGCGGTCGTGATGGGCTCGTGCACCGCCGGCGGCGCGTACGTGCCGGCGATGAGCGACGAGACGGTGATCGTCCGCGGCACCGGGACGATCTTCATCGGCGGCCCACCGCTCGTGAAGGCGGCGACCGGCCAGGACGTCACGGCCGAGGAGCTCGGCGGCGCAGACGTGCACACACGGCAATCGGGCGTCGCAGACCATTACGCGACAAGTGACGAGCACGCGCTCGCCATCGCGCGCCGGATCGTTGCAAACGCTCACACGCGGAAGCCCGAGCTGCCGTGGACGCGCACACCGACAGAGCCACCCGCGGTCGATCCCGCTGATCTCTACGGGCTCATCCCGGATGACCACCGCACGCAGATCGACGCGCGTGAGGTGATCGCTCGGATCGTCGACGGCAGTCGCTTCGACGAGTTCAAGACGCTGTACGGCGAAACGCTCGTCTGCGGCTGGGGGCGCATCGAGGGGTATCCCGTCGGGATCCTGGCGAACAACGGGGTGCTGTTCGCGGAGAGCGCGCAGAGGGGTGCGCACTTCATCGAGCTTGCGTGCAAGCGCCGCGTGCCGCTCGTTTTCCTGCAGAACATCACGGGCTTCATGGTCGGCAAGGAGTACGAGGCCGGCGGGATCGCGCGCGACGGCGCGAAGCTCGTGACGGCTGTCGCCTGCGCCGCCGTGCCGAAGTTCACCGTCATCGTCGGCGGCTCCTTCGGCGCCGGCAACTACGGCATGTGCGGCCGCGCCTACTCGCCACGCCAGCTGTGGATGTGGCCGAACGCGCGAATCTCGGTGATGGGCGGCGAGCAGGCCGCGACCGTGCTGGCGATGGTCGGCGACGTCGATCCGGACGAGATCCGCGCCAAGTACGAAGCCGAGGGCAATCCCTACTACTCGACGGCTCGCCTCTGGGACGACGGGATCATCGACCCGCTCGACACCCGCCGCGTGCTCGCACTGGGCATCTCCGCTGCGTTGAACGCGCCGATCCCCGAGACGGAGTTCGGCATCTTCCGCATGTAGTTAAGGTGCTGCCGTGGGCTACTCGGTGCTGAAGATCGACGAGGTGGAAGGTGCCGGCCCGGGCGGGGCTGTGAAGTTCCTGCGCCGCGAGCTCGGAGTGCAGGCGTTCGGGGTCAACTGGTTCGAGATCCCGCCGAACACGGCAGGGGTCGAGCATGACGAGATCGACACCGGCCAGGAAGAGGTGAACGTGATCGTCCGCGGCAGCGGCGTCTACCGGATCGATGGTGAAGAGGTGCCGTTCGCGGCGCCGATGATCTTCCGCTTCGACCCGGAGACGACCCGCCAGCCGGTCGCCGGGCCCGACGGGTTCGCCATGGTCGCGGTCGGTGCGTGCCGCGGCAGCTACGAGGCGCGCGGGCCGTTCTAGTCCGGTTTGTTCTCTGGAACCTCGCCGTCTCGCTGACGAACGTCGGCGAGCTGCGGCGCTATCTCCAGGACGAGGCCGTCGACGCGTTCGAGCAGGTGCCGGGGCTGCTGTTCAAGGCGTGGTTCTCCGACGAGGTGACCGAGCGCTGGGGCGCGATCTACGTCTTCGAGTCGCGCGAAGCCTCAGAGCAGGAACTGCCGTCGCGCGCGCGCGCGCTGATCGGCAAGGAGCCCGACGTCGTGGAGGTTTTCGACCTCGAGGCGTCGGTATCCGTCGCCGCAGAGCTCACGCGACTGGGGCTCGCCTTCGAATGAGCACGCTGCGGATCGAACGCGACGGTGTGCTCTTGCGCATTGCGATGGCGCGGCCGGAACGCCGGAACGCCTTCGACGCGGCCTTGATCGCGGAGCTGACCGCCGCCTTCGTCGAAGTCGGCGATGCGCGCGCGGTTCTGCTCACGGGGGACGGCCCGTCGTTCTCCGCCGGGGCGGACGTCGAGTGGATGCGCTCCTCGGTTGAGCTGAGCTACGACGAGAATTACGCCGACGCTCTCCGCCTGCGCGCGATGCTGGACGCGATCGACGGTTGCCCTGCGCCGGTCGTCGCGGGCGTGCAGGGCCACGCGCTCGGCGGTGGGTGCGGCCTGGTGGCGTGCTGCGACATCGTCGTCGCCGAGCCGGGCGCGCAGTTCGGCTTCAGCGAGGTGAAGCTCGGGATCGTCCCTGCGGTGATCTCCCCGTTCGTGTTGGCGAAGGTCGGCTCGGGAGCGGCGCGGCGCTACTTCGTCACCGGCGAGCGGTTCTCGGCGGAGGTCGCCCTGCGCGTCGGTCTCGTCCACGAAGTCGCCGAAGAGCTCGACGGTGCGGTCGAACGAGTGCTCGACGAGCTGCTCTCGGCAGGGCCTGGAGCAGCGCGAACCGCGAAGGCGCTCGCCCGAGCCGCGCTGTCGGGCGAGGAAACCGCCCGTCGCATCGCCGAGCACCGCACGAGCCCGGAAGGCCAAGAAGGCTTGCGCGCGTTCTTGGAGAAGCGCGCACCCGGCTGGACGAGCAAGTAACACAGTGTTACAAGGCGCCGCTCAGGTAGCGCCGGTACCAGCCGGCGAGGCCAGGCCCCGGGTACTCATAAAGCACGTCGAGCGCCTTGAGAACGATCTTCCCGGGCGCGGTCTGGCGCGCGCCCGAGGCGCTTGTGCGATCGCGAGCCAAGGCCAGGAAGAGGCGAACCGCCTGGTAACTCGGGCGCGGCAATCCGAGGTCCCAAGCCAGATCGCCAACTCCACGCGTCACGTCTGCGGCCGTGGCGAGCCGTGGCGATCCGGCGATGTAGCGACGGAGCCGTTCGTCCAGCCGAGGCGCCGCGACCGTTCCCATCTCGCAAGCCTTCACGCCACCGAGCGACCCGCGTGTGCCAGCTTCGTGACGTTTTCCGGCGCTTGTAACACTGTGTTACTAGCTCCGGCGTCGGCAAAGTAGCGCCGTGCGCAGGCTTCTGTTCCTGACGAGCGCGATCGTCTTCTTCGACACGCTCTTCTTTGCGGCGCTCACGCCGCTGCTCCCGCATTACGCGGACACGCTCGGCCTCGGCAAGGCCGGCGCCGGCGTGCTGGCGGCCGCGTATCCGGCGGGTGCTTTCGTCGGAGCGATTCCGAGTGGCGTCGTTGCGGCGCGCGCGGGCGTCAAGCCGACAGTGCTCCTCGGCCTGACCGCGGTGGCCGTCTGCACCGTGCTCTTCGGGATCGCGAGCGAGCCCTGGCAGCTGGACGTCGCGCGGTTCCTGCAGGGAATGGCGAGTGCGTTCTCGTGGACCGGCGCGCTGGCATGGCTCGTCGCCGCTGCTCCACCGGGCCGGCGCGGCAGGCTGATCGGCACTGCATTCGCCGCCGCGGTGGGCGGTGCGCTCTTCGGTCCAGTGCTCGGCGGGGTCGCGTCGGTCGCAGGAACCGGCTGGACGTTCGGCGTGCTGGGCGTCACGTCGCTCGGGCTCGTCGCGTGGGCGGCGACGACGCCCTCGGCGCGGCCCGACAGCCCTCAGCCGCTGAGCATGCTCGGGCGTGCGTTCAGGGACCCGCGCGTAGCTGCCGCGTTTTGGTTCGTCGTCCTCCCCGCGCTGCTCTTCGGCACCATCTCGGTCCTCGTCCCGCTTCGTCTCTCGGCACTCGGCTTCAGCTCGGTTGCGATCGGAGCAGTCTTCCTCGTCACGGGCGCATTCGAAGCCGTGAACAACATCGTGGTGGGGCGGCTGTCCGACCGCCGCGGCGCGCTCTATCCGATTCAAATCGGGCTTGTTGCCTCGATCATCGTCGCCGCCGTCTATCCATTCCCGAGCAACGCCTACGTCCTCGCCCTCGTGGTCATCTGTGGCGGCCTCGCCTTCGGGACGTTCTTCACGCCGGCCATGACTCTCCTGACGAATCTGTCCGAGGAGCGAGGGCTCGACCATGGCTACACCTTCGCGCTCGTCAACCTGGCCTGGGCGCCCGGGCAGACGCTCGGCGCAGCCGGCGGTGGTGCCCTCGCCCACGCAACCCGCGACGCTGTGCCCTACCTGGTGCTCTCAGGTGTCTGCGCAGTGACGTTCGCCGCGCTGAGGCGACTGCGCGGGGGCGGCTAGGGTCCGCGCGTGCGGAAGGTGCTGGTCGCAAACCGTGGGGAGATCGCGCTGCGCGTCTTCCGCGCCGCGCGCGAGCTCGGCCTCGCCACCGTCGCCGTCGTGGCGCCCGACGACACAGGCTCGTTGCACGCGCGCTCCGCCGACGAGGTGATCGAGATCACGTCGTACCTCCACTCGGAGGAGCACATCCGCGCTGCGCAGCAAGCTGGAGCGGATTCCGTGCATCCCGGCTACGGCTTCCTCGCCGAGAACGGCGACTTCGCAGAGGCCGTCGCTGCGGCCGGCCTGACCTGGATCGGGCCTTCGGCCGCCTCGCTCCGGACCGGTGGGGACAAGCTTGCCGCCAAGCGGATCGCGACAGACGCCGGAGTGCCGACGATTCCCGAGTCGAGCGAGCCACCGCTGATCGTGAAGGCGGCAGCGGGCGGCGGCGGTCGCGGCATGCGCATCGTGCGCTCGCGTGCTGCGTTCGACGACGCGGTCGCCGCGGCACGCCGCGAGGCACAATCCGCATTCGACGACGACCGCGTCTACCTCGAGCGCTACCTCGAACGGCCGCGGCACATCGAGATTCAGCTGCTCGCCGACTCACACGGCACCGTGCTCGCGCTCGGCGAGCGCGACTGCTCGGTGCAGCGCCGCCATCAGAAAGTCTTGGAGGAATCGCCGTCTCCCGGCCTCGATCCCGGCCTGCGCACCCAGATGAGCGACGCCGCCGTCCGCTTCGCGCGGGCGATCGACTATGTCGGTGCCGGTACGGCGGAGTTCGTGCTCGAGGGACGCGAGTTCTTCTTCCTCGAGCTGAACGGCCGCATCCAGGTCGAGCACCCGGTCACCGAGGCGGTCACCGGGATCGACCTCGTGCAGTGGCAGCTGCGCATCGCGCGCGGGGAGCGTCTCGACGTCCAGCCCGAACTGCGCGGAGCCGCAGTCGAGGTGCGCCTCTACGCCGAGGATCCGCAGACGTTCCTGCCCCAGGCGGGACGGATCGAACTGCTGCGGCTGCCGAGATCGATCCGCGTCGAGGCCGGAGTGGCGGAGGGCGACGAGATCGGCACCTCCTACGACCCACTGATCGCAAAGCTGATCGCAAGCGGTGCGACGCGTGACGAAGCGCTCGACCGGCTCGCCGTCGCGCTCGCCGAGACAGAGGTCGCCGGCGTGACGACCAACCTGCCGTTTCTGCGCTGGCTCGTCGCCCACCCTGTCCTACGCGCAGGCGAGGCGACGACGGCGTTCCTCGTCGAGCATCCGCCGCTCTCGCCGCCGCCGGCCGACCTGCCCGACCCGGTCTGGCGCGGCGCCTTCCGTCTCAATCTCGACAGCCCGGCAGCTCAGCCGCCGCCCGACGTGGATGCCGAACGGCACGCGCACGGCCCTGCCGAGGAATCGAGCACGATCGTCGCCCCCATGCCGGGCACGGTGATCAAGGTGAACGTGCAGGTTGGCTCAGCCGTGCAGGCCCGCGACCCACTCATCGTGCTCGAAGCGATGAAGATGGAGACGCCACTCGTCTCGCCCTACGACGCGACGGTGCGCGCCGTCCACGTGCGCGAAGGCGATCGAGTCGCCGGTGGCGCCGTGCTCGTCGAGCTCGAGGACTGAACGAGCTAGAAGAGCTTTTGGAGCTTCATGGCTGCGCCCATGTCGCCCTTGATCTTCAACTTGCCGGTCATGTACGCGGTAGTCGGGTTCTGCTCGCCGCTCATGATCTTCTCGAACGTCTCGGCAGATGTCTCGATCGTCGCGTCCGCAGCGCCCTCGCCCTCGGTGACGACGATCCCGCCGTCGGCCACGTTGACGAGCCACTTGCCCTCGCCCTCGATGTCGAACAGGTACGAGTTCGTCATTCCGGTGAGCTTCGACGCGTCTGCACGCGACCCGAGAGTGTCGAAGAATTCCTTGGCTGCCACCGCTGGATCGCTCCTTAGGTCGAGGTTGACTCGGCGGTCAACCTACCGGAGCGGACCCTACGCTGCGCCGGCCTGCCGGAGGTGGCGCTCGATCAGCAGGTGCGAGAGCCGGTTCTGAGCTGCAGCGAGACGACGGCGATTCTCCTCGAGCTCCGCCTGCCCTGCGCCGGCTGCGCGCAGCGCCTGACGCTCGGCGACGATCCGACCGATCTCGTCGGTCAGCGTCTCCACGGTGTGCCGCACCGCCCTCATGTCACGCGCCGCATGCATCGCTCTCCAAACTAATCGGCCGATCGTACGGTGCCGCTATGCCACAAAAGGGGGTTTCGACACAGCGCTCCTTCCTCCTCGGTACCATCGCCCCCCGTCGTGAACTTCGACCTCGAGCCCGAGCACGAGCTGCTGCGCGACACCGTCCGCCAGTTCGCACTCGAGAAGATCGCACCGGTCGCGGAGGAGCTCGACCGGGAGAAGCGCTTCCCGTACGAGCTCGTCGCCGAGCTGGCCGAGCTCGGCTTGATGGGCATGACGATCCCGGAGGAGTACGGCGGCGGCGGTACCGACACGCTCTCGTATGCGATCGCCGTCGAGGAGCTGACCCGCATCGACTCGTCCGTCGCGATCACGGTCGCCGCCCACCACTCGCTCGGCACGCTGCCGATCTATTACTTCGGCAACGAAGCGCAGCGAAAGCAGTGGCTGCCGGAGCTCGCTTCAGGCAGGAGGCTGGCCGCGTTCGGCTTGACCGAGCCCAATGCCGGCTCGGACGCGGGCGCGACCCGAACGACCGCCAAGCTCGACGGCAGTGATTGGGTCGTCGACGGCTCGAAGATCTTCATCACCAACGCGGGCACCGACATCACCAGCTGCGTAACGATCACGGCGCTCACCGGCGAGGGCGAGATCTCGAACATCATCGTCCCGAACGGCACGCCGGGCTACACGATCGGCGCGCCGATGCAGAAGCTCGGCTGGCGCGCCTCCGATACGCGCGAGCTGTCGTTCCAGGGCGTGCGTGTGCCGCAGGAGAACCTTTTGGGCCCGCGCGGCGAAGGCTTCCGCCAGTTCATGCAGATCCTCGACGGGGGCCGCATCTCCGTGGCCGCCATGGGAGTCGGTCTCGCGCAGGGCGCCTACGACCTCGCTCGAAGCTACGCGCTCGAGCGCGAGCAGTTCGGCCGCCGAATCGCGAAGTTCCAGTCGGTGCAGACGATGCTCGTCGACATGGCGACCGAGATCGAGGCCGCACGCGATCTCGTCTGGAAGGCGGCGTGGGAGAAAGACCAGGGGCGCGATTTCGCCAAGACCGCAGCGATGGCGAAGCTCTACTCGGGTGAGCTCTCACATCGCGCTGCAAACTGGGCGCTGCAGATCCACGGCGGCTACGGCTTCATGGACGAGTACGCAATCTCACGGCTGTATCGCGACCAGAAGATCCTGGAGATCGGCGAGGGGACAAATGAGGTTCAGCGGATGGTCATCGCTCGCCATCTCGGCCTGTAGTGCGCTGATCTTCGCGGCGCCCGCCGGCGCGCACCTCTCGGTCAACCCGGACACGGTGCGCGCAGGAGCGCTCGTCGACCTCGTCTTCTCGGTGCCGAATGCCGCCGATCCCAACGGCATCGACCGCGTCACGATCGGAGGGCCGCAGGGCTTCGTCCTGGACGACGGCGAGTCGATCACCGGCTGGGCGCAGTCGCGATCCGGCCAGTCGGTCACCTGGAGCGGCGGCAACATTCCGCTGCGTGAGTTTGCGCGTTTCACGATTCGTGGCGCCGTGCCCGAGCGGGCAGGGACCGTGCTGTTCAACGTGCTCGTCGGAGATCGCACCGGCTACTCGCTCTCTTACCGGGTCGGCGTCACCACGGTCGCCCACGGCCCGCGTGACAACGGGGCACGCTCGCTCGGCAAGGCGGCGCTGATCGTCGCCGTGATCGGCGCGGGGCTGGCACTGGCTGCGCTGTTCGTCGCGTTGTACGTCTGGCTGCGACCACCGCCTCGGTGAGTTAACCTCGGGAGCCGTGCTGCTCTTTCGGCAGTTCGTGGATGACGACCTAGGGTGCGCCTCGTACCTCGTCGGCGACCCCGAAGCGGGAGTCGCTGTCGTCGTCGATCCGTCGTTCCGAATCGAGCACTACCTGGAGGTTGCGGCCGCTGCGGGCGTGCGGATCGAGCGCGTGCTCGAGACGCACACCCACGCCGACCACCTCTCAGGCCACGGGCGATTCGCACTCGAGCACGGCGTGCCGGTAGCGATCCACCCGATCGCCGAGCCCGGATTCCCGTTCGAGCCGCTTGCGGACGGCCAGGTGCTCGAGGTGGGCGCGACGCGCATTCGCGTCTTGCACACTCCCGGCCATCGGCCGGAGCATTGCGCCTTCGTCGTGGACGACCGGATCGCGCTCACGGGAGACTCGATGTTCGTCGGCGACGCGGCCCGGCCGGATCTCGCGGTTTCCCCGCGCGAGGGCGCCGAGGACCTCTTCCACTCGCTGGCGAAGCTCACCGCACTCGGTGACGGAGTCGAGGTGTATCCCGGTCATGTCGCAGGCTCCCTCTGCGGCAGGAACATGAGCAGCGAACGGTCGTCGACGATTGCCCACGAGCTTGCGTCGAACGACGCGCTCGCCTTTCGCGACCTGCAGGAGTTCGTGCTCGTCTCGGCCTCTGTCTCGACGCCACGACCGCCGACGACCGAGCTCGTTGTGTCACTCAACCGAGGCGCCTGGGTTGCGCGGCCGGACGATCCTGCCGAGCTCGCGCAACCCGGCGATTCGACCGTGCTCGACGTGCGTCCGTTCGACGACTACACGGCCGGACACGTTCCGGGTGCCATCAGCGTCCCGGTCAGCGGCCCGGGGTTCGGGACGAAGGCGGGGTTCGTCCTGATCGCGGACGAACCGGTCGTGGTGCACGCGCGCTCACGAGAGGAAGCGCTTCAAGCCGCGTGGGGGCTCTGGGCGATCGGCAAGCTCGAGCTGGCGGGCTACGTCCTCTCGCCGCCGGCGACAACCGAGACGCTCGCGACGATCGACGTCGCCGAGCTGAAACGGCTGCTCGAAAGCGCCGAGGTGCAGCTCGTCGACGTGCGCGAGACGACCGAGCGCGACGACGGCTACATCCCGGGCTCGCGCAACATTCCGTACCGCCTGATCCGCAAGTTGGGCTGCGGCGCGCTCGAGCGCTCGAAGCCGGTGGTGACGGTGTGCGAGAGCGGACCGCGAGCCGCGATCGCAGCTTCGCTGCTGCAACGTGACGGGTTCGACGTGCGCGCCGTCACGGAGGGCGGAATCGCGGATTTCGCCGACACCGTGTCGTTCCGGCGCTGCGGCGCCTAGAGTGTCTTCATGAGGGTCGGGGCCGTGGTCGCCGTGCTGGGCTGCCTGTTGGTGGCGCCATCGCTGGTCACTGCCGCGACCTCTCCGCGCCAGTCACTCTCGGCGATCCTTGCAGCGGCACGCGCACAACACTCTGTCCACTACGTCGCCGACGCGACTGACGGCTCCTTTCACACAGTTCTCGTCTCGGACGTCGGTGCCACCAGCGGGATTCAGAAGATCACGTACGAGCGAGGCGGGACGACCGGGAAGGTGACCGTCGTCGTCTCGGCGGGCACGGCGTATTTTCGTGGCGACAGCTTCACGCTGCGGTACTTCATGGGGTTCAAGGCGGCACCCTCGGTCAAGTTCGCCGGCCGGTGGGTTCAGGTCCCGCACTCGGATCGCGACTATGCGGCGCTGGCCGCCGCGGTGACACTGCCGTCGACGATCGACGAGCTGCGGCTCACCGGCCCTCTGTCGTTCCTCCCTCAGTCGACCCTGGGGGGCCAGCAGGTGATCGGCATCAAGGGGAAGACGATCTCCAAGCAGCCGGCTCAGGCCGGCCTCTATGCCCGCGCGCACGGAACACCGTTGCCTGTCGGCGAAGTGGAAGTCTTCGGGAGCGCGCTCTCCAGGACTCGGTTCAGCCGCTGGAACGAGCCAGTTCACGTGCCGGTCCCGGCTGGGGCCGTCGCGATCTCGGCCACCGGTCTCGAGTAGGGCTACCTGATCCGCTCGAACTCGTAGCCTGCCGCTTCCAGCGCACTGCAGAGCTCCAGACAGTGCTCCTCGTCGCGTGTGACGAGCGTCAGCTCGACACCGGTGCGGACGAGACCGATTCCCATTCCCTCGCGGCGGTGGTTGACCTCGACGATGTTGCCGCGCAGGTCGGCGACGAGCTGCAGCAGCTTGAGGAGCTCGCCGGGATGGTCCGGGACGCTCGTGCGCAGTGTCAGATAGCGGCCGTTGCGGGCGAGACCGTGCCGCACGACCGACATGAGCAGCGTCGCGTCGATGTTGCCGCCCGACAGCAGCGCGCACACGTCGCCGCTACCGCCGGCCATGCCTCCAAGGAGCGCCGCGACGGAGGCCGCGCCCGCCCCTTCGACGACGAGCTTGGAGCGCTCGAGCAGCAGCGTGATCGCCTCGGCGATCTGCTCGTCCTCGACATGAACGATCTCGTCGAGCAGCTCGTCGAGGATCGACATCGTCAACTCACCTGGATGCTTGACGGCGATGCCGTCGGCGATCGTCCCTTCGCCATGGCTGCCGGCCTGCACGCCGACGAGGCGAGCGCGAGGTCGGAGCGCGCGCAGCGCGATTGCGATCCCGGCCGCGAGCCCGCCGCCGCCGATCGGCAGCAGAAACGTCTCCACCTCGGGCAACTGCTCGGCGAGCTCGAGCCCGAGCGTTCCCTGGCCTGCGATCACGGCCTCGTCGTCGAACGCGTGCACGAAGGTCGCCCCGGTCGCCTCGGCGTGCGCCATCGCCTCGGCGAGCGCATCGTCGAACAGCGCGCCGGCGGCCAGCACAGTCTCGGCCCCGTAGTTACGCGTCGCGTCGACCTTCGCCATCGGTGCGTCTTGCGGCATGAAGATCGTCGCGTGGATCCCGAGCTCGCGCGCGGCCCAGGCGACGGCCTGGCCGTGGTTGCCCGCGCTTGCGGCGATCACGCCGGCTGTGCGCTCGGCAGCGCCGAGGCCCGTCAACTTGTTGACCGCGCCGCGGATCTTGAACGACCCGGTTCGCTGCAGGTTCTCGGCCTTCAGCCAGACCCCACGGCCGGCCCGGCGCGCCAGCGTTCCGGAGCCGTAGACCGGCGTGACGCGCGCGTGGCCTGCGACGCGTTCGCGCGCCGCTTGGAGCTCAGGGAGTCTCGGTGCTGTCTGCGTCGCCAACGTGGAACACCTTCTGAAGGATCTCACGAACGGCAGTCAACGGGTCGAGGCGGCGAGCCTGGACCTCGTCGAGCAGCCGTTGTAACTCGGCATCACCCTGCACGGTGCGCTCGATGTGACGGCGCGCACGATTGGATGCGACCTGAAACACCTCCGAGGCGAGATTGCGCCTGCGACGCACCTCGAGCTCGCCGTCGGCTTCGAGCCACGCGCGGTGCTCCTTGATCTTCTCCCATAGCGTGTCGACGCCTTCGCCACGCATCGCCTCCGTGAGCACGATCGGCGGCCGCCAGCCCTCGCGCGGGCCAAGCGCGAGCACCTGTCGCACCTCGTTCAGCATGGTCTTCGCCATCGGGTGATCCATCTTGTTGATCGCGATCACGTCCGGTATCTCCATGATCCCGGCTTTCAACGCCTGGATCGAGTCACCGGAGCCGGGCATCAACGCCAGCACGACGGTGTCCGCGATCGAAAGCACGCCGACCTCGCTCTGGCCGGTGCCAACCGTCTCGAGAAAAACGACGTCCTTGCCCGCCGCGTCGAGCACGAGCAGCGTCTGCAGCGTCGTCTCGGCCAGGCCGCCGAGATGCCCTCGGGTCCCCATCGAGCGGATGAACACATCCGGGTCGAGGAAGTGGTCGGTGAGCCGGATCCGGTCGCCGAGCAGCGCTCCCTGCGTGAACGGGCTCGACGGGTCGACCGAGATCACGCCGACCGTCTGCTCCTCCCCGCGAACGAGCCGGATGAGCGCGGAGACGAGGCTCGACTTGCCGACACCGGGCGGACCGGTCAGGCCGACGGCGAACGCGTGACCCGTCGTCGGATAGACGTCGCTGACGACTTCGTAGGCCAGCGGATCGCCGTTCTCGACGAGCGTGATTGCCCGCGCGAGCGCACGACGGTCGCCCGCCAGCACCGCTTCGACGAGACGCTCCCGCGTCCAGTTGCGCCGCTCGCTCACGCCGGGATGCTACGCAGCCTGCTGGCGGACGACCGCGGGCTGGGATCTGACGCCCCGCGCGAGCACGTAGGCGGTCAGACCACCGCTCGCGGTCAGCACGCCGCCGATCGCGTACGTCCAGCGCGCCCCGACCGCGTTCGTCAGCGCGCCGGCGGCGATCATCGCCAGCCCGAGCAGCACATTGTGCGCGCTGATGATCAGGGTGAAGGCCCGGCCACGCATTCGGTCGGTCGTGTTCCTCTGGATGATCAGCACGGTCATCGGGAACGTGATCCCATTACCGAACCCGGCCAGCGCCATCGCGAGCGCGGCGACCCACACGTTCGGGGCAATCGCTGCACCGATGATCCCTGCCGCCCAGGGCACGAAGGCGAACGGATAGACACGCAGCACCTCCCGCCTGTCGAGCAAAGGTCCCGTGAGCAAACTGCCAACAACGAGCCCGATCCCGCTGGCCGTCCACAACAGGCCATAGCCGAAGGCGCCCGACCCGAGCGCGCGCGTCGCCAGGAAGATCTCGGAAACGTTCACGAGGCCGGTCTCGAGCATCGTCAGCCCGAACGCCACGAGGACGATCACGAGCACGCGTGAGTGCCTGAAGACATCGAGGCCGTCGGCGAGGTCACGCCAGTGCCCGCGGCTGATGCCCTGTTCGCTCTGCAGGAAGCGCGACGGGATTCGCAGGAGGAGCGCAGCCGAGAAGAGGAACGTGCCGGCGTTGATCCAGTAGACGAGGTTCGGGCCGGAGATGTTGACGATCGCGCCGCCGAGGACCGGGCCGACCGACGTCGCCACCCAGTCGGTTGCCTGAAGGAGCGACGTCGCAGAAGCGAGCTCGGCTTCTTCGACCAGGTTCGGCACGCCGGCCAGTACGGCCGGCCGGAAGAACGCGTTGGCCGTGCCGGCGACAGCGGCCAGCAGGACGATCTGGAGCGGCGAGCTTGCGAACGCCAACAGCGCGAACACGCCGAAGCGCACGAGGTCTGCGACGACGATCAGCCTCTTGCGGGAAAGGCGGTCGACGAGTGGCCCAGCGGTCAGGCCGATGACGACCGACGGCAGAAACGTGACGATGAAAAGAACGCTCACCCACCAGGGAGACCCCGTTCGGTCGGTGACGTCGGTGGTGAGCGCGATCGTGGCCATCCACGTACCGAGCCCGGAGCCGAGCGTGGCGAAGAAGAGCAGCCGGAAGTTGTCGTACCGAAGCACGGGCATGCGGCGGCTGAGCGAGAACCGCCGACCCGCGCTACTGCTCACGCGCGGGCCAGCACCCGCGCGAGCGCGGCCGCGAACAAGTCGAGCTCCTCCGGCGTGCCGACCGAGATGCGAATCGCAGTCGGTGAGCCAAAGCCGGCGAGTGGACGCACGATCACCCCTTCGTGCAGCAGCCGGTCGAAGAGCTCGTTGGCGTCAGCCCCGGTCTCCACGTAGAGAAAGTTGCCGACCGACGGGACCGGCTCGAGCCCGTGCTCGGTCAGCACCGACTCGAGGAGCACGAGGCCGCTCGTATTGACAGCACGGCGACGCGCGATCTCCTTGTCGTCGCCGATCGACGCAATCGCGGCCACCTGCGCCTGCGTCGTCAGGTCGAAGGGCCGCCGCACCTTCGCCATCGCGGCGCACACCGAGGGCGGCGCGACGGCATAGCCGACGCGCAGGCCGGCGAGCCCGTAGATCTTCGAAAACGTGCGCAGGACCGCCACGCGGCGTCCCGCCTTCAAGTAGCGCTCGACGGCGTCGGGATAGTCGGGCCGGTCGATGTACTCGAAATACGCCTGGTCCACGACGGTGAGCACATGGCCGGGCACACGCTCGAAGTAGGCGTCGAGCTCGTCGACAGTGTTCATCGTCCCGGTCGGATTGTTCGGCTGGCAGATGTAGACGAGCTTGGTCCGCTCGTCGATCGCATCGAGGAGCGCGCTGAGGTCGTAGCGGTGCTCGGACAGCGGGACGAGCGTCGCCTCGGCCCCCTGCTTGCGGGCGTAGATCACATAGCTCGGGAAGGACGGCCAGCCGCAGACGACCTTGTCACCGGGGTCGAGGATCGCCTGGCTGAGCATGTCGATGCAGCCGTCCGCGCCCGCCCCCACGCTGAGCTCCTCGAGGGCCACGTCGTGTCGGCCGGCGAGCGCCTCGTGCAACCGGTAGACGCCGCCGTCCGGATAGCGGTTGAGGTCACGGGCCGTGCGGTCGAGCGCCTCGAGCGCCGCCGGGAACGGGCCAAACGGGCCCTCGTTCGACGCGAGCTTGATCACGCGCTCGAGCCCGAGCTCGCGCTGAACGTCCTCGACGGGCTTGCCCGGCTGATACGGGGTCAGCCCGTTGATGCTGGGTCGGAAAAACGCGTCTCCGAAGTCCTCGAGCCCGCTGGTCACGTTGCGGGACCCTACCCGCGGCGACGCTCAGAGAGGGACGGTGACGTCCGGCGCCATCCGCGACCCTTGTTCGCGGTCGCGAATGGCGCAGCGTCCCGGTCTAGGGATACCTCGACGTGGTCGTCGGCTCGGTCGTCGTGCCCGTCGTGGTCGTGCCGGTGGTCGTCGTCCCCGTCGCGACCTTCGTCACCGCGGTTCCACGCGCGGAGACCGCCCACCAGCGTGCGCCGAAGGCAGTAGTGCCTTGGCCGTTTGTCTGGCCGGCCTGCTTGTCGAGCGCGAAGCCGTAGAGCGGATGGTGGTTGTACGTCACCTGCTTGCGCCCGTCGGCCCGCAACGTCGTGCCGAGTAGGGACGCCTTTACGCCCGCTCCGGCCGTCGGCTTCGTCTTGACGATCGCGGGCGGCCAATAGGTCGCGCACATTCCCGAGCACGCGCTCTTGCCGTTCTTGTCCTTGGCGAACAGGTAAAGCGTATGTCCTCGCGAGTTGACCAAGATCGCACCCAGCTTCGTTGTCCGAAGCGAGACCGTAGCGCCTGACTGAACTGCGCCTCGTGCAGTCGTGCCGGCGAGCAAGAAGCCCGCAACCGCGAGCGACGCGATCACCATCAGCGCGAGCGCCAGGCGCAATTCCATTCCCTTCTGCAATTCCCCCACCTCCTCTGTCTGCTCTTTCTACGGAGACAGAGGAGGAACTGGATTTTCTGTCGCGTCTAGGCTGCAGGCATGCCGGAGCTCGGTCTCTTCCCGCTCCCGATCGTGCTCGTCCCGACCGAGCGAATCCCGCTGCACGTCTTCGAACCGCGCTACCGCGAGCTGATCGACGAGTCCGTCGCCACAGGCACGGAGTTCGGGCTCGCGCTCTCGACCGGCGACGGAGCCGTGCACGAGGTGGGGACGCGCACGCGTGTCGCGGATGTGCTCGAAGTCCTCGAAGACGGCCGCATGAACATCATCGTCGAGGGTGGCGAGCGATTCCGGCTGCTCGAGCTGACGACGGGTCGTGCGTTCACAACGGGCATCGTCGAACCGCTCGCCGACGAGGACGATCCGGCAGACGACGTCGATGTCGAGCGTGCGCTCGAGCTCTTCCGCGAACTGGCGGCGCTCGCGGAAAGCGACGTCGACGTCCCCGATTCGTCCTCGCCGACCTTCGACTGGGAGATCTCGGCCCGGGTCGACTTCGGCGTCGACCCGAAGCAGGAGCTCCTCGCCATGACGTCGCCGCGGCGTCGCATGGTGCGTCTCGTCGAGGTGCTCGAAACGTCCCTCGCGGCCCTGCGCGCCGAGCAGCTCCTACGCGAGCGCGCCGGCCGCAACGGCAAGGTCTCGCCGGTCGACCCTGAGCTCTAGCTAACCGGTGACGATCCCTGCGCCGCCGCGGCGCGCGTCGCCGGCGGCGGCCAGCGTTCCGTCGCGTACCTCGACGGCATTTGTGCCGCCGAAGTAGAGATTGCGCCTGCGCCAGCGCACGACGTCGTAACCGAGCGACTCGACCCGATCGAGCTCCGCCGGCTCGAAGCCACCCTCGCAATGCACGTGCGGCTCTTCGACGTGGACACGCGGGTGATCGATCGCCGCCGCTACGTCGAGGCCGTGCGCGACGACGTTGGCGATCACCTGCATGATCGCGCCGCGAAGCCGCACGGAGCCTGCACTCCCGACGACGAGACGCGGCCCGTCGGCACCGACGACGACGGTCGGCGCCATCATGCTCGTCAACCTCCGCCCGGGCGCGGTCGGGCCGCCCGCAACGAGGTCGTATTCACCGAGCATGTTGTTCACGTGGATGCCCGTGCCCGGAACGATCACGCCGGAGCCGGAGCCCGTCGAGGAGGAGAGCGACGCCGCAGTCCCGTCGGCATCGACGACCGACACGTGCGTCGTCCCGGCCGGCGCCGGCTCGACGAGCCCGGGCGCCCCCGCTTCGATCCGCGCGAGGCCACGCGCGACCCCTCCAGGTGAGAGCAGTCGGCGCGCGAGGCCCCCGCGGTGCAGACCGGTGGTGAACCCTTCCTCGCGCACACGCGTCTGCTCGCGCATGACCTCGGCGAGCGACGCGATCGATTCGGCGCTCCCGACCGCCCCTCGGCTCGCGTGTGCAAGCAGCGCGAGACCATAGGCGATGAGAATCCCCCCGGACGACGGCGGTGGGTTCGAGATCACTTCGTGGCCGAGATAGCCGACACGCACCGGACGCCGCCAGACAACCCGGTACGCGGCGAGGTCACGCTCGGTGATCCCGCCGCCGCCGGCGCCCACCGTCTGGACGATGGCTGTCGCGAGCTCGCCGTCGTAGAGAACGGCTGCGCCTTCCTCGGCGATCTGCTCGAGGGTGTTGCCGAGGTCGGCCAAGTGAAGCGTGTCGCCGGGACCAAGCCTCGATCCGTCCGGCCGGCTGTACACGCGGCCGCCCTCTGCGGTGTGCCGCAGAATCCGATCGAGGATCGCGTGCAAGTGCGCCTGTGCGCGCGTGACCTCGACTCCGGTGCGAGCAAGCTCAACCGCAGGCTCGAGGAGGACGCGCCAGGGGAGCCGCCCGTAGGCGCGGTGGACGGCCTGGAGCCCGGCGGCCGCGCCAGGCACCGCGCACGAGGCTTCGCCGATCCGAAAGACCTGGGTTGTCTCGCCGTCTCCCCCGAACGCCACGTCGATCGCGTGCATCTCGGCCTCGGTGGGCGCGGGACGGCCGATCCCCGGCGTCGCCACGAAGAAATCCGCTACTCGCGCCGGGCGCCCGTCGGACGGGACGACGAGCGCGAAGCCGCCGGCCCCCGGGCCGGTCAGCGGGCTTTCCGTCACCCAGGCGGCAAAAGCGGCCGCCACACAGGCATCGACGGCGTTTCCGCCCTCCACCAGCATCCGAGCGCCGGCCGCCGCGGTCAGCGGATGTCCCGCTGCAACAGCACCCCTCATGAATGGCCGCCGTCGGCCGATGACAACGCTGTGTTGGTCATCTCTCTCCGAATCTTCACCATTTCCCAACGAACCCGACACCATGGATCGCGTACCACATACAGCGGCCCCAATTGATGATCATCTCTCGTAGGAAGCTTCTCGTCTCCGCGGCGGCTCTCGCCCTGCTCCTGGGCGTCGCCTCGTCGCCGCACCTGCTCGGCACCCACGTCGCTTCGGCCTTCGCCTCTTTGCGTGGCGCCGAGCGGCATTGGCTTCTGATCGCGGCGATCGGGTTCGTCGCGGCCTTCGCCTGCGCGGTCGGTGCGTGGCGCGCCGCGCTCAACGCCGCGGGTGGCCGCATCTGCCCCAAGCGGGCCGCCGCGAGCCTCGGCGTCGGTGCGATGGTCAATTCCTTCGCCCCCGCGAAGCTCGGTGACGCAGTGAAGATCGCGCTGTTCTCGAAGGCGATCGATGCACCCGGCCGGATCTGGACCGCGGGCGGGGTTTATGCCGCGCTCGCGGCAGCGCGCTCGCTGATGCTCGCTGCCCTTCTCGTGGTCGCGTCTGCGACCGGGGCGATGCCGCTTTGGCCGGTTTTCGTGCTCTGCGGGCTCGTCGCTGCGCTCGCCGTCGCGGCGGCGCTCTCGGGCCGTTTGCGCCGTCACCCGCGGATCGCGCAAGTGCTCTCCGGACTGGTCGCGCTCGAGCGGTCGCCGCGCGCACTCCTGACGGTTCTCGGCTGGTCGGCGGGAATGGTGCTGGCGCGCCTCGCCGCAACGATGGCTGTCGCCGCGGCGCTCGACATCCCGCACCCGGTGCTCGCAGCGCTCCTGATCCTGCCGGCGCTCGACGTCGCATCGGCCTTCCCGATCACGCCAGGCTCGATCGGCGTCGGCAGCGGCGCCGTGGCAGTCGCGCTCGCAAGTCGGGGCATCGGCATGAACGAAGCGCTTGGCGTGGGCTTTGCGATCCAAGCGGTCGAGACGCTCGTCAGCGTCAGCGCCGGCGCGCTCGGAACGCTCTATCTCGCGAGCTCGCGCTCGTCGGTGCGTCGCTGGACGTTGCGCGTCGCGACGGTCGGCGTATCGGTTGCGCTCGCAGCCGGGCTCGGCCTGATCGTGTTCGACGCCCTGTAAGTCGCGGATTACGACTCGCGCAGGAACGAGGGCGGTTCGAGCACCTCGGCCGATCCCGCCGACGCTGCCGTCACGAACGTGCCGCGCCTCGACGACGAGCGGCCGCCGATCCCGGTCGCCACGACCGTGATCCACATCTGCCCCTCGAGCCGGTCGTCGATCGTCGCGCCGAAGATGATGTTCGTGTCGTCGGTCGCAGCTTCCCGCACGGCTTCCGCGGCTTCGTTGACCTCGTACAGCGTCAGGTCGTCGCCCCCGGCGATCGAGAGCAAGATGCCGCGGGCCCCGGTGATCTCGGTCTCGATCAGCGGGCTGCGCAGCGCGCGCTCTGCCGCCTCCTTCGCGCGATTCTCGCCCGTCGCGTAGCCGATGCCCATCAGCGCCGAGCCGGAGTCGGCCATGATCGTGCGCACGTCTGCGAAGTCGAGGTTGATCAGACCTGGGTTGGTGATCAGGTCGCAGATGCCCTGCACGCCGTGCCGGAGGACATCGTCCGCGATGCGGAACGCATCGAGCATCGAGGTCGACTTGTCGAGCACCTCCAGCAGCCGGTCGTTCGGAACGACGATCAGGGTGTCGCAGGCCTCGCGCAGCGCCTGCAGGCCGTCCTCGGCCTGCTTCTTGCGGCGCGTCCCTTCGAACTTGAACGGCAGCGTCACGATGCCGACGGTCAGGGCGCCGAGCTCACGCGAGATCCGCGCCACGACCGGCGCCGCGCCCGAGCCGGTGCCGCCGCCCTCACCGGCCGTGACGAACACCATGTCGGAGCCGCGCAGCGAGCGCTTGATCGCGTCGTAGCCGTCTTCCGCAGCGCGGCGCCCGATCTCCGGATCCGCCCCGGAGCCGAGACCCTCGGTGATCTCGCTACCGATGTGGATCTTCGTGGCCGCGTCGCTCATCTGCAGCTGCTGGATGTCGGTGTTGACCGCGATGAAGTCGACCTGGTTGACCCCGGCGTCGATCATGCGGTCAACCGCGTTCAGACCGGCGCCGCCGATCCCGACCACGCGGATGACGGCGAGATACGACGCGCTGTCGCGCGCGCGCTCGAGCCGCGCAGGCTGCTCGGGGAGCGGGTCGAGCCAGCGCGCCAGCGGACGAGGCTCCCGGGCAGGCCCCGGTTCAAGATCAGGGGCAGGCGCGACCGCGCGAATCGGGGTCGGCTTGGGTGGAGCCGGTTCCTTCGCGACGGGTGCTGGAGTGACCGGCGGCTCCGTCGGGAGCTGCTGCTGTCCTGCCTGCTCGCTTTTCGACTGCCGCTGCGCTGCTTCCGTTGCCCGGAAGAGCTCGGCCAGCGGGCCCTCACGCATGCTGGCGCGATTTCTGGCCACTGAGCACCTCCTGTGCAAGGTCACGGTACATCCGCGCTGCCTCTCCGGATGGTTCATAGGCGAGCACGGACGTTCCCTTGACCGGCGCCTCTGCGAAGCGCACGGTCTTCCGGATGCGGGTGTTGTAGACGAGGTCGCCGAAGCTTTCGCGCAGAATCTCGTCCGCCTCACGCGAATGCGTGATGCGCTTGTCGTACATCGTCGGGACGATGCCGATGATCTCGACAGTCGGGTTGAGGTTCTCGCGCACCATCGCCAGCGTGCTCTCGAGCTGCACGAGACCACGCAGCGAGAGATATTCGGTCTGGACCGGGACGACGACGCCGGTAGCCGCGACGAATGCGTTGATCGTCAACAGGCCAAGCGACGGCGGGGTATCGATCATGATGAAGTCGTAGTCGTTCCTGATCGGCGCGAGCGCCTTCTCGAGCGCTCGCTCACGGCCGATCTGGCTCGAGAGCGCCATGTCCGCGCCGGCGAGGTCGATCGACGAGACGGCGATGTCCACCTCGACGGTCTCGATCACCTCGGAGATCGGCAGGCGATGGACCAGCACGTCGAACATCGACTGCTCGATCGTGTCGGGGTTCAGCCCCTGTGACATCGTCAGGTTTCCCTGCGGATCCAGGTCGATCAGCAGCACCTTGTAGCCCTGCTCGGCGAACGCGACGCCGAGGTTCAGGGTCGTCGTCGTCTTGGCGACGCCACCCTTCTGGTTCGCGAGCGCGATCACCTGCGTTTCGCTAGGCGAAGGCACGCTCGCAGGGCGAACGTCGGGACGCGAAAGGAGGCGCGCGAGACCCATGTGGAAGCGCATTTCGGTTCGGGTCAGCTCATTCCTTCCGCCTCCTCGCGAAGTTTCGACGCAGCGGCCCGCGCCCTCGCGTCGCCCTCGGCCCTCGCCCACGCCTCAGCCTCGGGGACGAGTGCCCGCAGCTCCGCCAGCAGCTCGCTTGCCGGCCCGCCCGCACGCAGCGCCTCGATTCGCTCGAGCCGAGCAAGCACGCCTCCCGTCACACCACTCCGCTCCTCCATGCACCGACCGTAGCCGGAGAGGTGTGTCGCGTCTGTGCCGACTCTGTGAAAAGAGCGCGCGGGCTACGCGACGCGCAGCACGGAGGCCGGCCTCGGCCGGATCCCGAGCAGCGTGTCGTCCAGGGCGAGCACGAGCTCGTGCCGGTCCCCGTGCAGGAGGGTCTCGACGAGCGTCCGGCGAACCGCGTCGCGCGCGTCGCGGCCAAGCCGTTCGGCACGGAGCTGGTCGAGCAGCTCGCTGCGCTCGCGTCCCTTCTCGGTCAAGAGCACGGCTGCTCGCATCGTGGCCGCCCACGCGCCGCCGTCGCCGCCGAACAGGCAGACGAGGCCGTCGCGAACCTGTGAGGAACGAAACGGCTCGTCCGAGAAGAGCGACAGCTCCCAGCGATCGAGTGCCTCGCCGAGCTCGCGGTCGGCGTCGGCGAGCGTCAACTGCACGCGCAGGTCGGCGGCCAGCCGCGCGCGCACCTTGTCGAGTCTCGTGGCTTCGCCACGCGGCTGGGTGGCCGCGATGGGCAGCAGCGGCGAGATGCGCAAGGGCCGAAAGTCGAGCCGTTCGAAGACGACGGGCCCGGCGGCGATAGCACCGGCAGTGGCAAGTCGCAGCGCCGTGATCGCGTCGGCAAGCTCGGCCGCGGCATCCGGCGGCTCCGATTCCTCGGGCTCGAGCTCGCGCTTCAGCTCGAGGAGCAGCAAACGGTCGAAGTCACGCCCGAACTCCGGCGGCATCAGGCCCTGTGCCTGAGGCCAGAGGTGCGAGATCTCGCTGGAGGCGGCCGGCCGGAGCGTGATCCCGCCCCCGAGGTCGGCGTCGTTCCCGGCCGAGAGGCCGATCACCGGCGCGAGCGCCACGTACGTGCGCGCGCTGCCAAAGAGCGTCCTCTCGAGGTCGGCGTACGCCGCATCGAAGGCGTCGTCGTGCCAGTCGAACCCGCCGCTGCGTTCGGCCGTCCACGTCAGCATCGGGATGAGGATCGAGCGGAAGAGCGCCTCGTCGCCGGTGTCGCCGATCCCGGAGTGCGCACGGGCGAAGATCGCCGCCGCGGGCTCGAGCTTCAAGTCGTCGATCGCGTTCCGCGCGTCGGGCAGTCGTCGCAGGGTCGGCGCTTGCTCCTCGACGAACCCACGAACGAGCGGACGGTACTCGTACAGCGACGGCCCTTCGCGCGTTGCGTGCTCCTCGAACGCGAACGGAACCTGGGCACCACGCTCGGCCGCGAACGCCGCGAGGCAGAACGCGCGCAGGGACTCGTACAGATGGGGCGCGCGAACCGGCACGGGTTGGAATTACACGCGTGCCGGGTCGTCTCCTGCCTGGCACCCAGGGCACCAGTAGGTCATGCGGTTGTCATCACCTTGCCCCCAGGAACGAATCCGCGCTCCGCAACGCGGGCAGGGACGGCCGACGCGGCGGTAGACCTGATGACCAGCTCGACGGGCGCCGTCGACCGACTCGCGCATCAGCTGCGCGGCCGACTCGAGGGCGCGGCGACGGTCGGCCTCGGGAACGTAGCCGAGGCGGCGCCACGGCGAGAGCTCGACGCGCCAGAGGCTTTCCGCAAGCCACATGTTCCCGATCCCTGCGACGACCGACTGATCGAGCAGCGTCTCGCCGAACCAACGCGTCTGGTCGGC
>DATBBH010000105.1:0-8636 GCA_036271075.1 Gaiellaceae bacterium | reverse complement strand
ACGGTGCGCGGCGGCACGATCGAGTTCAGCTGCTGGAGGATCAGCGAGCCGCGCACCTCGTCACGCACCTTCGTCTGGCCGGGCAGCTGCAACAGGACGGCGCCCGCGACCCAGACGACGGCGAGCCCGAGCGCGGCGCCCGCGATGAAGCCGCCGATCGAGTCGAGCAGCCGTAGCGGAGGGATCACGGACAGGCTTCCCCGCGCGAACGAGCCTGCAACCGACGCGACGCTCTGCAAGAGCGCGGCGCCCACGAGCGCTCCCGCCAGCCCGGCGAGTGGCGTGTACGGCGAGCTCGAGCCGTGATGCAGGAAGTGAGGCGCGAGGCGCGCCCCGATCACCGCACCGATCACCAGCCCGCTGAGCGAGAAGACGGTCGCGACCAAACCGCGCTTGAGGCCGGCGAGCGCCGAGATTCCGGCAATCGCGAGCGCGATCCAATCAGCACGGCTCACCCGGCCACGTTAGTCGCCTCTCCGGTCAGTCCTTTGACAAACGACCGCTACACTGGCGCCCGAACCGGGGGCGTAGTTCAGTTGGTTAGAACGCCGGCCTGTCACGCCGGAGGTCGCGGGTTCGAGTCCCGTCGCTCCCGCTAAATCCCTGCAAATCAGCATCTTTTGTTGACAGTGTTGGCGTAGTCGACCGCCGGCTTCTTTTCATCCCGCGGGGATCCCGCCCGGGAGACTGGCGGCAGATCCCGCACGGGGGCGGTGTCAGGCGGTAATCCCCGCACGGCGGGCATCCGGTCGATGTGACCGGCGGTCGCCCTGGTGTTGTCAGCCACTTCTCGATTGCGGCATGCAGGCCTGACCGACCATGGGGAGCGGGATCGGCGCCCGCTCCCCATGGCAGGAGGCGATCATCGTGCAGACGTCCTCCATCTGCCCCACCGCCGGCCAGGCGATGATCGTGCCTGAGCTGTCTTCGACGAACTCCAGGTCACCGATGAAGAAGTGCAGCGGGGAGTCTCAGGCCGTCGCGTCGGCGGCGCAAGGCGGCGGTGTGTCGTCGATCCGGAAGACGGGCGGGTCGTCGTTCGGCACGACGAGCGTCGCGTAAGTCGTTGCCCCGTCGACGCTCGTGACCTGCCCGGGATCATCGCCGCTTTCGATGAACACCGGCCCTGCCGGAAGGCCCGGCCCGTACGTCGTCGTGCTGCAGTCTGACTCCCAGACGGTCACCGCGCCCGCGGCCACAGTGACGATCGCGACCCCTGGGCGGTGACGCCAGCCGCTGGAGCCGCCCGGGCCGAAGACGACCTTCTGGACGCGGACGACGGTCGGATCTTTCGTCTGAAACTTGACCCGGTCGGTGTTCACCTGGACGCTGTTATCGAGGTTCCCGGTGGCGAGAACCGTCGTCGTGGAATTGGACGGCGCAGATGCGAGAGCAACAGCTGCGACCGTTCCGATCACCACAACTCCGACGGCCGCGGCAATCCATCTCTTCCTCGAACGAGATTCGCGGCTCAGCGGTGCCCGTCGAAAAACCCGTCTCATGGCTTCTCCCTTCGCTCTGGTGCTGTTGTCGAGTCAGGAATCGCTGTGGGCGGGTCCGCGTTCAACTCGGCGCGAAAAGCGAGCAGAAGCGCCTCGTCGAACGTGGGCGCCATGCGGTGGGCCTCCCACGCGTGGCGCCGGACTTCCGCGACGAGCGTCGAGGGCGGTGTTGCGGTGTCCGGAGGCCGTCGGCGCCGGCGCTCCGAAGGCGTAGGTGACCGAGAGCGCTCCGATGCCCAGAACCGCGGCGACAGCGGCGAGCGACAGCGCAAATCTTCTCTCGTTGCCATGCAGAGTGAACTGGCGGCTCATCTCTTCTCCTCTCGAAGCAGATTGATGCTCTCGGCGCCTCAACCGCCGCCGGTGCAGTCCGGCACGTGAAGCTCGAGCTCAAGGCGTCCGGCGGCGAGCCGTAGTGGATCGGGCACGTGTACGAGCCGGTGGAGGCGCGCGGCGAGCGTGGCGCGCTCGGCCGGGGTGCGGGCGGCGTCGATCGTGTCGTAGATCTGGACCCACGCTCGTGCGTAGGCGGCCGCGAGCCGGCGCTGCGAAGAGATCCAGCGGCTGCTCAGGCGCCCGAGCTCAGGCGGCACGGAAAGGGCGGTGACGCGCGCCAGGCGTCGAGCGGTCGAAGCTCGGATGTCGCGCGCCACCGAGCGCGCGTCGGCCCGCGTGCCCATGTGGTGCGCGTGATCGAAGAGCAGCGCACCGGCACAGATGCGCGTGACCGCAAGCGAATACTCAGCGGTGGAATTGCCCGAAGCCGCGCGCGCGGGCATCACGGCCGGCGCAGTCGCAGCGAGTGCCGTGGCGAGGACGACAGGGAACGCGTGCATCGGCCGGATGGTGCGCCGGAGCCGCTCCACGAACGCTCCATAACCGCTCTAATCGCGTGCTGGAAGCCGCATCGAGGCTGTGCGATGCTGCTTCGTACGGTGGCGCAGGTCACCTTTCGAATCCTCGGACGGCTCGAGGCGCTGATGGACGGTCGACGGGTCGACCTGTCGAGTCGCCGTGAGCGGGCGCTGCTCGGAGTCCTGCTCCTGAACCTCGGCGAGGTCGTGTCCGCGGACGCCTTGATCGACTCCGTCTGGGGTGAGCGGGCGCCGGCGAGCGCGCGGCACCTGGTGCACGAGTACGTGTCGCGCATCCGCGCCGCGTTCGGCGACGGCTCGTTGATCGTGACTCGTGCTCCCGGGTACGCCGTCGAGCACGACAGTTGCGAGCTCGACACCATGCGGTTCGCCAGGCTCGTCGGCAGGGCCCGCTCCGCCGTCGCCGCGAGCGATCTCGACGCGGCGCTGCCAGCATTCGAGGAGGCGCTCGGCCTCTGGCGGGGTGATGTGCTCTGCGATCTCGCCCTGGAAGGGGATGCGCGTGCCGCAGCCGCGCGGCTCGACGATCAGCGCCGTGCCGTCCAGTCGGAGCGCGTCGAGGTCGCGCTCGCGGTCGGACGCCACCACCAGTTGATCCCCGACCTCGAGCGAGCGGTCGCGGCGGAGCCGCTCGACGAGCAACTGCGCCGTCAGCTGATGCTGGCGCTCTACCGCGACGGGCGGCAGGCCGACGCGCTCGCACGCTTTCGCGAAGGGCGGCACACGCTGGTCGAGCAGCTGGGGATCGAGCCCGGCGCCGAGCTGCGGGCGCTCGAGCAGGCAATCCTCCGCCACGACCCCGCGTTGGCACTGCCTGCGCCTGGCGAGACTTTTCCGCCCGCGCCGCCGCCGGCGCGGCGGCGCCGGGTCGCGGGACTGGCGGCGGCCGCTGTGGTCGTGATCGCCGGAGTGGCGACGATCGTCGCCGTGGCCGCGAGAAAGTCCCCGAGCGCGGTTGCGCCCGTTCGAGGTGACGCGGTCGCGGTCGTGGACGCGGTGCATGCACGCCTGCTCGGCTCGGTGCCTGTCACCACGCCGCCCGGAGCGATCGTCCATGGTGCCGGGGCGGTGTGGGTCTCCTTGCCCGCCGCGCGATCGGTGATACGGATCTCGCCCGAGTCGCGGCAGGTCGCTGCGACGTTCCCGCTCGGTGTAGCACCGCAGAGCCTTGCGGTCGCCGGCTCTGCGCTTTGGGCTCTGGGCTCGGGGGCGACCGACCCCTTCATGACGCTGGAGCGGATCGACCCCACCTTCGGCAGCGTCTCCGCCGTGCGCCGGCTGCCGGTCGTCGTGGGGGGCGATCGCGGTTCGCTCAGCGCGCGCGGGAACACGCTGCTGGTGGCACCGCGCACGGGGCTGCTGAGGCGGATCGACGCGCGCAACGGGCACACCCTCGGACAGCTCAACCCGAACGCGGCGCCGTCTGCGGCTGCGCTGGGGTTCGGCAGCTCGTGGCTTGCCTACCGCGACGCCGATCTCGTCCTCCGCGTCGATTCCTCGGGAGCGATCAAGCCGATCCCCGTCGGGCGGGGGCCGTCGGCGATCGCGGTTGGGAAGCGCGCCGTCTGGGTCGCGAACGCGATCGACGGGACGGTCAAGTCGATCGACCCGGCCACCGGCGCGGTGATCACGACGATCCGGGTCGGGAGCGACCCGACCGCGGTCGCGACCGACGGCGACAGCGTCTGGGTGGCGAACGGCGGCGACGGCACGCTGACGCGAATCGACGAACGCACGAACCGCCCCACCGCGCGGGTCACCGTCGGTGGTAGCCCGCAGGCGCTTGCCGTTGCCGACGGCAAGGTCTGGGCGAGCGTCCAGCCGCCGGCGGCCGCGAAGCCGAGCGGCGGGACGGCCGTGGTGAACGTCCCCGCGTTCCTGACGAATCTCGACCCTGGCCAACAGTTCAACGGCCCCGCGAGCGTGGTCGAGTACGCAACCTGCGCGACGCTGCTCAGCTTCCCCGACGAGGCGGGGCCAGGGGGTCTGCGCCTCGTTCCCGACGCCGCCCGCAGCCTCCCCACAGTGAGCAAGGACGGTCGCGCGTACACGTTCACGATCCGGCCCGGTCTCCGCTTCTCGCCACCGTCGAACCAGCCGGTCACCGCCCAGAGCTTCAAGCACGCGATCGAGCGCAGCGCCAACCCGCACATGAGCGTCGACCGCCACCCGGCCGGTCAGCTGTTCCTGCGCGACGTCGTCGGCGCCCCGGCCTACATGGCCGGCCAGGCCCCGCACATCGCCGGGATCGAGGCGCGCGGCGACCGGCTGACGATCCACCTCACCGAACGCGCCCCCGACCTGCCGGCCCGGATGACCGTCCCGCTTTACTGCGCCGTCCCCACCGACACGCCTATGCGGCCCCTCTCCGACCCCATCCCGACGGCAGGCCCCTACTACGTGGCCTCGGCCACACCGGGGAAGAGCTTCGTGCTCCTCCGCAACCCCAACTACCACGGCGACCGACCGCGCCGGCTGCAGCGGATCGAGATCGTCGTCGGTGCCTCGCACCCGGTCGCGCAGATCGAGGCGTCGAAGCTCGACTACACGCTCGCCCCTCTCCCCGCCGGGGCCAGCGCACGGCTCGAACGGCTCTACGGCGCGCACAGCGCCGCCGCCCGCCGCGGGCGTCAGCGCTTCTTCGCCAGTCGCGGGGCCGTCGTCGACTACGTCAACCTGAACACCAGGCGCCCGCTCTTCGCGAGCGCACGCATGCGCCGCGCGGTTGCCTACGCCGTCGACCGTCGCGCGCTCGCCGCGACCGGCGGCGCGTTCTCCACGGCAGCGGCTCCCGCCCAGATGAGCATCCCGCCCGGCATTCCGGGCTTCCGCGACCGCCACGTCTACCCGCTCGTCCCCGACCTCGCTCGCGCACGGCGGCTCGCCGGCAGCGGCCACCACGAGGCCGAGCTCTACTGCGTCCTCGAGGGCGGCGGCCCGAAGGCCGCGCAGGTCGTCAAGAACAACCTCGCCGCGATCGGCATCGACGTCCACGTCCACTGCATGCCCGGCGACGACTTCTACACGCGCCTGTTCCGACCCAACGAGCCCTGGGACATGGACATCGAGAGCTACGGCGCCGATTACCCCGATCCCGGCGAGTTCATCGACGGGCTCGCACTGGACGACACGTTCAACCTCAGCCACTACCACGACGCCGGGCTCAGCCGCAGGATTCGCGCCGCCTCACGCCTGTCCGGCGTTGCCCGCGCCGAGGCCTACGCGAAGCTCGACCTGACGGTCACGAGAGACGTGGTGCCGCGGGTCAACTTCGCCAACGGAGTCGGACAGGATTTCTTCTCGGCCCGCATCGGCTGCCAGCTGTTCCAGCCTGTCGAGGGAATCGACCTCGCCGCGCTTTGCGTCAGACACACGCAGTGACGCATCGCGCGTGCAACGTGAAGGTGGACGCGGGAACCGGCGTGTAACCATGCAACGAGCCGACACCGTTTCAGACGGCATCCCGCAGTCCAGCCCGTCCGCCAGGTGGGCAACGTCCCCATCACGCGCGGATCCCGCACGAAGTCCCCGCAGGTGCCCGCAGACGCACGGCAATCCCCGCAAGAAGAGGTGCGAAACGCGCTGCTCACGCCGCAATCCCCGCCGATCCCCGCTCGGACCGGAAGCGCCATGCCCGGCCTGTCACGCCGGAGGTCGCGGGTTCGAGTCCCGTCGCTCCCGCTAAACCCCTTCACTTTGTCTCGGCACTCCGCTTAGGCTGCAGACGGTGACGGTCACTGAGAAGCTGAGTGCCTACGCGACCGCCGCGTCAGCAACGAGTCGGAGCGCTGGAGCTGCCACGTTCAAGTCGGGGAGCGCGCTCGTGGATGCGGTCGGGCGGCTCGTGCGTGCCGCGGTCGACCGCGTGCTGCTCAGCAATGACCGTGTGACCTCAGCCGCCGACGGGAAGCTCCGACTGTCCGGAGACGAAGGAACCGAAGAGCTCGCCGACAAGGTGCAACGAGTCGTCGTGCTCGCAACCCCGGTCGTCCGTGTGCTCGCCCGCGGTGCGAAATTCACGCGGCTGCCCTGGGCGCTCGTAGCCTCGACCTCGGTTTCGGTCGGGATTGCCGTCCGCACCGGCGTCCGTGAGATTCAGGTGCTCTCCTCGCTTGTCGCCTACCGGATCGAGCAGGCGACCGGAGCACCTGCCGACCCACGACTCGTGGAGAAGGTCGCCGTCGACCTCTACCTCAACCCGAACCGGAATCCCGACCTTTCCGAGGACCGGCTTCGGCTCGTTCGCCTCACCCGGAAATGGGTGCTGCTTGGAGCCCTCGGGCGGAAAACGTCGAAGCGGGCCGGCAAAGCACTCGAGGCGGCAAACAAGCTCGACGGCAGCGATCTTGCGGCACGGTGGAACGCCCTCCAACGCTCGGACTGAGGCGCCTGATGGCGCGCCGTCGTGTGTCTGAGATGATCGTCGCGGGTCCGAATCGACGAACAGGAGCTTGCGATGAAGGCACGCAGGATCTCGGCCGTTCTCTGCTCGGGTGATCTCGGTCAGAGCCAGACGTTCTATGAGCAGGTGGTGGGGCTGACGCTGTCGGCGGAGACAATCCCGAACCACCTGCTCTTCCAGAGCGGCGACGGGACGACGCTCCTTGTCTATGGACGACCCGCACCGAACAAGGTCGATCACACGCAGGTGCGGTTCTGGACCGACGACGTCGAGAGCGATGTTCGGGAGCTCGAGAGCCGCGGCGCTGTGTTCGAGGATTACGACTTCCCTACCCTCAAGACCGTCGATCATGTCGCCACGACCGCAGGCATCGGCAAGTCCGCCTGGTTCAAGGACCCGGACGGGAACACGCTCGCACTCTTCCAGCCGGAGTAGTTGCACGAGACGCTAGGCGCGGCAATCACGGCCAGGCTAGGTTCGGATTGACAGGACGACCGCGCCGTCCGCTCCCGCGACTACGTCGCGCAGCGCCTGTGCTGCCTGTTCGAGCGGACGGACCGACGCGATCGGCACGCTCAGCGTGCCGTGGGCCAGCAGCTCTGCGAGCGCCGAGAGCTGCCGGCCATCGGGCCGGACATAGACATCGGATACGGCAACGCCCCGTTCCTCCGGCGGCGAGTCGCCCGTGATCGTGGCGAGGCGGCCGCCATCGGCAACCGCCTTCAAGGTGGTAGCCGCCTGCCCGCGGGCAGCGTTGACGGCCTTGGGCGCGCCGCCGCCGGTGAGCTCGCGAACGAGCGCAGGCCAGTCGCCGTCGTAGTCGAGCACCTCCGACGCGCCGTAGTCGCGGATCCGCTCGGCCTTCTTCGGGCTCGCCGTTGCGATCACGCGTGCGCCCCGAGCCGCGGCGAGCTGGACGAGCAGGCCTCCCGTGACTCCGCCGGCTCCGTTGACGACGACCCAGCCCCCGCTCTCGATCCCGAGAGCCTCGTCGAGCGCCTGAGCCGCAGTGAGCGCCGGAATGGGAAACGCTCCGCCGGCCTCCCATGACGCCTCTGGCGGCCGGGCCGCGACGGTCGCCGCCGGCGCGAGCACCCTCCCCGCCCACGTCCCGTGACGCCGGAGCGGCAGCGGATGCGTCATCACCTCGTCGCCCTCGCGGAACCCGGCCACGCCGGAGCCGGTCGCCGCGACCGTCCCTGCCGCCTCGGTCCCGAGCGCCATCGGAGCCGGGCCGCCGATCTGCCAGCTGCCGCTTCTGACCAGCTCGTCCCAGTTGCCGATGCCGGCGGCGACGACGTCGATGAGCACCTCGCCTGCGGCGGGCATCGCCGGCTCGTCTACCTCGAAGATCTCGACGGGCTCACCGAGTGCTGTAATCCCGGCCGCTCGCATCCTGTTCGGCGCACGTGACGCCGGCTAGTCAGTGCCAATCTCGAGCACGACCTTGCCACGCTTCCCGCGGCCCGCGACTCGCTCGAACGCAGCCCGGGCCTCCGTGAGCGGAAAAGTCGAGTCGACCTCTGCGCGAAGCTCGCCCGCGTCCACGAGCGTTCTCAACTCCAGCAGCTGCTCGTGATCGGGTTCGACGATGAAGAAGATTGCGCCCGGCGTCTCCTCTGCGATCGTGACCACCCGCTCGCCGGCGGGGACCTCGCCGCCGCGAGTGTCGAAGACCAGATCGACCGGACCGCTATCCACGACCGCCGCGCCGGCGTGTCGCGCAAGCTGGACGGCGATGTGCCCTACCCCGCCCGAGGCGCCCGTGACCAGCACCCGCTCGCCCCGGGCGAGCCGCCCGTGCACAAACAGTGCTTGCCAGGCGGTCAGCCCGCCCATCGGCAGAGCTGCCGCCTC
>DATBBH010000104.1:0-19514 GCA_036271075.1 Gaiellaceae bacterium | reverse complement strand
CGCCGTGAGTGACGATCAAGAGGCGCTGCCCAAGGTTCGCGCGGGCGATTCGCTCGACGGCTGCGTGCACGCGGGCGCGATGCTGATCACGCGTCTCACCGTCCGGCCGCTCGCCGTTCGGGAACCTCGCCTCGAGCTCGGCGCGGGTCAGCCCCGACCACGAGCCCACGTCGATCTCACGCAGGCCCGGATCCGCGACCACGGGCACGTTGTGGGGCGCGGCGACGATCTGCGCCGTCTCGTAGGCCCGTGACAGATCGCTCGAGTAGACCCCGTCGAACGGCGTCGACCTCAGCTGCTCCGCCAGCCGGTGCGCCTGGGTGCGGCCGTTCTCATTCAGCGGCGGATCGGCCCAACCCTGCCAGCGACCTTCGCGGTTCCAGTCGGTCTCGCCGTGCCTGGCAAGCAGCAGCGTGGTCATCAGGAGCTACCGTAGCGGGCCGTGGATCTCGGCCTGACCGGCAAGGTGTGCGTGGTGACCGGCTCGACCGGGGGCATCGGCCTCGCGGTCGCGCGCGAGCTGCTCGTCGAAGGCGCGCACGTCGTCACGTCGGGCCGTCGGCCGGACGGTGTCGGTGCGCTGCACGTCGCCGGCGACCTGGCGCAGCCCGGCGAGCCGGAGCGGCTCGTCGCCGCCGCAGAGGCGCGGTTCGGGCGGATCGACTGTCTCGTCAACAACGTCGGCGGCACACAGGTCCGTTCGCTCGACGAGGTGTCCGACGAGGACTGGCAGCGCTCGTTCGATTTGAACCTGATGACGGCGATCCGCACCACGCGGGCCGTGCTGCGCGGCATGCGCGAGCGCCGGAGTGGGGCGATCGTCAACGTCTCCTCCACCTCAGGGAAGCGGCCCTCGGCCACCCTGCCCGAGTACTCGGTTATGAAGGCCGGGATGCTCTCGTACTCGCGCCTGGTCGCGGATGTCTACGCGAAGGATGGGATCCGCTGCAACGCGGTTACGCCTGGGCCGACTGCCACGGAGGCATGGATCGGTGCCGGTGGTCTTGCGGAGCAGCAGGGCAGCCGGGACGAGGTGCTCGCCAAGGTCGGCGCCGGCCGGCCGCTCGGCCGACTCGCCGAGCCCGAGGAGATCGCTGCCGTAATCGTGTTTCTCCTGTCCGAACGGGCCTCGTACGTCACGGGCGCGGCCTGGTCGGCGGACGGCGGGACTGTCCCCATCATCATCTAGCCTGGCTACATGCCTGAGCTGATCGGGAGAGTCGGCGACTCGTTTGCCACGCGCACGCGCGAGCTGGAGGAACACGCGCTCTCTCCGCTCGCGGTGCGCTCATACGAGTCGCGTGGGCGCGAGCGCCCCGAGGACGAGTGCAGCGTCCGCACGCCGTTCCAGCGCGATCGCGACCGGATCCTGCATTCGAAGCCGTTCCGCCGTCTGAAGGGCAAGACGCAGGTCTTCATCGACCCGGCCGGCGATCACTACCGCACACGTATGACGCACACACTCGAGACGACCGGGATCGCTCGGGTGGTCGCCCGGGCGCTGCAGCTGAACGAAGATCTCACCGAGGCGATCGGGCTCGGTCACGACCTCGGCCATCCGCCGTTTGGGCATTCGGGCGAGGCGGAGCTCGACCTGCTGCTCGAGGACGGGTTCCGGCACAACGAGCAATCGGCGAAGATCGCGCGACGGCTCAACCTGACGCTCGAGGTGGTCGACGGGATTCTCACGCACACTGGCGGCCGTGATCCGGAGACGCTCGAGGGAAAGATCGTGCGTATCGTCGATCGTGTCGCCTACATCAACCACGACATCGATGACGCGATTCGCTATGGCATCCTCGACGAGGCTGATCTGCCACGCGCCGAGATCGAGACACTCGGGCCGACGGGTGCCAAGCGGATCGACACTCTCGTTCACGACCTGATCGAGACCTCGGCGCACAGCCGAGACATCGCGCAGAGCGACGAGATCGGTAGCGCGATGCTCTCCTTGCGCGCTTTTATGTTCGATCACGTGTACCTCGGGCCGGTCACGCGGCCCGAGCACGAGCGCGCCCGAACGACGATTCGGCGCATCTACGAGCACCTGACTGCACGCGGCGACGACCAGGAAGAGATCGTCGAGTTCATCGCGGGGATGACCGACCGGTTCGCACTGTCGTACGCTGAAGCCCTCTGATGGCGCGCATCAAGGACAGCTCCGTCGAGGCCGTGAAGGCGGCCGCCGACTTCATCGACGTCGTCTCGGCGCGAACGCAACTGCGCAAGTCCGGAGGCCGGTACACCGGGCGGTGTCCGTTTCACGACGAGCGCACGCCGTCGTTCTCGGTCAATGGGGTCGACAAGCTCTACTACTGCTTCGGCTGCGGGGCGAAGGGCGACCTCATCACCTTTGTCCGCGAAACGGAGGGGCTCGACTTCGCCGGCTCGATCGAATGGCTCGGCGAGCGGTTTCGGGTGCCGATCGAGTACGAGGAGAGCTCACCGGCGCAGGACGCGGCGCGCAAGCGACGTGAGCGGCTCGGTGCGCTGCTCGAGCAGGCGGCGTCGTTCTACGAGCGCACGCTCTGGGAATCGCAGGCCGGCGGGATGGCGCGCGACTATTTGAAGGGGCGCGGCCTGAACGAGGAGATCTGCCGCGATTTTCGGCTCGGCCTCGCGCTGGGCGGAACGACCCTCGCGCGCAAGGCGCTCGAGAGGGGCTTCACGCGCGAGGAGTTGCGCGCTGCGGGTCTGACGCGGCAGCGCGGCGATGACTACTTCCAGCGGCGACTCTTGTTCCCGCTCACCGACCGGCAGGGGCGTGTGCTCGGTTTCCAGGCGCGCAAGCTGCACGAGGACGATCCGCTGCAGGCGAAGTACGTGAACACGCCCGAATCGGAGCTCTTCCACAAGGGCTCGATCGTCTACGGGCTCGACAAGGCTCGTGCGTCGATCGCCCGCGAGGACCGCGCCTGCGTCGTCGAGGGCAACACCGATGTGATCGCGCTGCGGCAGTCCGGCTTCGAGCCGGTCGTCGCATCGATGGGCACCGCACTGACCGAGCAACAGCTCAAGGAGCTTGGACGGCTGACGAAGCGGCTGTGGCTGGCGTTCGACGGCGATGCTGCCGGTGAGACCGCAACGCTGCGCGGGATGGAGCTCGCCGCCAAGCAGGGGTTCGATGTGAAAGTGGTTGCGCTGCCGGTCGGCATCGACCCGGCTGACGACCCGCAGGGATTCCAGCGCCGGCTCGCCGGCGCCGAGCCGTACCTGCTCTACCGAGTGCGGATCGAGCTCGAGCGTGGGGAGGACCGCGAGGTGGCGTTCCGCACGGTCAAGGCGTTGCTCGACGAGGCTCCCGACTCTCCTGAGCGCCACGACGCCTGGCGGTTCGCGAACGACAAGCTCGGCATGACCGTGCAGTTGCGTGCCGGCGCCTCGGCAGCGCGCGCCGGCGCGCCCGTCTCCCAGCGGGTGCTCGACGCCGGCGCGAAACTCGAACGCAACGCGCTCGCGGGTGTCCTCGCACACCCGGCGCTGAGACCGGTCCTGGCGCAGATCACCGAAGATCACTTCTACGACCCGTCCTACCGCCAGATCAGGCGATACATCGTCGATGGGACGGCGTTGGATGCAGACGGCGCCGCGCTTCTGGCCGAGCTCGACGCCTGGGCGGCGGCCGAGGGAATCGATGACGGAACGGCAGCGGAGCTCTTGATCAGACTGCGGGAACGCGAGCTGAAACGTCAGCTGAAAGAGGCGGAGCCCGCGAAGCGGAAGGAGCTCCAGGAAACCCTCGCCCGGCTCGTCGAGAACGCAGTTCGGCCCGCGTAGCGCCCCGCTTTGCAGAGATTTTACCCTCGTCGTACCGCGATCTACCCCTCCGCGGGGATGGTCCGTTTGCAAGCACGCATACAAAGGAGCCCCAATGCGGAAGTTGATCGTTCTCAGCATGCTCGCGCTGGCCATGCCGGCTGCAGCGCTCGCGTCAGGCCCGACCCCCGGCACACCGTCGCAGAACGCGGCCGCCCAGGCTTCGTGCCGCACTCAGCGGACGGCGCTCGGGACAGCGGTCTTCAACCAGACCTACGTCGGGACCACGAACGCGAACCGCGCCAATGCGTTCGGCAAGTGCATCTCGAGCGCGGTCAGGAGTGACAAGGCGAACACCGCCGCTGCGAACAACACCTGCAAGGCGGCGCAGCTCGCCGACAAGACTGCGTTCAAGACCAAGTACGGCTCGCTCGGCAAGTGCGTCTCGGCGACCGTGGCTGCGGCCAACGACGCCCGCCAGGCAGCTGTCATCGCCGCTGCGAAGTCCTGCAAGGCAGCAAAGACGGCCAGCGCCAGCACGTTTGCCTCGCTCTACGGCACGAGCGCGAACGCGTTCGGCAAGTGCGTCGCGGCAAAGGCTCACACGACGCCATAGCTCGAAGATCGCCGTAGCGGAACCTGGTTCTCGCCGAGGGCGAGAACCAGGTTCAAGTCTGATGCGGTCTGGCGCGGTAGACACTCGAAGCAGCCAGTACTACGCTCGCGGGATGGACGACGCCGCGCCCGCGGAAGCGGGGGCCGCGGTTGAGAAGAAGCGGCGCTTCTCCGCCGAATCCCAACCCCACGGGTGAAACGCATGCTCTCGTCGTCGGTTCGCCGTAGCGGCACGCCGGGGTAACGACAAGTTGAAAGCGACAGACCGCGGGAGTAGGGTCGCCATCGGGTGCCTGCTGACGAAGGGAAGTGATATGCGCGTCAAGAGACTGCTCGTGATCGTCGCTGCAATGGCAACGAGTGCCCTGGTTGTGGGCGCGGGCGCTGGCGCTGGAAGCGCCGACAGCGTTCCCGGCTGCGGAAACGGATTCACGTTGGTCTACAACCCGGCCGGTGAAGCCCTCATTTCCGCGCAGACGCACGGCAACGTGAACGGCGACGGCTACGTCTGTGTCAACCGGACGCCTAACACAGCCGGTGGCCGCGGTTTCGTGATCCTCGTCGACAACGACGTGCCCGCGTAGCTCGCAGCCGCGACAAAGCCCCCGGCGCCAGTTACTGGATCAGGGGCGTCGGCAAAACGCTTGCAGATCCGCTTGCAGGCTTGCCGTCGCTCGGATTCCGACAGAGAAAAAAACGTGTTGTAGCAAAACGTTCGGTAGCTCCCCGGGTTGGACTCGAACCAACAACCCTCCGGTTAACAGCCGGATGCTCTGCCAATTGAGCTACCGGGGATCGCTCAGCGGCGGGCATTGTAGCTTCCGAGCCCAGAGATCACGGCGTGACCGTGATCGGGACGTCGACCTCGTGCTGCGGTGTCCCGTCCGCGGCCGAGGGCGAGAAGGCCACGACGGTGAGCGCACCTGGTGACGCATTGAACGTCGTTTCGAACGTGCCTCGGCCAGGCGCGCCCTCCGAGGCGGTCACGGTCTGCTTCGAGATCACCTTTCCCTCACGGACGAGCTGCACGACGAGCGTCGCCTCGAAGACGCTTGCGGTGCCCGAGACGCGAAACGTGGGCGGCACCCGGGAGCCCGGCACGGGCGTCTCGACGAGGATCGGAGGAACGTAGGCCGCGAAGTCGTCTCGCGTCAAGCCCGTCCGCCCCGCCACGTCGACTCGCTGGACCGAGGCGAACTGGGTCAGCGTGTAGACGATCTCGGCGACCTGGTCGTTCGGGGCCTTGGCGAGCCCGACCGTCGCGGTCCCGTCCGAGATCGTCACCGGCGCGGCGACCCCAAGGGCGCCGAGAGTGGCCGCGGCGACGGCCTCAGTGCGGGGGACTCGCTCGAGCTTGGGGCGCAGCGCGTGTTGCTCGATGGTGAACACCGTGATGGTCATGGGCGCGGGCGAAACCGTGGACACTGGGCTGGTCGTGACGGTGACGACGGTCTCGTGGGAGCCAGAGCCGCACCCGGCGGCGCAGAGCGCGACGGCGGTCACCAGGAGGAATCCGGGCTTCACAATTCACGATTCTTGAACAGGCCACGAAGCCCTGCCAGCCACCCGTATCCTGTCGGGGGTGAGCGTCATTGCCCTCGTCATGCTGGCGGCAGCGGTCGTGCTCCTCGGGGTCGCGGAATGGCCGCGTCTGTCGCAGCGCCTTGGGCTTCAGAAGCGGGCGCGTGCGAGAAAGCGCTCGCACCTCCGCGTCGTCGACAACGACCCCGACGACTCCGACGAGTTCGCCAAGGCGGTCGAGCGCGATCTTGCGAATCTGCCGACGTACGACCCTCGCGCGAAACGCGACTAGCGAACGCGCACAGTCGCGCGGAGCGTGCGGGTGTTCGGGAGGATCGGCGGGACGTCTTCCATGTTCTTCGTCTCCTGATAGTCGGCCACGCTCAGGACAAGGCGATGCGTGCCCTTCGTCGCCGCGACCCTGATCGTTCCGCGCGCATAGCGCGCCTTCACAGCTTTGCCGTCGAGGGTCGCGACGATCGACGACGGATCGACACCCGAGCCGGCGTCTGTCGCCGTGACGACGATCCCGCCGCGAGACGAATGAACGCGCAGGGTCGGCGGTGTGACGTCGTTCACCCAGTAGTGGAATTTGAACGGGCCGCTGTCGGCCGCGCTGCGCGTGTCGAAGACGACGTCGTACGTGCCTGACGCGGGTAGCACTGCGCCCGCAACGGCGACGCTTTCACCGTAGGCCTTGCGATATGGGTTGAGGTCGAGGGGGAGACCGGTGTAGCCGACGAGGTGATCCTCCGCGCCGTCGAAAGTGACGTGAGGCGTGACCCGGCCCGCCGTCACGACGACACCGAAGTTCGCGGGATGACCGGTGATCGTCACGCGGTACGCGGTCTCCGGGCCGGCGTAGGTCACATCGCCGCCCGTCGGGTAGCGATACGTGCCGATCAGGGAGGGAGCGCCGACCGTCGTGCCGCGGTACGTGCCCGGCTGCTTGAGCGGCAGCTTCGCCTCACCCGCCAGCTTCGGCATGGAGGTGGCGAACCAGAATGGGACTCGCCGCGAGTCGGTGCCGTGGGTGAGCACGACGAACCCGGTGACCTCGCCCGGCGCTGTGCCCCCCGTGGCGGTGACGATCAACGTCCCCGGCACATCGACGGTCGCGGGCACGGTGACCACGCCGGTCCCCTGTTGCACCAGGGACGTAACCGCCCAGGTGCCGGCACCGCCGCCGGCGTCGGTGAGCGTGACGTTGTGGGTCGCGGTGACTCCGGGCGCCAGGCGGCCGAATGACAGGCCGGTCGGCGAGGCGAAGAGCAGCGGCGCGTCTGCGCGCGGCAAGTCGATCAAGCCGCCGCCTTCGCGGCTCGACGGCACCTCGGAGCCGCTGGCCGTCTTGACCGGGTCGCCGGTCTGCTCGAGCGCCGATTTGATCTGAGCGACCGTCCACGTGGGGTGCCGTTCCTTGAGCAACGCAGCCGCTCCGGCCACGTGGGGGGTCGCCATGCTCGTGCCGCTGAGGAGTCCCCACGTTCCCTGGCTCTCGGGGAGCGACGAGAGGACGCTCACGCCGGGGGCTGACACGTCCGGCTTCATCTGGAGAGACACCGGTGTCGGCCCCGCCGACGAGAAGTCGGCAATGGCATCGCGTGCGGTGACGGCGGCGACCGTGATCGCATCGGGCGCATTGCCGGGTGACGACACGGAGCCGTAACCGAAATCGGTGAAGTCGTTGCCCGCCGCGATCACGGGTACGACCCCGGCGGCCGCAGCACCTTCGATCGCCTGCACGACGATGTCGCGCGACGGGTCGACCTCAGGCTCGCCAAGCGAGAGGTTGATCACGTTCATCCCGTCCGACACGGCCGCTTCGATCGCGGCTGCGATCTCCGCACTGTTGCCGTCGAGCCCGAAGCCTGGCGTCGGGATCGTCAGCGCCTTGTAGTTGCCGAGATACGCGTTTGGCGCCACGCCTGAGATCGCATTGCCCGCTGCGTTTGTGCCGTGCACACCGGCGGCAATGCCGGCGACGTGGGTGGCGTGAAACGAATTCGCCGGATCGAACGGGAGCTTCGCGTACTTCCAGGTCGGGGACGCCGGTGTGAATGTCCGCTGCACGATCACCTTGGGTGTCGTGTATTTCGTCATGCCCTTGGGGAACCCAGGTGGGTACTGGAAGCCGCTGGGGTTGAAATATGGGTGAGATGCCTCGAGGCCGTCGTCGATGATCCCGATCTTCATGCCGTTCCCCGCAGTCTCGAACTGCGGGCCCCAGAGCTTGTCGGCGCCGATTTGCTCCGGACCGCCCGTATCGCGCAACGCGTGGTAGCGGACGTTCGGCCAAACCTTCGCGACGCCTGGAATGCGGGCCAGCTCTCCGACCTGGGAACGCGGGACGACGACGGCGAGACCGTTGGCGACGAGACGGTAGTGCCAGCGCACCCGAGCGGCGGGCAGGGCCGACTCGACGCGCATTGCGACGATGCCCTGCTCGGCATCGATTCGCGCTAGGTAGTCGCTGTGGGAGGCGGAGAGCAGCTTGCGGCCGAAGACCGAGAGCGGGGGAGCGTGCAGAGTCACGACGACCTCGGTCAGCGGGTCGGGACCTGCGCCCTGAACGTCGCCGGAGAGTGCGACTGCCGCAGCCGCCGCGAGCAGGAATAGGAGTGTGACCCTGGTCAGGGAGCGATGCTCGCGGCAAATGGCGTGAAGTGGCACGGGCACATCGTCTGACTCCATCATGCCGCACCTGTTAGCGACTCAGGCAAGACTTTGAGCTCGAGAAGCGAACGGATGATGCGTGGCATCTCCGTTTGGACAGCTCTACCTCGGGTCGTTGATCGCCTCGGCGGAGCAACGCGTCGAGCTGCACCGCGCGAAAGGCCACCGGCTTCGCCTCAGAATCGCCGCGCGACGGCTTCGGAAGCTGCAGGCGTACGAAGAATGGCGCGGCGGCCCGGTTGAGCTGCTCGATGGCAGGTCGCTTCAGGTCGCCCTGCTGGTCGTGTCGGTGATCTGGATCGTGTTGGGGGCGCTGCTCGGGCTCGTCGAGCTCGATCATGGGAGCGACTTCTGGGTGACGATCCTCTTGGTCTCGCTGCTCTCGCTCACGGTAGTCTGGTTTCGGCTCGCAGTTCTCTGCGTCCCGACCACCGAGGACCAAGAGCGAGAGGGGCCGCTGAATCAGTCGACCACACCGGGGACGACGGAGAGACGAACGTCGGCGCGAGGCGGCCCGATGCCGGTGTTCGAGTATCTACGGGTGGCCGGGTTCGTCGGCCGCGACGGCGACTCGTACGCCTCTCACGTGGACTGACTCGCATCCCTCGTTCGAGGCAAGCCTTAGGTCCCAGCAGGACCGCGCTTTCGTCGATGGTTCGAACCGCCGTCCTCTCGCAGAATCACGGTACGGGGGCAAGGGGAGGGACACATGAACGCGAGCAGCCGGGATCACCAACACAAACGGGCAACTACCGTCCATTGCGTCGAGTGCAAGAGCTCGAGCGGCCTGTATTGGCAAGGATGGGGCGCCTACCGGGTCGACGACCCGGAAACAGGTGAGCCGCCGGCGCTCGCGTTCTACTGTCCGAGCTGCGCCGGCCGGGAGTTCGGGGCAAAGAGATGACCTTCGTTTTCGCGGCGGCGTTGTTCGCAGGTGCCGCCGTCATCGCGGTCTGGATCGCGGTCAGGTTTCCTGGACTCGCCCCGCAGTCGCTGACGGTTCGAGTGATCGGGACGCTCGCAGCGACTCAGCTCCTGATGCTCGTGCCCGTTGACACCGGCAGCTACTTCACGCTTTACGGCAGCCTCTTTGGGCTGATGCTGCCGGTATTGACGGTGGTCTGGCTGGGTGGGTCCTGGCTGCTGCAGAGCCTGCGGGAAACGGCTCCCTCCTAGCTAGGCACTGCACACCTCGGCCGGGGCGTAGAAACTCTCGGACGGATGGCCGAGTCACCGTTCCGCGCCGCAAAGCCCGAGCCGCTTCTGACTCGTGCACTACCGGTCACCGCCGAGCTGCCGCGGTATCGAGTCCCGACAGCGGGCCGGGACATCCTCGCCGGTGTCACGGTCGCCGCGCTCGCGATCCCCGCCGCGATGGCCTACGCGGAAGTGGCCGGGCTCTCGCCGGTCAACGGCCTGTACGCACTCCTCCTGCCGACCGTTGCCTACTTGCTGCTCGGCTCGTCGCGTCAGGTGATCGTCGGCCCTGAAGGCTCGATCGTGACGCTGGTTGCAGCCGCCGTGCTTCCGCTTGCGGTCGCAGGCTCGGAACACGCTGCACAGCTCGCAGCGATGCTCGCTCTGCTGGTCGGAGCGTGCTTCGGGCTGGCCCGTGTGGTGCGGCTCGGCTGGGTCGGCGATTACTTCTCGCGGCCCGTGTTGATCGGCTACATCCACGGAGTGGCGGTCGTACTCGTGATCAGCCAGCTCGGCAAGCTGTTCGGCGTCTCGATCGCGGCTCGCGACCCGATCTCGGAGCTCGTGGAGTTGTTCCACGAGATCGGCGACGTGAGCGGGATCACCATGGTCGTCAGCGCCGTCACCCTCACCTGCCTGATTTTGTTCCGCATTTGGCTGCCGCGCTTGCCTGCAGCGCTCTTGGTCGTGCTCGCGTCGATTGGTATCTCCTGGGCGCTCGACCTGGCCGCCCATGGCGTCGCGGTCGTTGGCTCCGTTCCGGCCGGACTGCCCAGCTTCGTCGTGCCGAGCGCGTCGTTCACCGAGCTCGGGAAGCTGCTTCCGGCTGCAGGCGCGATCTTCCTGGTCTCGTTCGCCGACGAGATCCTGACGGCGCGCTCATTCGCCGGACTGCACAACCAACACGTCCGCGCGTCGCAGGAGCTCGTGGCCATGGGCGCAGCGGACGTCGCCGCCGGGTTCACCCAGGGCTTCCCGATCGGCGCGAGCAACTCTCGAACGGCGGTGAACGACTCGATGGGTGCACGCACTCAGATCTCGGGAGGCGTCGCGGCGGGTGTCGTCGCCCTTGTCCTGCTCTTTCTCACGGCCCCGATTCAGTACCTGCCCAAGCCGGTCCTCGCCGCAGTGATCGTGTCGGCCGCAATCGGCCTGGTCAACATCGCGGCGTGGCGGGCGCTCGCCGCGGTCGATCCGGTGGAGCTCACGCTCGCCGCAGTCACCATGGCGGGCGTCGTGATTCTCGGAGTTCTCGACGCACTCGTGATCGCCGTCGGCCTCTCGATTGTCGACACGGTGCGGCGCAGCGCCAGACCCAACGACGCAGTTCTCGGCTGGGTCCCGCGACTCGAACGCTACGGCGATGTCTCACTCCATCCCTCCGCACGCACGACACCGGGGATCGTCGTCTACCGGCTCGACGACAGGATCTTCTTCGCCAACGCGCGCTACTTCAGGGGCCGCGTGCACGAGGCGATCCGCGGCGCACTGCAGCCCGTGTACTGGCTCGTTTTCGACGCCGGCGCCGTCACGCACGCTGACTCCACGGGCCTCGAGGCACTCGAGCAGCTGGTCTCCGACCTCGAACGTGAGCAGGTGCACTTCGCCGTCGCGCACCTCCGCACGTACATGATGGAACGTCTGGAGACGATCGGTCTCGCACAGGCAATCGGCCCGGAGAACTTCTACCCGTCGGTTCGCGCCGCCGTCGAGGGATGCGTACGCAAGATGCCGGTCTGAGCACCTGGGCTCTCGCAACTACTGCCGGCATCCTGCTCGTCTACGCGGGCCTGTCGCACAGGCTCGAACGGACCTGGGTGTCCGCTCCGATCTTCTTCCTTTCCGCCGGTCTGATCGTCGGGAGTAAGGGGTTGGGCTGGGTCGGTCTCAGTTCGACGAGCGAGCAGGTTCGCGTGCTCGCCGAGGTAACACTGACGTTGGTCCTGTTCGCCGACGCGTCGCGGATCAATGTGCCGGCGCTGCGACGCGAGTACATGGTGCCGGCGCGGCTGCTCGGGATCGGTCTGCCGCTGACCATCCTCGCGGGCTGGGGGATCGGTGCTGTGCTGTTCGGATCATTCAGCGGCGTGGAGGTTCTGATCCTGGCGGTGATCCTGGCGCCGACGGATGCCGCCCTGGGGCAGGCGGTCGTGACCGATCCGAGCCTTCCATCCCGCATCCGGCAGGGACTGAACGTCGAGTCGGGCCTGAACGACGGCATCTGTGTTCCGCTGTTGCTGATCGCGCTCGCCGTCGCCGAGGCCGAGGGTGGCTCGGAGACGAGCCACGGCGCACTCGTGCTCGTAGTCGAGGGAATCGGCTACGGGGTTCTCTTCGGAGTGATCGCCGGCGTCGTCGGCGGCCTGGTGATGCGACACGCAGGACGGCACAGCCTGCGGGAATCGGGCTGGCGGCAGATCCTGCCGGTCGCAACAGCAGCGCTCGCCTACGGGCTTGCCGCGCCGCTCGGCGGGAGCGGCTTCATTGCCGCGTTCGTCGCCGGTTTCGCGTTCGGGGCCTTGCACCGCGACACCGAAGGAGAGACGACTTACCTTCTCGACGAACTCGGCGGGCTGACCAACAGCGTGACCTTCCTCGTCTTCGGCGCGGCAATCGTGGGCACCGTGCTCGCCGATCTGACCTGGCGCGCCGTCCTCTACGGCATTCTCAGTCTCTCTGTGGTGCGCATGTTGCCGGTCGCCGTGTCGCTCTTCGGCACCCACGCCAGGCTTCGAACAGTCGCGTTCGTGGGTTGGTTCGGCCCACGAGGGCTCGCATCGATCGTCTTCACCGTCATTGCCCTCGAGCACGGAACGCTCGAGCACGCGTCGGCCATCACCGTTGCAGTCGTCTTCACGATCGTTCTCTCCGTCTACGCGCATGGGCTCTCCGCGAAGCCACTGACCAACCGCTACGCGCGTTGGTACCGAGCTCACACGGAGGAGCGCCTCCCTCGCATGGAGAGCGTTCACGCCCCGCCCCAACGCTGGCGGCGCACTCAGGCCGTCCCGGTCGCGCCCCCGGATAAGGGGATTTGAACTTCCGCGCGGGCGCGTTCTTGGTCACTTCTTTGCCTTGCTCACCCGTTTGGGTCTTTGAGCCGGCCGTCGATCGTGATTCGATCGGGGTGGCGTGCTGTTCTTCTGCGGCAGAACCCACGTTTAGATCGGCCCGTGGTGAAGCGTGACTTCCTGACACCCGCCACGGGCCGATCGATCACCACTACGGCTCTTGGAGCTTTCTGGTTTGGCGGGAGTCGGGGCGTGCGGCCTAGGTCGTTGTGCCGCCCAGGTTGCGAAAGCCCCAGCGCCAGCGACTGAGAGCCTGTTTCTCTTCATCCGCTGGATCGCTCGGAGCCTCCTGCTCACCCGCGCCCCGCCCGTCACCTGCGGAAGCCGGCCGGCTTTTGTCGATTCGTGCGATCGCGGCGTCAATCTGACGTAAGAGGTCGTCTCTCTCGCTGCTGGACATACCCCAGTCCCTTCAACCGAAGTTCGCTGAACCCAAAATCCGATTCGATTACACGACGGCGGCCGTGGTCGGTTTCTTCCACGACCACAGCGCGGAACGCTTCGGACACGAACCTGGTTGAGAACCAGGTTCGGAGATGGTGTGGATGAGCGCATCTGTTCCTTGCAAACGAGCACGTCTGACTTGCGTCGTGACTCACGCGGATTTTCGGCGCAGCGGGTGTCGGCGGGGCAAGGGCACGGCCTCATGCCCCACGCAGTGCTCAGGTTGAGTGAACTGGGGCGACGTTGGCTCGTCATTCTCAGTGTCGGGTTTGTGGCGATCGTTCTCGGCGGCAGCGTTGGAGCCGCACGCACCGAGGCCGCTTCGCCGAGTTTCCGGTTGGTGTCGTGTACCGGTGCCGTGGGTTGGCAGAAGGCGCGCCAAATGATCGGTCGCGTCGCGACGCTCCGGGGCTACGTCGCGGGAACGAAATACGCGTCGTTCAGCAACGGATCCCCGACGTTCCTCAACGTCGGCGTCGACTACCCGAGTTCGCGGCGACTGACGGTCGTCATCTGGCAGGAGAACCGAGCGAAGTTCGGGAGACCCGAGACCCGGTATCTCCATCGGACCATTTGTGTGCGCGGCTTCGTCAACACATACGCGGGAGTCCCGCAGATCGAGGCCACGACGCCTACGCAGATCGCGGTGGTCCGCTTTCGTTAGTGCGGATGAGAGGACTTGAACCTCCACGCCCTTACGGGCACACGGACCTGAACCGTGCGCGTCTACCAATTCCGCCACATCCGCTGGTGGGGCGGAATTGTAGCCAGCTGGTCGATCAGCGATTTCTCTCCGGGTTCAAGTCGGCTGGGCGCGCGGTACTCGAACGAGTGATCGGGCGGTCGCGAGCGGCGCGGCCGAGCGCCTCTCGCTCGCTACGATCGACCGGTGAGCACTCAGCCGTTGCGACAGCTGCTCGAAGGCGCCTTTCCGGACGCGACCGAGCTCGACGTGATCGACCGCACCGGCGGAGGCGACCATTTCCAGGTCGTCGTGTCCTCGCCGTCCCTGGTTGGGCTGTCACTCGTCGAGCAGCACCGCCGGGTCTATGAGGCGCTGTCCGGGCCGCTGGCCGACGGCACCATTCATGAGCTACGGATCAAGACGAAAGGGGTCGCGTGAGCTACACCGCCAAGATCAAGGAAGTCATCGACAGCTCGGACGTCGCCATCTTCATGAAGGGCACGCCCGCCTTCGTGATGTGCGGCAACTCCGATCGCGCACTGCAGGCGCTGCGACGGGCGAAGGCCCCAGTCACGGCAGTCGATGTGCTTCCGGACCCGCAGATCCGCCAGGACCTCTCGGCCATCTCCGGCTGGCCGACGATCCCGCAGGTGTTCGTGAAAGGCGAGCTGGTCGGCGGCGCTGACATCGTCGAGGAGCTCGAACAGAGCGGCGATCTCGAGCAGACGCTGCGCGAGAAGCTCGGCGACGGCTACGCCTCGGTGCGCGGCGACGAGACGACTGTCGCTCTCGCCTAGGAGCGGAGTGTCTCGAGCACCTCGTCGGCGTGCGTGTCGGGCTTGACCGAGTACATCGCTCGTTTGACGGTGCCGTCCTCGGCGATCACGAACGTGGAACGATTGATGCCCTGGTATTTCTTGCCGGCGAACGACTTCTCGCCCCAGACGCCGTAATCATCGGAGACGCTGTGGTCGACGTCGGCGAGCAGCGTGAACGGCAGCTCGTACTTCTCCTTGAACTTTACGTGTGAGCGCTCATCGTCCGGTGAGACTCCGAGGACGACTGCGCCCGCCTGCTCGAATTCGCCGTAGACGTCGCGGATCGCGCAGGCCTGTGTCGTGCAACCGGGCGTGTCGTCCTTGGGATAGAAGTAGAGGACGACCTGCTTGCCGCGCAGGTCGGAGAGCTTCACGGTCTCGCCGCTGTCGCTCGGCAACTCGAAGTCGGGCGCCGGCTTGCCTTCTTCCACCACGATCGGGTCCTCTCGATAGGTTTCGGTGCCGATGCTAACGGCCCACCATCTGAATGCATTCCTCCTGATCGCCGTCTGCGTGCTGGCGTCGGCCGCGGCCTTCTGGGCGCGTCGCGGCAGGGCAGGCAGCGCGGTCGCCCAGCTGCTCGCGCTCGCTCAGACCCTGCTTGTCGCACAGGTCGCGCTGGGGCTCTTGCTCCTCTCGGATCACAAGCGCGCCGCCGATCACCTGCACTACGCCTACGGCACGTTTGCGTTGCTCGCGGTTCTCTCGCCGTGGCTGTACGCGCCGAGCGAGCCGCGGGCACGGCTGCTCTGGTTCGCGATCGCGACTCTCGTGGCTGCGGCGCTCGGCGTGCGAGCCTGGATGACGGCATGAGGAACGTCAACCCGTTCGTGCGCAACCTGGCGATCCTTGCTCTGATTGCCCTCGCGATCGTGCTCTTGAACCTCGAGATCGCGCTGGCGACGGTCGGTGTGCTGATCCGGCTCGCGTTCTTCATCGCGATCGCCGTGGTCGCGTACTTCTTCTGGCGCGACATCGGCCGGCGTGAGATCGACACCTGGTCGACCCGTGCCGGCCGCGTGTTCTACGCGGCTGTCGGGCTTGGCGTCGTCGACCTCGGCTGGTGGATCTTCGGCCATCCCTCAGGCCAGAGCGCCCTGATCTTCTTCGTCGTCGCCGCGATCTGCCTCTACGTCGCCGTGCGCACCTGGCGCGACCAGCGGTCGCTCTCCTAGCGGTGATCCTCGACCAGGGAACCGAGACCGTCGAGCCGGTCGAGCGCCTCGCGGACCGGCATGTGCTGGCCGACGAAGATCGGTGTGTCGCGTTCGGTGTAGGCCGATGCCTCCGAGTCGCGGAGCCGCAGCATCAGGTGCATGAAATCGGCCGGCTCCTCGCATTCGAACGCAGTCATGAACTCCTGGTCGTCGATCCCAAACGAGTAGGTCGTGTGGTTGTGGATCCCCGGGAACTCCTCGCGTCCGATGCGGATGTGCTCGTCCATCGCGCGCTGGCGGTCGGCCTCGGTGAGCGCGTACCACGGGCGCACCTTCACAAACGGGTAGACCACGAGATACGGGAGGTTCTTGGGCGTGATCTTGCGCGCCTTGCGCGCTGACGTGTACTGCGACGCCTTCGTCGTCGCGAGGTACGAGTACGGCGTTTCGAGCCAGCCCGCCAGCGGCGTCGCGTTCAGCGCAGCGCCGAGCTCGCCCAGATCCTGGTAGCGCTCGGTGATCTTCCAGAGGAAGAAGTCGGTCTCCGGCCGCACACCCGTGGTCGAGTATGCGCGCAGGTGCTCGAATCGAGGGGCGAACTCCTCCAGCACGTCCGCAAACGCGTCTTTCGCAGCGGCGCGCTCCTCGAAGGGCAAGCGGCGCCACGCGGGGTCGGCCCGAAAGAACGTGTAGGCGACGTACTGGCCGTTCACAGCCGGAACGTTAGCGCGGTGCTGCCGGGCGGCCCCGCGTTGAGCGCGGCGGTTGCGGTGCCGGCCAGCGAGTGCCGGCCCTTGCTGAGCGCACCGGCGAACCGGATCGTCTTCGCGACGTTGCCGACGGCCGTCCCGGTGACCGTCCTCGTGGCGTCGAGTCTGACCGAGTAGACGCAATCGAGCGAGCAGGTCAGCTTTACCGGCTCACCGGTTTTCGTCGGCTTGCCGGCAACGAGTTTCAGCTTCGGCGTCAGCAGCAGGCCGGGGCAGGCCGCCGAGATGCCACGCCGGACCCCGAGGGCAGCGTCGCGCACGGCAGACAGCGAGGGCTTGGGCGTGCCGTCGACGTAGAACTCGCCGGACTGCCACGTCGCGAGGTCCGGCTCGTCCTGCACGTGGAAGAGCAGCAGCCCCATGACCGTCGGCTGGCAGAAGGTCATCTGCATCGCCTGCAGGTAGTACTGCGCCTGAGTTGCCTCGTCGACCGGTTTCGTCGTCGCGGGCTCCGTGCCGACGTAGAACGGCGCCTTCGCCGGCGGGATCGCGGTCTCGATGCCGAACTCGTCGTAGAGGATCGGGAGCGCGGAGCCACGCTGAGCGGTCCCGTCGAACGCAGTGCCGAGGAGGGACACGAGCTTGGCGTAGTCGGCGAGGCCGATCGAGGTGCCGTTCGGGTGCGGGAAGTTCGGGCCCGTGGCCGACGTCTCCGGATAGGGGTGGAACGCGAAGGCATCCATGATCGGGATCTCGCGGCCGCTGGCGCGATACGCCGTACCGAGGTCGGTGATGAATGTCGTCGGTGAGTGTGTATCGCGGCCGGTGTTCGGCTTGTCGACACCGCGCGGCGCGAGCGCTCCGCCGTAGACCGTGGAGTGGGGCCGGACGGCTTTCAGCGCGTCGTAGGTCGTTGCGAGGAGCTGCTCGTAGGCCGGCGCGGCCGCGTCGGTCCCGTCGGCGTTGAACTGCGGCAGCCAGAAGCGGTTGAGGTTCGGTTCGTTGCCGACGATGAAGTCGTGCACGAAGGGATAGCGCGTCGCCACGTCGGCGGCGAAGGCTGCAAAGTCGGCCTGCTGGTCGTTCGTCAGCGGCGTCACGCTCGACCCGAAGGGATACAGCGAGAGGATGACGCGGATGCCGGTGAACTGCGCTGCGCTGATCGCGTTCCCCAGGATGATCTGGTCGCTGGCGCCGAGCTTCGTCTGATCCTTCGTCCACGTCTGCGTGATCCGGATCGAGGAGAAGCCCGCGAGCTTGGCGTTGTCCATCGACGCCTTCGCAAAGGCGTAGTCAGGCGTCTTGGCGAGGTCCTCGGCCGCGCCGACGAGCATGTACGGACCGCCAGCGTACGCCGGTGCCGTGCACGCGAAAAACGCCAGCAGACTGACCACGAGAGCTCGCACGCGCCTCAGAGTAGCCGGTGGATACGCTGGCGCCCGTGGCCGCAGACCGCATCGAAAGCCAGCTCAAGGGCGTTCCGGCGAAGCCCGGCGTCTACCTCTTCCGCGACGCTGAATCGACCGTTCTCTACGTCGGCAAGGCGAAGTCGCTTCGCCCGCGTGTGCGTTCGTACTTCCAGGCGGGCTCGAGCGATACCCGCCAGGGGATCCGCCAGATGGCGGGGCGGGTCGAGACGATCGAGACGATCGTGACACGCAGCGAGGTCGAGGCACTGCATCTGGAGCAAAACCTCGTCAAGCGCCACCGCCCACCGTTCAACGTGCGCTTGCGCGATGACAAATCGTTCCCGTACATCGCCGTCACCGTCGAGGACGACTACCCCCGGGTGATGTTCACTCGTGAGCGCCACCGGCGGGGCGTCGAGTACTTCGGTCCGTATGCGAACGCGAAGAAGGTGCGCGAGACGCTCGATGTGCTGAACCGCGTGTTTCGCTACCGGCCGTGCGAAGGCCCGCAACCCGGCCGACACAGCGGCATCCCGTGCCTGGACTTCCACATCGAGCGTTGCCACGCCCCGTGCGTCGGCTACATCTCGAAGGAGGATTACCGCGACCTGATCGACCAGGTGATCGAGTTTCTCTCCGGGGACGACAAGCCAATACGCCGGCGGCTGGCCGAGCAGATGAAGGCCGCAGCGGCCGAGGAGCGCTTCGAGGATGCGGCGCGCTACCGCAACCGGCTGAAGGCGATCGAGCGACTCTCTGAGCGCCAGGCGGTCGAGCGGCGCGAGCTGGGCTCCGTCGACGTGGTCGGTGTCGCGGTGTCACCCGAACGCGCCGCCGTCCAGCTCTTCCCGTTGCGAGAGGGCCGCATGGTCGACCGGTACGCATTCCATCTGGAGAACGCCGCGGGCGAGGAGGTGGGCGAGGTGCTCGAGCAGTTCTGCCTCGAGTACTACGGCTCGGCGCCGTCGATCCCGCCGCAGATCATCGTTCCGCGTGGGACGGGCGACACAGGCCCGCTGGAGGCATTCCTCTCCGAGCGGCGCGGGTCACACGTTGAGGTGCGCGCGCCCGAGCGCGGCGAGAAACGCCGTCTGCAGGAGCTCGCGCAGCAGAACGCGGAGCTCGCGCTCGAATCGGAGACCTTCCAGGCCGAGACGAAGCGGGCGCGTCGCGTCGAGGCGCTCGAGGAGCTGCGGGAGGCGCTGAATTTGGAGTCGCTGCCGATCCGGATCGAGTGCTTCGACGTCTCGAACATCCAGGGCCAGGAGATCGTCGGGTCGATGGTCGTCTTCGAGGACGGCGTGGCCAAGAAGAGCCATTACCGGAAGTTCGCCGTACGTGGGCTCGACGGTCAGGACGACTTCGCGGCGATGCGTGAGGTGATCGCCCGGCGCTTCGCGCGGCTGTCTGCCGACCCGAGCTCGGAGGAATGGAACGAGTCGTTCGTCGCGACGC
>DATBBH010000103.1:0-15272 GCA_036271075.1 Gaiellaceae bacterium | reverse complement strand
CAGCCCGTTTCGGTGCGGTCGTGTTGCTCAAGGGCCCCGACACGATCGTCGCGTCGCCCCGCGAGGGTGTTCTCGTCGCCACGTACGGCACGCCCGCGCTGGCGACGGCCGGGTCCGGCGACGTGCTCACAGGGATCGTCGCGGCGTTCATCGCCAAGGGGATGGACGCGCGGCTCGCGGCCGGGACAGCGGCGGTCGCACACGGCGTCGCGGCGGAGCTCGTCGACCCTCAGCCCGGAGCGATCGCCTCCGACCTGCTGCCGGCGCTTCAGCGCGCGCTCGCCGGTCACGGTCTCCAGCGCGCCCCGCTCCAGTGAGATCCGAGATCACGATCGACCTGGGCGCGTTGCGACGCAACGTCACGGCGCTGCTGCGGACCGTCGACGGCGCCGAGGTCTGGGCTGTCGTCAAGGCAAATGCCTATGGCCACGGCTCCGTCGATTGCGCGGGCGCCGCGCTCGGCGCGGGCGCGCAAGCGCTCTGCGTGGCGACCGTCGGGGAGGCGCTTCCGCTGCGCAGCGAGTTCCCAACGGCGCGCATTCTCGTGCTCGGTCCGGCAGCGAACCGCGAGGTCGCACAGGCGCGTGACGCCCGGCTGGAGCTCGTGGTCTCGAGCGGCGAGATCCCCGAGGGCGTCCCCGTGCACGTGAAGCTCGACACCGGCATGGGTCGCTGGGGGATGTCGGAGCTGCCGACGCCGACCCGCGAGGTCGTTGGCGTGATGACGCATCTTGCGACTGCCGACACGGACGCCGAGTTCGCCCGCGAGCAGATCGAGAGGTTCCGTACAGCGACCGAACCGCTTGCGCACTTGGTGCGGCACGTCGCGAACAGCGCTGCGGCGCTTCGAATCCCCGAGTCGCGATTCGACGCGACCCGCTGCGGGATTGCGCTCTACGGGTTGTCGCCGTTCGGCGAGGACCCCGCGGAAGATGGTCTCGCGCAGGTGCTCTCGTGGACGACCGAGCTCGCGCTGGTGAAGCTGCTCCGCGCAGGCGACTCGACCGGGTACGGCAGGCTCTTCGTCGCCGAGCGCGACACGTGGATCGGGATCCTGCCGGTGGGCTATGCCGACGGATTTCGGCGCGATCTGACCGGAACGAACGTGCGAGTCGCCGGAGAAAAGTGCAAAGTGATCGGAGCCGTGTCCATGGACGCCACCGCCATCCTGCTCGACCGCGAACTCTCACCGGGCACGCCGGTGACGATCGTCGGGCCCGGACTGCCGCTCGAGGAGCATGCGCGGGTTGCCGGGACGCTGACCTACGAGCTCGTCTGCAGCATCAACTCGGCGCCGCCTCGTGCGCGGCGTGTCGTGGTGGACGGGATATGAACGACACGAACAAAGTTGACAAGCGCGCGGCGCTGCAGGCGGAGCGCGCGGATGCGCTGGCGGCGCACGTCGAGGAGTTGCTGCCGCTGCAAGGGGATGAGCGGGTGCTCGACGTAGGCGCAGGCACGGGAGCGTTCGCCTTCGCGATCGCGGCACGTGCACGCGAGGTGGTCGCGGTCGAGCGCGACGAGGAGGTCGCTGCGCGGGCGCGGGCGGACGCACCGGCGAACGTCGACGTGGTCGTCGGCGACGGTGAGCATCTGCCGTTCGACGACTTCTCCTTCGACGTTGCGGCGACACTGCGCACGCTCCATCACACACCCCGCCCCGAACTGCTCGTGGCCGAGCTCACGCGTGTCACCAAGCCGGGCGGCACGATTCTCGTCGTCGACCAGCTGGCGCCCAACGAGCCGCTCGCGTCGATCGAGCTGACGCGGTTCGAGCACGAGCGCGATCCCTCGACCACCCGTTTGCTCGCCGACGTGGACATGCGAGGGCTCTTCGACATGAACAACCTCGTGCTGCGCCGTCAAGAGGTTGTGCGAGAGCCGCGCGACATCGAGGCGTATCTCGACCTCGCGGGCTGCGAAGGCCCGCAGCGCGAGCACGCCCGTAACCTCGCGCCTAAGGGGTACGAGGCCGTGATCGGCTGGTACGTGCTCTCGCGCTAGCCACTGCGCCGGGAGCGAGTGCCTGCACCCAGGCAGCGGGGCGATACCAGCGCGGAACGACGATCTCACGCTTGCCCTTGTCGACCGCACCGAGCAGACGCTCGACGACGAGCGGCGGCTCGATGATCAGTCGGTGAAGCGCTCTCGGGAAGCGCTCGCGCTGCGGGAACCCTTCCGTCTCGACGAATCCGGGGTTGACGGTGTGCACCATGATCCCGCGCGGCGCCAGTTCGACGCCGATTGAACGCGAGAACGCGATCTGCGCGTACTTCGACGCCGAGTACGGGCCGACGGCGACGGTGCCGGCAACCGAGACGAGGTTGACGACGTGCGATCCCTCTCCGAGACCGGGCAGGAACGCGAGGGTGCACCACACTGAGCCCAGGTAGTTGACCTTGATCAACTGCTCGATCTTCTCCGGGCCCGCGCCGAGGTAGTTGTCTCGAGCACCGATACCGGCGTTGTTGACGAGCAGGTCGATGCGCGGATGACGCGCGAGGACGCGCGCAGCGGTCGCCTCGACCGAGGCGCGGTCGGAGACATCGCACTCCTCGTGCTCGTCGGCGGTGGAGGGGCGACGCGAGAGACCGATGACGAGCGTGCCCCTCGCCTGCAGCGCGCGCACCAGTTCCGCGCCGATGCCCGAGCTAGCCCCGGTGACGACCGCTACTTGCAGATCTTGAGCGCGCGACCCGCCGCGGCCTTGTGGCCCGCTGCGTCGGTCACGGTCGCCAGCAGGTGCCGGGTGCCCTTCTTGAGCGACTTCGTGTTCCACGGAACCGAGTAGACACCTCCCGGGCCGGTCTTGTCGACGCCGATCTGATGCGTGCCGTCGGTGAACGTGACGTTCTTCAGCTTCTTCGTCGACCCGGCCACCACCACCAGGCGGTCACTCTTGAACGCACAAACGTGGGCGGGCGGCTCGATCCAGGTCACCGTCGGCCCGTCGACGACGGTCAGCTTCGACCGCAGGAACGCCGTGTTCGGGTAGATGTTGTTTCCGACCGTGTTGATGTTCTTGGCTTCCTGATAGTCGGAGGCGGCCACGATCGCGTTCGTGGTGCCGGCCTTCAGCTTGGGAGCCGCGGTCGGGATGCCGAAGAGGACGAGCCCGGAGGTCTGATCGTAGGCGGAGGCGCCGACGAGCGCGTTGTTGTAGTTGATCACGAGCGAGAGCGGATCGACACCGGATTGGAAGTCGACCGCTTGCGCGACGAGCAACGGCCGGCCGGCGCTGACCCTCGTCGTGAGGACACGCACCAGCGGCGGGGTCAGGTCGTTCACCCACGCGTTCAGGAGGTACTTGCCTTTCTGCGAGCGGTTGGTGAATGCGTCCGCGCGCGAGTCGACCGAAACGTAGAAGCGCTGTAGGCGCGGGAACTGCACCCCGGCCGCGCCGACGTCGACGTTGGCGTCGTAGGTCAGCGCGTTCACGTCGGTCGGGATGCCTGCGTAGCCCTGAACGTCGTTCTCGTCCTTCGATCCCAGCACGAACGGGTCGATCAGCGCGCCGGGGGTGGCAGCCAGAACCGAGACACCGAGATTGACGACCGGCGCGTTGACGTCGATGTAGTAGAGGTGCTCCGAGCCGTCCTCGTTCATCGTGGGGCCCGTGTAGCCCGGAGGCGGTCCGAACGGCGCGAGCGGGCAGCAATAGACCGAGACCTTGCTCGTCCCGGCCGCCGTGTCACCTGTCTGCAGCTTCTTCAGGGGCACGGCTGTCACGTTGCGCAGCGCCGGCCGCTCGACCAGGAAGCCGTACGGCACGCGCCGCTGTACGCCGTTCTGCGTGAGAACGACGAAGCCGTAGTTCTCGCCCGTTCCGGCGTCGGCCGCGACGCGCACGACAACCGGGAGCGCAACGTCGCTCCCGGGCAGGAGCGCGATCGTGCCCGGAACATCGATCTCGACGCCGCTCGTCTGGGCCTGCGGCGCGATCGAAACCGCCCAGTTGCCGGCGCCGTTGCCGGCGTCGGAGACTGTCAGGAGCATCGACGAGCGCTGTGCGCCGGTCGACACGTCGATCTTCTGGAACGAGAGCGACTGCGGGTCGGTGAACACCTTCGGGTCGTCGGCCGTCAGCGCGTTGGCGAGGCCGGCGCCTTCGAGCAGCACTGGCGCCTCCTGGGTGCGCGCAGTGTCACCCCAGGCGGGGCCTGCAGTCGACATCAGCGCCGACTTGACCTGCCACGGCGACCAGCCTGGATGCTGCTGCAGGAGCAGAGCGGCTGCTCCGGCGACGTGCGGCGTCGCCATCGAGGTCCCCGCGAAGACCGAGAACGTCTCTCCCGTCGTGGCGGGCGGCGTGGATGAGAGCACGTCGAGTCCCGGCGCCGACACATCCGGCTTGAGCATGTGGCCGAAGTCGGTCGGCCCGGCCGATGAGAAGCTTGTGATCACGCCGCTGCGGTTGGTCTGGATCTCCTGGATGTCGCTCGTGACGCGAATGGTCGCCTGACCGCCGTTCGCCGCCGCGTACGCTCGCAGGTGCTGGCCGTCGAGGTCGGAGATCATCCCGGCGGCGATCGGCAGCCGGATCGGGATGGCGTTCGCCTCGCCGAAGCGGTTGTCGACGAGGATGATTCCGATCGCACCACCGAGTGCGGCCCGCTCCGCTTTCGAGACGAACGTGCAGTTGCCGCGGGAGACGAGGAGGATCTTGCCCGTCACCGAGCCTTTCGGCAGCGTGCCCAGGCTGGTATTCGGATCGCTCGCAGAACCGCAGAGGTGAGGCTCCACCGGCTTGCTGTCAGTGCCGACGATCGAGGAGACGTCGATGAGCTTCTGGTCGAGGGTCGACCAGCCGCCCGGCAGCTTGGCGCCGCCGGCGCCCTGGATCGGGATCGCGCCGAGCGACGGCGGGCCGCCGATAACCGAGAGCGCCGGAGCGAAGACGTGTGAGTTCGACGTCGCGGCGACGCCGATCGCGTCCGGGGCGCTGCCCGGCGAGCCCGTTGTGCCGAGACCGAAGTCCTCGCGGTCGTTGCCCGCCGCGATGACGGGAACGACACCCGCTAGAGCGGTGTTGTGAATCGTCTCGTACATCGCGTCGTTCGCGGGATCGGTCTGCGGCCCGCCGCCCGAGAAGTTGATGACGTTCATGCCGTCGGCGACGGCCGACTCGAAGGCTTTGACGATCTCGGGCGTGTCGGCCTCGTGGCCGAGGGGCGTCGGGACCGTGAAGACGCGGTAATTGCCGATCCACGCCTTTGGCGCGACGCCCGACAGGCCCGTCACCTGGGGATGATCGCTGCCGGCCGGGGCAGTCGTGTTCTCGTCACCCGCCGCGATCCCCGAGACGTGAGTGCCGTGCGGCTCGGTCCGGTCGAACGCCTTGGTGCTCGACTTGTCGCGCACCGGCCCGGGGAACACCTTCGCGACGATCACCTTCGGGGTCGTGAGCTTCGTGTCGCCCTTCGGGAAACCAGCGGGGTACGAGAAGCCGGCGGGGTTGAGGAACGGGCTCGTGGAGTCGACGCCCGTGTCGACGACCGCGATCTTGATGCCCTCGCCCTTCTGTCCTGTGGCGGCCTCGAGATCGGTGGCGTGGATCACGCTCGGGCCTCGGTCCATCGTCGCCGTGTACGTCAGGCTCGGGTAGATCTTCGTGACGGCCTGGACGCTCAGCAGCTTCGGCAACGACCTCCCCGGGAGCTGCACTGCGAAGCCGTCGAGGAGGATCGCGAAGTGCTCCTGGATCCGGGCCTGCGGGATCGCAGCCCGCACCTGGGCTGCGGCGGCGCTCTGCAAACGCGCGAGCTTGGCGAGGTAGGCGACAGAGCTTGCGCTGTTCACGTTGAGATGGTTCGAACGCGATGCGAAGAGGACCGTGCGATCGGAGCTCCACGCCGCGAGCGGCGGGGCCGCGAGGCGCACGATCACTCGGGTCAGGCCGCGGGCATGGGCGGGCGGGATGTGGATCACGCCGGCGCGAACCCGCGGCAGCGTGGTCTCGCCGACCGGCCGGCGGACGGGGGTGAGTGAGGCCGAGGCAGACGTCGCCGCCATCAGCCCGAGCACAGCCGAGAGCATCAGCAGCCGACGCAAGGTCCCGCAGATTAGCCGAACACCGTTAGAGTCGCCCCCGAATGTTCAGCGGTAAGAAAGCCCTAATACTTGGCGTCGCCAACAAGCGCTCGATCGCGTGGGCGATCGCCCAGCGGCTCGCCGCCGGCGGGGCCGAGCTCGCCTTCACCTTCCAGGGCGAGCGAATCGAGAAGAACGTTCGCGACCTCGCCGACTCGGTGTCGAGCCCGCTCGTCACCGAGCTGGACGTGCGCGACGACGCGGCGATCGCCCGGGTCTTCTCCGAGGTGGGAGGCGTGTTCGGGGGGAAGCTCGACATCCTGGTGCATTCGGTGGCGTTCGCTGCGGCCGAGGATCTCGAGGGCCGCTTCACCGATACGCCGCGCGACCGGTTTTGGATGGCGATCGACGTCAGCGCGTACTCGCTCGTCGCGACGGCGAGAGCTGCAGAGCCGCTGCTGGAGGCGGCGGGCGGGGGGTCGATCCTGACCATGACGTACCTCGGCGGTGAGCGCGCGGTGCCGCACTACAACGTGATGGGTGTCGCCAAGGCAACGCTCGACTCGTCGGTCAAGTACCTCGCCTGGGACCTCGGCGGGAAAAACATCCGGGTCAACGCGATCTCGGCCGGCCCCGTGCGTACGTTGGCCGCCCGGTCGATCGCTGGGTTCCCGACGATGGAGTCGATCGTCGAGGAGCGCTCGCCGCTGCACCGTCACGTCGACGCCGAAGACGTCGGCGCCGCCGCCGAGTACCTGCTCGGGGACGGCGCCCGCAATGTCACCGGCACGACGCTGTACGTCGATAGCGGCTACCACGCGATGGGAATGTGATCAACGGGCTCGACACCCGCTGATCACATGCAACCTGGCTCAGAGATAGCGCAGTAGGAAACTCGCAGCGTGCTGGATTCCGAGCCTGCCCTGCCGGCCGGGCCAGTTGTGCGATCCGTGCGGGTAGACGTAGAGCTCCGCGGGTACGCGTGCTGCCTTCAGCGCCTCGTAGAGCGGCAGTGTCTCGCGGAGAGGGATTGCGTCGGTGCTTCCGCCCGAGAGGAGGATCGTTGGCGGCAGGTCGGCCGCGACCGCAGCTGCGCCGAAGGCGCCCGTCGAGAACGCGGCGAGTGCGTGGATCCGGGTCGGCCCGGCGGCAGCTGCCGCGCGGACGGCGACTCCGCTTCCCAGTGACCAGCCGACGATTCCGACCTGACGGACGCCGGGGAGCCGGCGCAAGGCGGTTGCCGCATCGATGGCGATCTGGGTCCAGACGCCGAACGCGTCGTAGCCGCCGCCCTCACAGAAGCCCTTTCTACCCGGAGGCGGGGTGAGGCCGAAGTAATCGACGTCATAGGTTGCGAGTCCGAGGCGCGGAAGGCTCGTGACGAGCCGATGGTCGAAGGTTGAGAACCCGCCGCACCCGTGCAGGACAACAACCGCGCCTCCCGATCCTCCATGCGCCTTGCAGAACTCGGCCCGCACGGTCCTCGCCTGGCTGGCGAAGTCGGCCCGTGCGCACCCGGTCGTGAACCGTGGGAAGCCGCCCGCACCCGACGAGGGGATCGCGACCAGCGCCGTAACGGTGAAGAGGAACGCCGCCGTCAGCTTCGCTGCGACCCTCACTGTGGCTAGAGGACCTGGACTGAATGCGCGGCCGTGAGGGCGCTGATCAGAAGCAGGAGCGACCAGGCGACGCGGGCGGCGCGTTGCCGGAGGAGGGGGCGCGGGAAGAGGCGCCCAAGAGCGAAGACCAGGAGCGCCAGAGCGAACATCACGATCGCCGCGACAAGTTCGACGACATCAAACGGCGCCGGGACGGCGAAGGTCTCGGGGCTCAGACGGAGCGGCGTGACAATCGCGCCGTTCGCTAGGCGAAGAGGCCGAGCGATCGTGGCGCTCGCCTCGCTCTCGGTGATGTAGCCGTTTCTCACCATCGACTGGAGCACTTGCACCTGGCGCGCTCGTGCTGCGGACGGGTCGGTTCGGGGGTCATAGAGCGACGGGGCCTGTGCGAGGCCCATCAACAGGCTTGCTTGATCGACGCTGAGATCCCGCGCGCTGCGGCCGAAGTAGTGGCGGCTCGCATTCTCGATCCCGTACTGACCGTCGCCGAGATAGACGGTGTTCAGATAGGCGGCGAGGAGCCGTTCGTGGCTGTAGCCGTGGCCGAGTCGGTAGCCAAGGACGATGTCTTCGCTCTTGCGCGAGGGGGAGTGGTCATTCCCCGAGAGGTAAATGATCTTCGCGAGTTGCTCCGGGATCGTGCTCGCTCCCTGAGCGAGCGAGAAGTGCGACAGGTCGAAGGGAATTGCGCGAACCAATGCGATCAGATCGACACCGCCGTTCTGGTAAAAGCGCTCGTCCTCCGTCGCGACGATTGCTTCGCGGGCGCTCGGCGCGACCGCCGATAGTGGCACTGCGACGGCGGAGTGCGAGCGGTCGAAGTTCGCAACGCGCGCGGCAAGATCCCGAACCGAGGGCGCCCTTGCCGCGGCGAACACGAACGTGCCGACGAGGAGAATCGTGACGCAGACGAGCAGCCCCCCGCAGACGCTCCAGAAGCGGTGAGAGCGGAGCGAAGCGACGCGCTTCATCACACAGGAAGCTTAGGCGGCTCATGGTGGCTGCTGTGTTCAGGCGAGACTCAGAACTCGCCGGGAAGAGTGGTGCCCGTGACTGAGTCGACGAGCCGCGGGCGTCAGATGCTGAACAAGGTCCCCGAGATCACGCTGTACTTCTGGGTGATCAAGGTGCTCTGCACGACGGTCGGGGAGACCGCATCCGACTACCTCACCGGCAACGTCGGGCTCGGGCTGACGAAGACGACCTTCATCACCGGCGCTCTACTGGTCGCCGTGCTGGTGGCGCAGTTCACGTTGCGGAAGTACATCGCCGGTGTCTACTGGCTGGGCGTCGTCCTGATCAGCGTCGTGGGCACGCAGATCACCGACAACCTGACGGACAACCTCGGCGTCTCGCTCGTGATCACCACGATCGTCTTCAGTGCCGCCCTCGCCGGCGTCTTCGCGATCTGGTACGGCTTCGAACGGACGCTGTCGATCCACACGATCTACACGACCCGTCGTGAGTCCTTCTACTGGCTCGCAGTGCTGTTCACGTTCGCGCTCGGCACTGCCGCCGGCGACCTGACGGCGGAGCGCCTGAATGTTGGCTACTTCTGGTCGCTCGTGTTGTTCGCGGGGGCGATCGCCGCGGTCGCCGCGCTCCACTACGGCCTGAACCTGAACGCCGTTGCAGCGTTCTGGATCGCATACATCCTCACCCGCCCGCTCGGCGCATCGACGGGCGATCTGCTCTCGCAGCCCCGGGCCGACGGCGGTCTCGGTCTCGGCACGACCGCGACGAGCTTGATCTTCCTGATCGCGATCCTGCTGGTCGTCGTCTTCCTGACGATCACACGACGCGACGTGACCGAGATCGAGCACGAGCACCCGGCGCCCGGGCACGCTCAGGTGCTCGTCGTCGCGAGCAAGACGGCCGCCACACCGCCGCTCCTCGAAGCCGTGCGTGTGCGCGCCGCGGATGCCGCCGCCACCTTCCATCTCCTCGTGCCCAACCCGGCCTCGCACGCCGAGATCTCTGACGCCGAGCGGCGGCGGCACTACGAGGACGCGGAGCACGTGCTCGAACTGGCGCTGCCCTTGCTCCAGCAGGCGGCGGGGAGGCCGGTCGAGGGGTCCGTCTCGCCGAGGCATGATCCGATGGACGCGATCGAGGAAGCGTTGCACGACGGCGACTTCCACGAGGTGATCATCTCGACTCTGCCGCGGCATGTCTCCCGCTGGCTGCACGCGGAACTGCCCGAGCGCGTCGCGCATCTCGGTCTGCCGGTGACGACAGTCGTCGCGCCGGCCCGTAGCGACGTCTAGCAGCTACGCCGCGGGCAGTCTGACGACGAAGCGGGCGCCGCTGTCGGTGGGCGCAGCCTCGACGTCTCCCGCGGCGGCGCGGGCGAGCCGCCTCGCCAGCGCGAGACCGAGCCCGGCGCCGGCACCGGCCGTGCGGCCGACTGCGCCGCGAGTCGCGGGGTCGAAGATCCGCGAGCGCTCCTCCTTGGGCACGCCGGGCCCATCGTCGGTGATCGAGAACGCGACGGTTCCGTCGGACCGGGACATCTCCAGCCGAACGGCGGCGTGCGCATAGCGGCAGGCGTTGTCGAGCACCGGGTGGATGACGCGTTCGGCGAAGGCGGCGTCGACGCCGACGTTCAACCGCGGCGTCTTGTCCACGGTGATCTTCACGCCGCGGGCCTCGGCGATGGGCGCGCACGCCTCGACGGCGGCGACGGCCACCTCGTGCGCGTCGGCGACCCCGTGTTGGCCGCCCGCCTCCTGCCGCGCGGCGGCAAGGAGGGTGTGGACGATCCGCTCGAGCTGGTCGGCAGCGGCGAGGACCTGTTTCAGTGCAGCGGTGTACTCCTCAGGTGTGCGGCGCCGCCTGAGCGCCAGCTCTGCCTCGGCGCGGAGCTTTGCGAGCGGCGTTCGCAGCTCGTGTGAAAGCTCCGCCGAGACGAGGCGCTCGTGCCGGAGGCTCGCCGCGATCCGGTCGAGCAGCTGGTCGAGCGTCCAGGCGAGGCGGGTCAGCTCGTCGTGCGGCTCGCCGAGCCGAAAGCGTCCCTCCAGATCGGTCTCGCTCCACCTGGAGGCCTGGACCGTCATGCGCGCGACCGGGTCGAGCGTCGAGCGGAGCAGCCACCAGACCGCGACGGCGACGACGAGAAGGAGAGTGATCGCGAACGCCACCGACGCGATCAGGCCGATTCGCGCTGTGTGCTCGTACGGGGCGAGCGACACGCCCGCGACGATCGTGCCGTACCGCCTCCCGTGCTGCGTGATCGGGAGCGACAGGAGTCGCTCGTCCGAGGCGCCGAGCGTGACGAAGCGGCTCGGCCCGCGTGTGAGCGCGTGCGTCGCCGCAGTCGCCTCCGGACGGGAGCGGGGCGCCTCGAGCGGCGAGCCTCCTTGAAAGATCCAGATGCGCGCATCGGCAACGCGATCGTCGCTGTGCTCGGTCAGGTGGAGCGCGCCGTTCCGTATCTGCACGAGCGAGCGCTCCGAGTCGACGCGCTGGCGCAGGATCGCGTTCGCGTCGCGGTCGGCGGTGTGCGTGACGAGCAGGTTGAACCCGGCAGTCGCAGCCGCGAGTCCGACGGCGAGCGCGACGAGCACGACGACGAGCAGCCGCGTCCTGACGTCGCGCAGCGAAGGCCGGCTCATTCGATCGTGTAGCCGACGCCGTGCACGGTCACGATCTCTGGAGCGCTCTCGTGCGGCGCGAGCTTCCGTCGGATGCGCGCGATGTACGCGTCGAGCGTGTTCGGCCGAACATGCGCGCCGTGCGGCCAGCCGGTGCGCAGGAGCTCGTGCCGCCGCACGGCGGTGCCCTGCTCTGCAATCAGCCGCCCGAGCAGCCGGAACTCCGTCGGCGTCAACGGGATTTTCTCGCCCCCGACGAACGCGGCGTGGGCGGCCGGGTCGAGCTCGAGCCCGCCCGCCGGCGCTGTGGGCCGCTCGGCACGACGTAGGAGCGCCTCGAGGCGGACGACGAGCTCGGCGAAGGCGAACGGCTTGGTCACGTAGTCGTCGCCCCCCGCGCTGAACCCGGTGACGCGGTCGGTGAGCGTGTCCCGTGCCGTCAGGAAGAGCACGGGGGCGCCGACGCCGCGCGCGCGCAGCGCCTGACAGACGTCGCGCCCGTCGGCGTCAGGCAACCCGATGTCGACGACGAGCACATCCGGCCGGTCGGCCTCGACACGGTCGAGCGCCTCGCCGCCCGTTCCCGCGCCTGCCGCTTCGAAGCCTTCCTCGCGCAATCCGCGCAGCAGGACCCCGCGAAGCTCGGCGTCGTCCTCCACGACCAGCACACGTCCCGTCGTCATCGGCTCAGCGTACGCCGACCAGATAGCGGCCGCCTCATCTCGTCACGGTACGAGTCCGACTCTGACCGATTTCTGAACGGACGAGCCGCGGTCAGGCGATGTTCAGCCGGAGCGTTGCACTCTTTGGGTCGATGCATATCGCTGCCGTCGCTGCGGTCGCAGTTGCCTCGACGTCGCTGGCCGCTCCGCTCGCCCGGTCGGAGCAGGGACGCGCGATCGACATCGTGCGGCTCGGCCCGCGCGACGCCCCGCACCGCGTGCTCGTCGTCGGGTGCATTCACGGGAATGAGCCTGCTGGCATCGCGATCGCGGACCGGCTCGCCGGCCTGCGCCCGCCCCCGGGTGTCGCCGTGTGGATTGTCCGCGACGCGAACCCCGACGGTGTGGCGGCCGGCACCCGCGGGAACAGGGACGGTGTCGACCTGAACCGGAACTTCCCCTGGCGGTGGCGGCCGCTCGGAGGGATCTACGACTCGGGGCCGCGCCCGCTCTCCGAGCCGGAGAGCGTCGCACTCGCACGGCTCGTGCTTCGCGTTCGGCCCACGCTCTCGATCTGGTTCCACCAGCACCTCGACGTGGTCGACGAGTCGGGCGGCAGCCTCGCCGTCGAGCGCCGGTACGCGCGGCTCGTCGGGCTCCGGCTCCTGCGGCTCACGCGCTACCCGGGTAGCGCGGTTGGTTGGGAGAACCACGTGCTCCCAACCGGCACGGCCTTCGTCGTCGAGCTGCACACCGGCGTGCTCTCGAAGACCGAGGCGGACCGATATGCACGTTCGATCCTGGAGGTGGCGCGATGAAGCACCGCATCTGGTTCCTGCTTCCGGCGCTCGTTGCGCTGACCGCGTGCGGGTCCCACGCGCGCTCGAGCGCCCCGCTGACGACCCAGACTTCGCCCGCGCCCGCGACGACGACCGCGCCCGCTCCCGGCGCGGGGGCGTTGCAAGCCGAGGCGACCGCGGCCGCGGCGGGCGACATCCCCGACAACCAGGTGTTCGTCGCGTACACGGGACCGCGTTTCGCGATGAAGTACCCGGAGGGCTGGGCCCAGAGCGGCGGCGGCTCGCGCGTGACGTTCCGCGACAAGAACAACATCGTCCGCGTGACCCTCTCCGGTGGCGGTCGCGCCACGGCCGCCGCCCTGCGCTCGCAGCTCGCCGGCCTGAAGAGCGTCACCATCACGACAGCGCCGCACGCCGTACATGCCGGCGCAAACGCGGCGGTCGAGGCGACCTACCGCACGACGAGCGCTCCGAACCCCGTCACGGGGAAGCGCGTAACGCTCACCGTCAACCGGTACGAACTGGCGCGTGGCGGGTCGACGGCGACCGTCGACTTGGGAACGCCTGTCGGCGTCGACAACGTCGACGCGTATCGGCTGATGATCGACAGCTTCCGCTGGCGGTGACAAGCCTCTATCGCGAGCCGGAGACGCCCGGCGAGCACGTCGACTGGGGCGCGCTCGAGTTTCTCGACGTCTTCCGGATCCACCGCAGCGGCCCGGTCGAGACGGTCGCGCTGCGCGGGCTCGACCTGCGCGTCGAGCGGGGTGAGGTGATCGCCGTCCTCGGCCCGTCGGGCTCGGGGAAGTCGACCTTGCTCCAGCTGGCGGCAGGGCTGGACCAGCCGTCGGCAGGCGAGGTGCGCGCGCTCAGCGAGCCGCTCTCGCGTCTCGGCGAGCGCGAGCTTGCCGAGTACCGGGCGCGGCGTGTCGCAATCGTCTTTCAGAGCCGCAACCTCTGGCCGCAGCTGACGGCTCGCGAGAATGTGCGCCTGGCGTCGCGTTTCGTCCCGGGCGCTCTTCAAGCCGACGAGGCGCTCGCCGCGTTCGACGTGGAGAAGCGCGCGAGCGTTCGCGCGGGCTCGCTGTCGGGCGGGGAACAGCAGCGCGTCGCGATCGCCGCCGCGGCGGCGCGACGCGCACCGCTCGTCCTCGCCGACGAACCGACCGCGGAGCTCGACACGGCCAACGAGCGCGTCGTGCTCGAGGCGCTGTGGGCCCTTCGCGACGAGCACGGTTCGACCGTCGTCGTGGTCACGCACTCCGCACGGATCGCCTCCACGGCCGACCGTGTCGTACACCTCCAGGACGGACGCGTCGCGTGACCCTTCTCTCGGCCCGAGGCGTCTCGGTCGTGCACGGTCGCGGAGAGGCGGCCGTGTCTGCGCTCGACTGCGTCGACGTCGACATTGAGCGGGGACAGAAGGTCGCGCTGCTCGGGCGTTCCGGCTCCGGCAAGACGACGCTCCTCCACGTGCTGTCCGGCCTCGTCGAGCCGACAAGCGGCAACGTCGAGCGCAACGGACGTACTGCGATCGTCTTCCAGGGGGCAAACCTGCTGCCGCTGTTCAGCGCGGTGGAGAACCTCACGTTCGCGGGTGCGACGCCCGAGCGTGCGCGCGAGCTGCTGACACTGGTCGGTCTCGAGGGGAAGCTCGACAACCGGCCGGGAGAGCTGTCCGGCGGCGAGGCTCAGCGCGTCGCGATCGCGCGTGCCCTGGCCCAGAGCGCGGACGCCGTGCTCTGCGACGAGCCCACCGGTCACCTCGACTCCGACACCGGGGCACGCGTGCTCGACCTCGTCGAAGCGCTGCAGGAACAGCTGGGCTTCGCACTCGTGCTCGCGACGCACGACGAGGCGGTCGCGTCGCGAGCGGACTCGACGATCGAGCTGCGAGACGGGCACGTCGTATGACGCGATTTGCGCTCGTCTCGCTCCTGCGGGCGCCGCTTCGTACACTCGTCCGCATCGTCGTGCTCGCGCTCGCGGCTGCGCTGCTGGGCGCGATGATCCTGTTCGTCAGCCACTCGCTCCGCACGATGACGGCGAGTGCCGTCCGCTCTGTGCCGCTCGACTGGCAGGCCCCCTTGGCGTCTCGTCCTGCGGCCGAGCGGATCGCGAGACGTGTCGCGCGGCAGCCGGGAATCGCCGAGGCGGTCCCGGTCGCGACCGCTCCGTTCGCCGGCGCGGTTCACCGAGCGTCCGTCGGGACGATCCGTTCGGGCGCCGGCTCGATCGTCGCGGTGCCACCCGGCTACCTGCGCCGCCTGTACACGTTCCGGTTTCTGCGTGGCCGCTTGCGGGCCGGGGGGATCGTGCTCGATCAGCAACTCGCGGCGACGCTGCGCGCGGCCGTCGGCGACGTCGTGACTCTGACGCTGCGGCCGAATGCGAAGCCGGTCGCCTTGCCGGTGACGGGCGTCGCGCTCGTGACCGCCCCGGACGTGCTCTTCCAGCCGCTCAACCCGTATACCGGCCCTGCGCCGGCGCAGCCGCCCGCCGACATCGCCATCCTCCCGATCGGCACCTTTGCGCAACGGATCGCGCCGGAGCTTCCGACGGTCCTCC
>DATBBH010000102.1:0-18443 GCA_036271075.1 Gaiellaceae bacterium | reverse complement strand
AAGGACGACGACGCAGGGACGGTCGGCATTGGCGCCGGGGTTGCCATCAACATCGTCAATGACACGACCACCGCCTCCATCGATTCAGGTGCCACCTTCGACGCTACGTCGAAGCCGAGTGACGTCACGCTGAGCGCGACGGACACCGACACGATGGCGACCTATTCCGAGGCCGGCGTCAAGGCCAAGGCCGGCTCGGACGTTGCGCTCACCCCGGACGTCTCGATCTCCTATCCGACGATCCTGACAAGCGCCACCATCGACGGGGACAGCTCCCAGTCGCTCGCGGCGACCGGCGCCGTGACGCTGACCGCGACGCAGGACACGAAGGCGACGACGACCGCCAACGCACAGGCCGCCGGCGGCGACGTCTCGATCGGCCTGGCGCTCGCACTCGCGATCGTCGACGACGAGGTCACCGCGAAGATCCTGCGGAACATCACGGCGGGCGGTGCGGTCGGTCTCACGGCGAACGGATCGTCGGACAACGAGTCCGACGCGATCGCCGGCGCGAGAGGCGCACAGAGCGCAACCGACAACAAGACCGACAGCTCAGCGGGCGGCGACGGTGGCGACGTCAACAAGAAGTCCGACGATCAACTCTCGAACGCGAACTCCGAGCGCAGCACCACCGGCAAAAGCTCCTCGACCAGCAAGACGCCGAGCGCCTCGACCGGTGACAGCGGCTCGAGCAGCAGCACGAAGGTCGAGGTCGCCGCGGCCGTCGCGATCAACGTCATCACCACGAAGTCGCTCGCGCTCTACGTGGGTGGCATCACGATCAACGCCGGCGGCGTCGTCAGCGCGAAGACCCTCGCAGCGACCATCGCGGACGCCTCCGCGAAGGGCGAGACGGTCGGCACCGGCTCCGACGACGGCATCGGCGTCGGCGTCTCGATCAACGTCGCCGACATCACGAACAAGGCGACGACCGGCACCGCGACGATCACTGGCACGGGTCTCGACATCGAGGCGCTGATGAACGACAAGAACGACGGCATCATCCGGCGCTGGGACGACACCGCGAAGGAGTGGGTAATCGTCGACCGCGGCGACACGCTGCCGTACTCGCCGTCCGACGGTGACTTCTTCCAGCTGACGAAGGCCGCGGCGATGCAGACGCTCGTCGACGACTCGAGCCCGGCGGCTCTGCCCGGGACGCTGAAGGTGAAGTCGACGGCCGGCTTCGCCTCGTCCGGGACGCTCACCGTCGTCGGCATCACAGGGACCTGCAACTACACGGTCAGCGACGGGACGCACTTCAGCATCACGGGCTGCACCGGCACTCCCGAGGACAAGGCGATCGTCACATCGACGACCGGAACGACTGTGAACGGCGCGAACCAGACGCTTGACGGAACGACGCCCACCGACCTCACCGTTGGGTCGACGACGAACTTCTCCTCGAGCGGGGACTTCACAGGCAGCGGGCTCACCGGCACATGTCACTACACGAGCACCGACTCGACGCATCTCAAGGGCGTGACCGGCTGTAGTGGCACCCCTGCCGATGCGACCACACTCAAGATCGTCAACCCAGCGGGCGTCTACAAGTGGGACGACGGGTCGAAGAAGTGGGTCATCCAGGCGGCTCCCGACCACGGCACCGACCTTCCGTGGGCCGACGGCAGCCATCCCGGCGTGCACCTCTTCCGCCTCGCCGAGCATGAGATCGTTGCCGAGGCGAACGCGGGTGCCGGGAAGACCGACGTTGGCATCGCGGGCGCGGTCGCGATCAACATCGTCACGAACGACAAGACCGACGCCCTCGTCGAGGGCGGCGCGCTGGTCACCGCGAGCAGCGCAGATGTGACACTCAAAACGAAGGCGAACGAGCTCGACCTTGCGAAGGCGAACAGTGAGGCCGAGGACGCGAAGAGCGCAGGCGTCGGCGCCGCCGTCGCGCTCAACGTCCTCACGTCGACCGAGACTCGTTCCGAAGTAGAGGACACAGCGGTCGTTAACGGCGGCCATAACGTCGACGTGGAAGCCGCTTCGCGCCGCCAGACGGAGACCGAGGTCGACATGGGCGCGTCGGGCGACGACACGTCGGTCGCGCCGGGCGTCGCGCTCGTCGTCCTCGACGGCGAGAACACGACGGCCAGGCTCGGCACCGCCGGGAGCGGGCTCACGGCGACCGGGACGATCACGGTCAAGGCCGCGCACGACGGCGACTTCTCGGCCGAGGCGAAGTCGATCGCCGCCGGCAGCACCGCCGTCGGCGTCAGCATCGCGCTCAACATCGTCCTCAACTGGAACACCCTCGCCGAGGTCGCACGCGACGTCCAAGGTACGTCGGTCGAGATCAGCGCCGAGTCCGCCACGAACACGCAGGCGCACGCCGACGCGACGACAAAGGGCGCCGACAAGAACGACAACGGCGGCAGCGGCGGCAAGAAGACCTCGGACCAGCGGGCGCAGGGCGAAGTCACCAACAACCCGAACACCTCGGGCAACTCCGATACGAGCTCGCTGCCGACGGCGAAGAGCGGAACCGACCAGGGCAGCAGTCAGGCCGGCTCGCAGGGCGGCGACTCGAACAGCGGCGGTGTTGGCGTCGCGGCCTCGGTCAGCCTGAACTGGGTCGTGACGACGAACAAGGCGAAGATCGGCAACAACGCACATGTGACCGCGACAGGCGGCGACGTGAAGCTGAGCGCCGAGAACTCGACGCAGGCGGCCGCCAAGTCCACAGGTCTTTCGGCCAGCTCCGACGGCTCGCATATCGCCGCCGCCGTTGGCGTCGACGTCGACGACATCACAAACAATGCCACCGTCGGTCAGGACGCAGTCGTCTCGGGTGACGGGATCACGATCGAGGCCGTCAACACGGGCGGCAAGACGAACCAGCTGATCGTCTGGGGCTTGGCAGGAGCCGGCGGCTCCTCGGAGGACAACGGCGGCGCCAGCGTCGCTGCGTCGATCGGCGTCGAGGTCGTCTCGTTCCACACCGAGGCCTCCGTTGCAAACGGCGCACAGCTGATCTCGACCGGCGACGTCGCTGTCCATGCCGAGAACGCGATCGGGATCCAGAACATGGCGCTCTCGGGTGCGGCATCCGCGGGTGGCGCAGGCGTCGGCGGCGCGATCGTCGTCAACGTCTTCCCGGACGTCACGACCAAGGCATTCATCGACTCGAACACCTCGAACCACATCACAAAGATCGACGCGTCCGGCAAGGTCGAGGTCTCGGCCAAGTCGTCGATCAAGGAAGCCGACCCGATCAAGGTCCCCGTGATCGGCACGCTTCCCGCGTTCTCCTCGGTCGCCATGGCCGCCGCGGCCTCGAGTGGCGGCGCCGCAGTCAGCGGCTCGGTGATCGTCGACGTCTTCTTCATCACCACGAGTGCGGAGATCAAGGACGGAACGCAGATCAACCAGCTGACGGGCGCCGACGGCGGCAGCGGGCAGAGCCTCAAGGTCGAGGCGATCGACGACACCTCGCTGACCAACATCGCCGGTGGGCTCAACTTCTCCACGGACGGCGCCGGCGTCGGCATCGGCATCGACGTCGACGTGATCAACAAGCACGTCTCCGCGGCGATCGACCCCAACACGACGATCACGACGGGCGGAGGGATTGACGTCAATGCCGCGTCAACCGAGAACTTCCACGAGCTCGCCCTCGACGTCGGTGGCTCGAGCTCGAACGCGGCTGTCGACGGCTCGGTCATCGTCGTCGTGCTCAACCCGTCGAGCACCACCGCGAGCGTGACCGGCACGGTGCACGCCGGCGATTCCTTCAACATCACCGCCTCCGACGCGGTGAAGGACTTCCTGCTTGCCGGCGGCGGCGCGGTCAGCACCTCGTCTGCAGGTGTCGCGGTCTCCGTGATCGTCATCGATCGTGCGGGCACCGTCGACGCGGGCGTCGGCGCGAACTCCAACCTGCAGTCGAATGGCGCCACGGGACTGGCGGTCTCGGCCACGCAGAGCGAAGACGTCGACCTGATCTCCGTCGGTGCCGCCGGCGGCGACAGCGCGGGCGTCGCCGGCTCCGTGATCGTCGACATCGAGACGAACCACACGCATGCCCACATCGACTCGGGCACCTCTTTGACCGGCGGCATCATCTCCGGCGCGGCCGTCGCCGTCTCGGCGAAGGAAACCACGAAAGTCCTCTCACTTGGGGGCACGATCGGGATCGGCGGCACCGCCGGCGTCGGCGTCGGCGTCATCGTCGACGTGTTCAACAAGGACACAGAGGCGTCGATCGGCAGCCACAACGCAATCACCGTCTCCGGCAACGTCACAGTCGGCGCGACGTCGACGGACACGTTCAACGAGATCTCGGTCGGCGGCGGCTTCGGCGGCACGGCCTCTGTCAACGTCCAGGCGGCCGTGCCCGTGATCAACGTGACGACGGAAGCCTTCGTCACGGACGGCTCGAGCCCAGCCAACGGCGCGGTCATCAGCGCCGACGGCAGCGTCGGTGTCACAGCCGACGAGGCGATGACCCTGAACGTGATCGCCGGCAACATCAGCGGCGGCGGCAGCGCGGCAGTCGGCGCTGCAGTCTCGGTGCCGGTGGTCACCAAGGAGACGCACGCCTGGATCGGCAACTACGCGCACGTGAATGCGACCGGCAACACCTCGATCACCGTTCCGACCGGCACGTACTCCGTCCACACGGTCGACATGCGCTTCGACCCCGCGGCGCCGGGCGTTCTCAGCAGCAACACGATCACGTTCTCCGCACTGGACGACCCGGGCTACAACGACGGCGAAGAAGTCATCTACGACAACGGCGGCGGGACCTCGATCGGCGGACTCTGCGCCACAACCGACAAGACCGCCGGCCCGCCGACCTGCGGCGTCGCAAAGGTCAGCGGCGCCCAGACGCTCACCGACCTGAACACGACGCTCACCGTGGACTCCACGGCTGGATTCAACTCGTCGAGCGGCAGCTTCACCGTCGACGGCATCTCCGGCGTCTGCACCTACAGCGGGACGAGCGGAACGGAGTTCCACAACGTCAGCTGCCGCGGCACGGTCGCGAACAACGCCCTCGTCGGCGGCGGCCTCTACTACATGAAGAACGTTGGCGGTGCTGGTTCGCATCAGTACCAGGTCTATGCCGACCCGAACCTCACGATTCCGGTCACGATCTCGGGCGGCACCGGCGAGAACCACCGCCTCGTCCCGACCGACCGGGCCGGCGTCTCCAGCGACCAGTCGAACCGGTTCAACCCGAACAGCGGCGACGTCGACTACGGCTCGAACACGTTCCACCTCCCGTACGACCCGGGCGTCGTGAACGGCGACCAGGTCGTGTACAGCTCCGGCGGCGGCACCCCGATCGGCGGCCTCGTCGACGGCGGCGAGTACTACGTGTGCAACCAGAGCGGTTCCGACCCGAAGATCTTCCAGCTGTGCACGAAGGACCAGAAGACCGCCACGAACAACCACGACGGGACGCTGACGCTGGTCACCCTGACCGCGGGCGTCGCCAGCGGCAGGTCGCACAGCATCGTCAAGGGCGGTACGACTCCGGCGGGCGACTCGAGCGCCACCGGCCCGCGCGGCATCACCGAGAACACCGATAGTTTCCGCGGCGTCGCCGTCACCGCGAACAACACCGACAACATCGGCGGTTTCGGCGTCAGCTTCGGCTTCAGCGGCTCCGCGGCCGTGAACATCGCGGGCGTCATCAACGTCGAGAACATCCACACCTCCGCTCACATCGGCGGCTCGGCCCAGGTCAACTGCGCGAACCCGCCGACGTGCACGAACAACGTCCTCAGCCCGAACGGTGCGCAGTCGGTCCGCGTCGCGGCGGCAAACCAGTACTACGAGCTCGAGGTCGCCGCATCGCTGGCGATCGGCGGCGACGCGGGCGTCGCCGTCCCGATCACCGTGCGTATCGTCAACATCGATACGTACGCGTACATCGGCGACGGCGCGCAGGTGAACGCGAAGGCGGACATCTCGGTCACCGCCAACGGGCAGGAGTCGATCATCGGCGTCACGGCCGGCGCGGGCGGCGGCACCGTCGGCGTCGCCGGGACGGTTTCCGTCACCGTCACGAACGTCCACACGTACGCGTGCACCGGCACTCCGACCGCGCCGGCCTACAAGTGCGCTAGCGGCGGCGCGACGCTGAACGCCGACAACAACGTCCTCGTCTACGCGACCGACACGTCGAAATACGTGCTCATCACGGTCGGGATCGCGGGCGGCTTCGTCGGCGTCGGCCTCGCAGTGGGCATTGCCGTCGTGACGAAGGAGACTTACGCGTACCTCGGCGCCAACAGCGTCGTGAACGCGAAGGCGAAGGGCGTCAACGGCTCGCCGGAGCAGCTCGACAACTTCGTGCCGGACGGCAACTTCGACAACGGCAGCCAGAAGTACGAGACGCACCACGCCCCAGGCTTCAGCGGCCTCGTCGTGTTCGCGTCGTCGAACGAGAACGTCTTCGGCCTCGCGCCGGCGATCGCGGGCGGCTTCGTCGGCGTCGCAGGCGGCGTCGGCGTCACGCTCCTCAACGTGCAGACGCAGGCGTCTATCGGCGAGAACTCGACGATCAACGGCGCCGCAGGCGCAGACCCCAGCCAATCCGTCAACGTCACAGCGCTCGACTACTTCAAGTCCCTGACGATCGCCGGCGGCGTCGCGGGCGGCTTCGTCGGCGTCGCCGGCGGTGTCGACATCGGCATCGCCGACACCAATGCGCAGGCCTCCATCCACCCGGGCGCCGAGGTGCACGCGCAGCAAGACGTCGAGGTGCAGGGGCTGTCGCGCAAGGAGGTCCAGACCTACGCGCTCAGCGCCGCGGGCGGCTTCGTCGGCGTCGCGATCTCCGTCTCCGTCTGGTCGGTCGGGACGGCGACCAACAGCAACTACCAGGATGCGGACGGCACCGACCGCGGCAACTGGGCGCAGACGGTCGACTACCACACCGGCGATGTCGTCGTCGACCAGAACGATCCGAACAAGCAGAAGTTCGTCGCCCGCTGCGACATCACGCCGAACGTCGACTGGACGAAGGACACGAAGTACAACAAGTGCCGCGTCGTCCACGACCCGAACGACGGCAACTACTACCAGGCGCTCGTCGACAACCCGAGTTCCGGCTCGAGTGACTTCCCGGACACGAATCTCGGCCAATGGGCGCTCTACACCTTCGACACCACCAAGCAGCCGCACAACGACTCCGCCGACTGGGAGCCGCCGACCAACGCGCTCGACTCGCCGAGCGACTCGGGCAAGAACAACCAGAGCGCGCAGGGCAACATCAGCAGCGCGAACCTGGTCGCGTCCGGCAACAACGACTCCTCCTGCGGGTCACCGTCCTTGTGGAACTCCGGCACCGCCTACAACGGTGGCGACTGCGTGAAGACCGCCGACGGCAAGGTCTGGAAGGCCAAGGACAAGATCCACTGGACGACGAGGAACCCGGCGGACGACTCGAACCCGGCCGACACGACCTCGCCCGACCCGGATCATCCATACAACGAATGGTCGCCGGAGACGAGCGGCTACAAGAGCGCCCTCAACGGCACCACCGGCACGGGCGGGACCAGCACGCCGGGTGAGAGGACGAACTCACGGCTGATCAGCGCCATGGGCGGGGCGCAGTCCGGCATCACCAACGCATCGCCCGGCGGCACGGCCGCGACGGACGCGATCGGACACACGCCGGGCAAGGGCACCACGGCGACGATCGACTCGCTCGACCCGGTGTCCTTCCCCGGGAAGCAGACGCACGTCTACGCCGGCGGGCACGTGCACGTGATCGCGAACGACGTCCTGACGGTGTTCGGGATCGCGGGCGCGGTCGCGGGCGGCGCTGTCGGCATCGGCGGCTCCGTCCTCATCCTCAACGTCGAGAGCAATACCGACGCCGGTATCGCGGAGTACGCGACGATCAGCGCGGGCGGCGACGTCAAGGTCTCGGCGAGCATGAACGAGAAGTCGACGCCGATCTCCTTCGCGGGCGGCGGCGGCATCGTCGGAATCGGCGCGACGGTCGGCGTGCTGAACGACCACGGCACGCAGAACGCGCACATCGACGACAACGCGGCGATCGACCAGGCGGACGGTGGACTCACGGTTTCCGTGAACGCGCAACGCGACGTCCACGCGTACGCGGTCGGCGCCGGCGTCGGACTCGCTGCAGCCGGTGCCGCGGTCGCGGTGGTCAACGTCGACGGCGACGCGTCGGCGACGATCGGCGATGTCGCGGTCAGCCACGGCGGAGACCATCCGCTCGGCGGCATCACGGTCTCCGCGATCGACAACGTCAACCCGGACACGTACGTCATCTCGGTCGCCGCCGGCATCGGCCTCGGCCTCGGCGTCGGGGTGGCGGTTGTCGACCTGAGCGGCACGCTCAAGGCCTCCTCGGGCGCGCACGGGTCGGACAACGGAGTGTTCAGCGTCACTGCCGACGGCACGCATCACGCGTCGGTGTTCAGCCTCAACATCACGACCGGCGCCGCCGCGATCGGCGTCACCGTCGACAAGATCTCGAACGGGCGCAACACCGAGGCGGGCACGACCGGCAGCGGCGTCACGATGTCGGGCGGCACGGCGACGGTGCAGGCGACGGCGAGCAACGACGTCGACGCGTTCGCTCCGGGCGGCGGCGGAGGCCTGCTCCAGATCGCGATCATGATCGCAATCGCCGACCTCTCCGGTCACACGACGACCGACGTCGAGGGCGGCATCACCGGCGCGGGCACGATCCTCATCAGCTCGCAGGCCGACAACACCGTCAGCGCCCACACAGTCGTCGTCGGCGTCTCGCTGATCGGGCTGAACGGCGGTATCGCGGTCGCGACGATGGACCAGGGCGCCGACATCAAGGCGACCGTCGGCTCGGGCGCCACGCTCGGCGCGACGGGCGCGGTCACGGTCGAGGCGAAGACGCGCGGCGACGGCAACAAGGTCACAGCCAGGGCCGAGGGCGGTGCATTCGGCGCGCTCTTCGCGGGCACGCTCTTCGTCGCCGCGGCGACCCTGGAGGGCGCCGTCGAGGCGCACATGAACGGCACCGTCAACTCCGGCTCCAAGCTCGACGTCGACGCGAGCGGGACGAACCTCGCCGAGGCGCACACGGTCGCCGTCAGCATCAGCCTCCTCGGCGCGCTCGCCGGCGCCGCGAGCATCGCCAAGGTCACCGGCCACGCGAATGTCGTCGCCGACGGCTCCGGCGCGGTGTCGATCTCAGGGAAGACGACGTTCGATGCCGAGAGCAACAACACGGCGACCGGCACGGCCGACGTCGGCTCCGGCGGGGGCATCCTCGCGCTCGGTGTGTCGATCCCGACCTCGACCGTCGCGGGCTCGACGACCGCCGGCTACGACGGGACGCTCTCCGGCTCGAGCACCGGCCTGGACGTCCTCGCGAATGGCACTAACGTCGCCTTCGTCGAGGCGACGCCGGTCTCGATCGGGCTGATCGCCGGGGCGGGCGCGGCCTGCGACGCAGAGATCACCGGCGACTCGCAGGTGAGCGCAACGGTCGGCAAGGACGCGCACATCGGCGTCGGCACTCACGCGGTCAACTTGACGGCGACGGCCAACGACTCGGCGACCGCGAAGACCGACACCGTGTCGGCGGGCGGCATCGCGGTCAGCCTCCTCTCCGTCGAGACGCACGACCGCGGCGGGAGCAACGCCTCCTTCGACGGCGAGCTCACCTCGGCCCAGTCGCTCGACGTCTCGACGAGCACGACGCGCGAGTCGACGGCGCACCTGTTCGTCGTCTCCGTCGCCCTCGCGGTCGGCATCTCGCTCGCGAGCGGGACGGCGACGATCGGTGACGACGGCAAGGCAATCGACCAGGCGTCGATCGGCGGGCACGCGAAGATCCGCAGCGCCAACACCGCGATCACCGTCTCAGCCACGCGCGTCGCGAACGCGTTCTCGCAGGACGACGGCGGCGCGGGCGGCCTGCTTGGCAGCGGCGCCGGCCTCGACGCGACCGCGACCGTCACCGGCGAGGTCGACGCGTTCGTGGCCGACAACGCGACGTTCGGCGACACCGGCGGCCAGCCCGGCGGCCTCGCCCTGACCGCGGACGACACGAGCACCGCCTCCTCCGAGACGACGGTCGGCTCCGGCGCGATCGGCTTCACCGCAGGCTCCGCAAAGGCGGTCTCGACCGACTCGCCGACGGTCAAGTCCTGGATCGGCAACACCGTGAACATGACCTTCCAGGACGGGGCCGGCCACGACATCACGGTCACGGCGACGCTCGAGAACGCCGAGGCCGACGCGTCCGCCCATGCGTACGGCGGCTCGCTCGGGATCCGCATCGGCGCCCCGGACGCGCTGGCCATCTCGGAGCCGACCGTGCAGGCGTGGATCGGGACCGGCACGACGATCGTCACCGGCGGCGCCGTCAAGGTCGACGCCGAATCGAAGTCCAAGCTCGGGCCGAAGCTCGGCGACAACATCGTCGGCATGACGAACGACAGCGGGGTCTCGAGCGGCGACACGAGCAACTGCTCGACCGACCCCGACACGGTCTGCTTCACGAAGCACGGCCTCATCACCGGCGACTCCGTCTTCTACTACCCGAACGGCGGCACGCCGATCAGCGGCCTCCACACCGACCAGTCCGTCTGCACCAACTACAACTCGGACGGCAGCTGCCACACGTCGCTGTCCGGCGGCCACATCTACAACGTGATCGTCATCGACGGGAACACCGTGCGGCTCGGCGACAGCTTCAGCGGCGTCTCCATCCTCAACGCCCTGAGCGGCGACCCGACGTACGGCGCCGACAGCGTCAAGAGCGGCATCCTCGGGATCGACGCGAACCGCTCGATGGTCCGCTTCTCGACGCCGCACGGCCTCGAGACGGGCGACGCCGTCATCTACCGGGTCGAGCCGGGCGGCGGGAGCATCAGTCCGGACTTCAACAACGGCGACCTGCTCTACGTGCGCGTCATCGACCCGTTCACGATCGAGCTCTACACGCAGCCGAACCAGACCGACGCGAGCGCGGCGGCCTTCACCTTCGGCTCTGGCTCCGTCTGCAACCCGAGCTGCAACCAGATCGTCGACGGCGGAGCGTTCGCCGACGGGGACCACGTCACGTACAAGAACTCCGACCCGATGATCTTCGATCGCGGCGCCGTCAACATCAACGAGTTCAATCTGTTCGTCTTCCACAACGGCGGCGAGGACGCGACCCAGAAGAACATCTTCCTCAACGACACGAGCGGCTTCGTCGAGGGCGAACCGGTCATCTACACGGTCAGCGACACGTTCAACCAGATCGGCGGCTTGCTCAGCGGGCACACGTACTACGTCCACATCGTCGACGGCTTCACGATCCAGCTCGCCGACACGTACTGCCATGCGGTCGGCTACGGCCACGACAACGCCTGCGCCACGGGCCCGAACCCCGGCGACCACATCGGCCAGAGCTTCATCGCGCTGACGCGCCCGGGGAGCGATCCGGCGCACCCGAGCGACACGCAGTCGCTCCGGCCGTCGCCGATCAACGGGCTGACCGACGGGTTCACGTACCAGGTGCACCGCGTCGACGGGACGCATATCACGCTCCGGAACATCGGCTCGAGCACGAACATCTCGATCAGCCCGTTCTACGCGGATCCGGACTCCGTCTTCGGTGCGGCCGCGACGATCGGCGGCGACACGCACAACTACGCGACGAACAAGAGCCAGGAGCTGTTCAAGGCGGGCGCGGCACTCACGACGTCGACGACCTGCGGGACCGGCCACACGAAGCCGTGCGGCCAGGAGCTCGACATCCAGCTGACGGACACGACGCTCGACACCAAGAATGAGCTGCTCAACATCGACGGCAGCTCGCTCCGCATCTCCCACCCGCCGACGGGCAACGGCTCGTCCGACGCGACCGCGACCGGCGGCGGCGGCTCCGGCATCGACGTCTCCGAGCCGACTGCGAAGGTCAGGATCGGGCCGAACGTCAAGGCGTACGTGGCCGCGGACTCGATCACGACCGGCGGCGACCTCTGGATCACGACGAACCTCGTGACGCGCTCGTCCGCCTGGACGGAGAACGGCTCCGGCGGCCTCGTCTCGATCCCGAGCGTCGAGTCGAGGATCGGCTGGACCGACGGCGGCAACACGTGCGGCAGCGACACGCGGTGCGGCACCGACAACAACGTCGCGGGCATCGGCGACTTCAGCGGCATCACCGGCATCAGCGCCGACACGTCCTCGTCCACCTCGCAGGTCGACGCCTCGAACGTCACCATCAACGCGGGCGGGAACATCAAGATCGAGGCCGACTCGTCAATCAACTCCGAGAACGGCGCGAAGTCCGACAGCGGCGGCGGGTTCGACGACAGCAGCGCGACCGCGATCACGAACCTCATCGACAACACCGCGGTCGCGATCGGCAAGAAGGCGACGGTGACCGGGCTGACGCTCGCGCTGAACGCCTCGACGAGCGGGAGCAACCACGCCGACGCCAACTCTTTCGTGATCGCGCTCTTCGGCAGCTCGAGCGCCGATCCAGAAGTGAACATCGTCACGAGAGACCTCGCCATCCTCGACGGCGCCGGAGGCTTGCCGTCGGCCGGCAGCATGATCACCGCCCTCAACGGTGTCGACGTGCGTGCGCATCACGAGAGCTTCCACAGGAGCGCCGACGGCGGGCACCTCTGCATCTGCTTCGACCTCCACTTCGGCGATGACAGCAACAACACGGACGTCGAGCTCACCGACCTCGCGTCCGGGCACGAGGGCGTTACGGTCACCACCGGTCCGCGGATCACCAAGTGCAGCACTCCGACGCCGGCCTGGCCGCCGCTCGACGCGAACTGCTCGACGCGCGACGCCGCCCTCGTCTCCGCGTCCTCGTGGCTCGTCGACAACGGCGACAAGAACCTGGCGCTCTACGTCCAGGGCGAGCAGCAGAGCTCGGACAACGACTCGAAGAACAACGTGGTCCACTGGAGCTCCGACGTGGTCATCTACGCCGGGCCGAGTCCGTTGCTCATCATCGACTCGAGCGGCAACGTCTCGACCGCCGTGAACATCGCGGCGAACGGCCTCAGCAACCCGAACCCGACGAACGACCTGTGCAAGACGGGCACGTCCCCCTGCGCCGCCACGGTTCCGTACATCGAGGTCAACGACATGCGGAACGAGGACACCGGCGACATCTACATGCAGGCGCATGACGGGACGATCGACGGCGGCAGCCACGTCACCTCCCCGACCGACCACTACTGGGGCACGTTCACCTTCCGCGACAACTGGAAGACCGTCACGATCATCAACCACTCCGCGCGCGATCTCGTGATCGACAACATCGACGTGATCAACCGGACGAAGCAGCCGAAGGTGACCGAGGACAGCAACGGGAACGCCGGCGGGGCCGACGCGACGTTCGCGATCGTCCGCCAGGTCGACCCGACGCTCGTGACCATCACGAACGACCACACGCTCTCGGGCGGCCATCCGAACCTCGTCATCAACGGGTTCATCAACAACCCGATCGGCGAGACCGACGTCACCAACGTAGACGGGCCGATCTCGGCGACGACGATCCGCGGCGGGTCGAGCAGCTTCTACGGCCTGTTCCCGGATTCCGTGTACGCGAGTCCCGCGACCCCGCCGCACACGAGCCTGATCCGGTCGAACATCGTGCACCTCGTCGCCGGCACGAGCATCGGCGCCTCGAGCCCATGCGTCACCGGCGAGACCGCGTGCGCCGGAACGCCGGGGAGCAAGACGCTCTGCCTCGATCCGAACAATCCGTGCGTCAACATCGACCTTGTCGTCTGGGCGTCGCATCCGCAGGTGATGACGACCGTCTCCGGCACGAGCACGTTCGTCGACCTGAAGACGCTGCTCCGCGACTCGACCCTGACCGACCCGGCCGGCTGCACCACCACCTGCCCGGTGATCGACATCAAGTCGATGGTCGCGGGCGACAGCATCTACGTGCTGCTGTATCCGACCCTCTTCCAGTCGGTCACCACGCACGTCACGGGAATCCACGTTGTCAACACCGTCGGCTCGGGCCCGACCGGGGACTTCATCAGCTTCTACCACCCGGACGAACCGAACGCCGGCTCGTACTCGTACTACCCAGCGGCGAACTACCTGCCGGGCACGTGCACGAACCACGGTCCGGCTCCGCCGTCCTGCCCGACCCCGTTCTACGAGCTCGGCGCGTTCGCGCAGGACGATCCGTCCGACCACGAGGTCGAGAGCACCTACAACTTCAAGATCCTCGACGCCGGCGCGACCGGGTCGCAGGGCGACGTCGTCCTCGACTCGGCGGACACATCGCCTACCTCGACGATCATCAACATCCAGGCGTACATCCACGTGCGCCAGCTCAGCGGCGACGTCCACATTCACACGAACGGTTGGATCAAGGCGACTGAGAAGGCTGCCGAGCTCGGCGATACGAACCCCGGCGACCTGCGCGTCGCCCAGATCCAGTCGACGGCCAGGGACGTGACGCTCTGGTCGCCGGGCGCGGTCCTCGACGCCGACCAGGACGTCACCGAGCTCGCCTCAGACAAGATCGATACTCGGGCCGACGTCGTCGGTCGCAACATCACGATCACTGCGGGCGACACCACCGGCGCGCCGGCGCGAAACGGCGACCCGCCGGCAATCTCCGGCCACGGCGGTGTCGGCGTCCCCGGGAACTTCCTCGAGGTCCATGTCAACGCAGTGGCGAGCGATTTCGGCTTCCTCACGATCACCGACCAGGCCGCGCAGCGCACCGGCTGGGATATCGACGGGTCGCTGGCGCATGATCTGGGGTCGCAGACCGGGACGCTCGGCGTGTTCGTCACGGAGACGGACGACCACATGCAGATCAACACGATCTACACGAACGGCGACGCCTCGCTCGTCGCCGAAAACGGCGATCTGCGCGACGCTCGCGGGGCCGGTCACAACGGCCTGAACGGCGCAGGCGACGCGCCCAACGTCGAGGCGAACAACGTCGACCTCGCCGCTTACTGCCGCGGCGCGAACGATGCGACGAAGTGCGGCGACGTCGGTGCCCGGGCGCCTCCGCTCGCGTCCCCCGACGATCTCGGCAACGACCTCAAGATCGACTCCGGTCACGGAGACACGCAGCACGCGTCCCAGGTGATCGTCGGTCGCGTAGGCATCGAGACGGCGAACGACGCCTTCGTGACCGAGACAAACGGCGCCCTGAACGTCCTGATCGCGCAGTCGCTCAACGGCAACATCCGCCTGAGCGTCCGCGAGCACAGCACGGTGGGCGACGACCTCAACCTCATCCTCCCGTACGACGGCGACACGCTCAAGCCGACGCAGAATCGCGACGCGATCCTCCTCGACTACTCGGGCGTCTTCAACGTCAACCGCACGATCGGTGTCGGCTCGGCGGTCACGAACACCGCGTCGATCAATGCGGCGGGCTGGATCCTCCTCCGTGCCGGCGACAACGTCGTTCTCGGTGGCCTTCGCCTGAATCCGGACTTCACCGGCGACGTCACCTTCACGCAGAGCGGCAGCGGCGACCTGATCTCCTCGACCTCGCCGGCGTGGGCGGCGGCCGCGTTCGCGATCGGCCAGGCGATCACCGTGAGCGGCGCCCCGGGGAGCAACGGCACCTACCACATCATCGCGCTCGTCGACCAGAACACCGTCCGGGTGGCCGAGGCGAACGTCGTGACGAACGGGACGGTACGAAACGTCACGGTCTCCACGCAGACCTATCCGGACGCGCTCCTGTCGAACGCCTCGAACGCGCTGACCGATCTGCAGCGCGGCCAGTCGCTGAACACGAAGGTCGTCGCCGGCGCGTGGATCGACATCCACGGTGACTACAACATCTACAGCCCGTCTCCGAACGGCGGCGGCGAAGGCGACACCGGCATCGGCACGGTCATGCGGCTGCACGGGACGATCACGCCCGGCCCGCTCAGCGCCGGCTGCTCGACAGAGCTCGAGCCCGGCCGCGACTGCCACGTCACGCGGATCTTCGGCAACACCGACTCCGACACGATCTCGTTCGACCAGACCTTCCTCGGCGGGAAGACACGCGCCTTCGGCTCCGTCGCACCCACGTGTGTGTTGCACGGGCCCACCGATTGCGTGAACGTCTGGGCGCCGACGCCGCCGTCGCCGGCCTGGGACGGCGAGGACTTCTTCTACGTCAACCAGCTGCAGTCGACGTACGACGCAACGCTCAACTCGACCGACCAGACCGCCGGGCTCACCGATATCAAGGCCGGCCACACCCTGACGCTCGACGGCCAGTCCGGCACGGACACGTACGTCATCAACACCACCGGTAGCCAGCCGTGCTTCCAGGGCACCGACTCGTCGGGCTCGAAGTGCCACAACTACACGATCAACGTCCTTGACACCGGCGCGCCGAACGACGGATCCGACGCTCTGATCGTCAACGGGGTCGACGGTCCGAACGCCGGGAACGGCAGCGACTGCAACGGCTACCAGGACTTCCAGAACACGATCCCGTGCCCGACCGACGACATCTTCCTGCTGCGCGGCATGAACTACATCGGCGCGACGCCGACGTCGCTCTCGAAGAGCGAGGTCGCGGACGACCCGGCGTTCGTGGCGCTGCTCCACGGCAACTTCGGCACGCAGACGGCGGCGTTCACCGGGAACCTGACGCTCTGTTACAACGCGTCCGGCAGCTGCGAGCCGGGCCAGCGTCTAACCGCGGTGGCGGGCACCTTCACGGCACCGAACTTCGTCGTCGGCCGGCGGATCCACCTCGGTGGCGGCGACTCGGGCGTCTGGGCGGGCGACTACACGATCGGGTCGATCGCTGGTGACGGGTCGTACATCGTCCTCGAGGAGACGCTGCCAACCGGTGTCTCCCTGACGACCGAGCAGGTGCCGACCGCGGATGTCCAGCTGCACGGCGTCACCATCGGAGTGCTCCTCGGCGACGTCACGACACCCGACCCGAACGGGAGCTCGATCCTCCGCAACCAGAACTACGAGCGGATCAACTACGACGCCGCGATCAACGGCCGGCTGATCGTCAACGGGCTCGGCGGCAACGATGCATTCTTCAGCGACGACAACTCCGCCGTCACGACCCTCGACGGCGGCGTCGGCAACGACAACTTCCAGATCGGCCAGATCTACGGCCTGTCGCGCGACTCGTTCACGTTCGGGAGCTCCTCGACGCCGAACTGCAGTCCGCGCCTCGGCGGCCCGAACCCGGCCGACCCGCTCACGTACGACACGAGCTGTGGCTCGCTCAATCCGGAGGACATCTTCGGCACCGTCGCTACGACGCGCGGCTGGCTCAGCCGCGGCGTCTCCCAGCCACTCGTCGCTGTCGGCGACGCCGGCGACGACACGTTCACCGTCTACTCGAACCAGGCGCCGCTGCGGCTCGAGGGCGGCGACGGCAACGACCTGTTCACCGTCCGCGGCTTCGCGCTCGCGCAGACGAAGCTGAGCGGCGGCGACCCGACGGCGGCCGACTGCGATCCGAGCCCGTCGAACCCGGCCTGCGACATCGTCTGGATCAACGCGGCCCAGCAGATCGCGATGCCGAAGCTGACAAGCGGCTTCTCGACGGCGGCCGAGAGCGACATCCGCACCGGCGCCGGCCAGAACCAGGTCGAGTACAACATGAACGCGCCGGTCTCGGTCGACGGCGGCGCCGGCTTCAACAAGCTCGTCATCCTCGGCACCGAGTACGCCGACCACATCGTCGTCACGTACAACCACATCTACGGCGTCGGCGTCTCCGTCACGTACACGAACATCCAGGTGCTCGAGATCGACGCGCTCGAGGGCGACGATTCGATCGACGTGCTCTCGACGGCGCCAGGCGTCGCCACGCGCGTGATCGGCGGCCTCGGCAACGACACGATCAACGTCGCGGGCGACGTCACCGGCGACGTCTTCTCGCTCGACATCGACGGGACGAGCGGCACGCTGAACCACGCCGTCTCGTCGGTCGACCCGAACTACAACGGCCTCGTCGCGCCGGGCATTGCCTACAGCGTCGCCCGCGCCGGTCAGGGCAGCGTCGTGATCACCCAGACCGACGGCAGCACCGAGGTCTTCGAGGGCGGCTGCTACGCGCTGGGCCTGACCAACCCGTGTGGGACGGGTGGGACGCCGGTGCCGGCGCTCGACAGCTACACGGTGCACCTCGCGAGCGCGCCCGACTGTGGCCTCGGGGCGGGTGTGATCGATCCGAACTGCTGGGTCTACGTCACCGTCACCGCGGCGTACCCGCCCGACTCGGAGCATCCTGCGAACAGCGGTCCCTATCCGGACGGCCCGCCCGACCAGTTCGGCTGCGCGGCCAGCAACACCGGGTCACGCTGCGACGGCGACACCTTCCTCGTCGCGAGTGGTCCGACGCCGCCGTCGGTGCCCGCGAGCGCGAGCTACTGCGGACATGCCGACGGCTCCGACTGCCCGTTCTACCGCGCCGTGACCCTGAACGGCCAGACGTTCTACGTCTCGCAGCGGTCGATCGTGCAGTCGGAGCCGTC
>DATBBH010000101.1:0-21660 GCA_036271075.1 Gaiellaceae bacterium | reverse complement strand
ATCTTCCTCGGCGCGGAGGTCGTCGGCGGCTCACGCGTGGTGCGGCGCACGCTCGTCGGAGCCGCGGCGATCGTGGCGGCGTATCTGATCTTCGCAGCAGTCCCTCTGGCCGCCGTCGATCCGTCGCTCCTGCAGGCGAATCTCCCTGGTTACGCAATCGCCTCGGCCTACTCCAGCCGCTGGTTTGCGATCGCGATCGGCGTCGGCGCCGCCGCGAGCGTGGCCGGGCTGATCCTCGCGGAGTACCTCGCGTTGTCTCGGCTTCTGTTCTCGGTGACCGGGATCCACGTCCGCAGGCTGCTCGTCTGGATCGGCGTGCCCTTCATCGCGATCGACGCGCTGAGCATCACCGCCCCGGAATCGTTCGACGAGCACGTCCTGCGGCCGTCACTGATCGCGCTCTTTCTCTCGCAGCTGATCGTGTTCGGTGTCTTTCCGATCTACCGCCGGCGGCGAGGCAAGCTGACGCCCGCCGACGTGTTGCTCGCGACGGGCGCGTTCGCGCTCATGGCCTGGGGCCTCTATCGGGCGATCACAGCGCCCGTCAGCACGTAACGACTCTTACGACTCGCGCATGAACCCCTGGCGCGCGGCGCTGACGAGCGCCACCGCCTCGGGGAACAGCACGCGCATCGCATCGCGCAACGCTGCCGACTGCTCTTCGCCGCTGCCCTGAACCTCGATCTGGGAGAGCGCAGCCGCAGTCAGCTCGACCGCGGTGTTGAGAGTCAGCGTCGCGAACTGCTCGCGCTGGGCCTCCTGCACCGACTCGGCCTGCTGCTCTGCGAACTCACGCAAGCCGCGCAGGAGATCCTCAGGGTCACCGCCGAACGGGAATCCACCTTCAGACATGCGTCCAAGTTAGCGCAGCTCGACCAGGTAGCCGCGCTCGACCTCCCGCACGAACTCATCCACCGCGCCGGTCGCCGACCGGATCGCAGTCGAGAACGGAGAAGAGAGCTCTCCGAGCGCCCGCTCGAGCGCCAGCGTCGCAGCACCGACCTCGTCGAGATAGCCCGGCGTGGCGACCCGTGGAGGCGCGCCGATCACGCGCTCGAGCGCCAGTGCAGCCGCTTCCGCGTCCTCGATCCCGGGCGGTTGCTCGACCATTCGCACCTGCGCCAGCTGCGAGCGCAGACTCTCGAGGTCGCCGCCTCCGGCCAGGTCACCCGCAAGCTCGCACATCGCGACGATCGACGCCGTGTCGCGCACGTCCTCGCGTCGACCCACGAGCTGTGCGTCTTCGTCGAGCACGATCCAGCGGCGGTTCTCGTCGCCGCCGAGCGCGACGAGGTAGAGCCGCCGGCCTCGGGACGGCTCCGCCGCGAGCACGCCGGCGACCTCGCCGTGCGAGGTCGCTGCGACGGCAATCCGCTCCAGGTCCTCACGGAGGGCCATAGAGTCAAGCGTATGGATGCGAAAGCACTCTTCGCGCCGCTTGGCCCCGGCTACGACCGCTGGGGATCCGTGCTCTCGTTTGGACAAGACCCTCGCTGGCGGCGCTTCCTCGTCTCGCGGATCGACGCGGGGCCGACCGACACCGTCGTCGACGTGGCCACGGGCACGACGCTCGTCGCCCGTGAGCTCGTCCGCCAAAAGGACTGCTTCGTCGTCGGCGTCGACCAGAGCCCGGAGATGCTCGAGGAAGGCCGGCGGCGGCTGACGCTCGCCGCAGCCACACGCAAGGTGCGGCTCCAGGAAGGCGACGCCCGCAATCTCCCGTTCGAGGCCGGACAGTTCGACGCGCTGACGTTCACCTACCTGCTCCGCTACGTCGAGGATCCACCGGCAGTGCTGCGTGAGCTCGCGCGCGTGGTGAAGCCGGGCGGTTCGATCGCCGGGCTGGAGTTCGGCGTGCCGGCTGGTGTCTGGCGCCCGCTCTGGGAGCTGTGGACGCGTGTTGGCCTGCCGGCCGCAGGCCGCCTGATCGGCGACGGCTGGCACGAGGTGGGCGCGTTCCTCGGACCGTCGATCACGCGGCACTATGAGGAGTGGCCGCTCCCGCGCCTGCTGCAGGCCTGGCGCGAGGCGGGCATCGAGGACGTGCGGGCGAAGCGGCTCAGCCTCGGCGGCGGCGTGGTGACGTGGGGACGACGGGCAACGACGTAAAGCCGGCCTTCTACGCGCTGGGGCGCGGCGGCTGGCGCGACTACGTGACGGTGTTGCATCCGCCGTACACGCTCTGGCATCTCTCGTACGTCGCGGTCGGCGCCGCGCTCGCGCCCCAGTTCCACCTCGACCGGATGCTGTGGGCGATCGCGGCGTTCTTCCTCGCGATGGGCGTCTCCGCGCACGCGCTCGACGAGCTGCAGGGCCGGCCACTCCGGACTCAGATCCCCGGCAAGGTGCTCGTCGCGATCGCGGTCGTGAGCCTTGGCGGTGCGGTCGCGATCGGGATCGGAGCCGCAGCGGCCTGGGGGTGGGGCTTGCTCGTGTTCGTCGCTGTCGGCGCGGTGCTCGTGCCGGCCTACAACCTCGAGCTGGCGCTGCACACGGATTGGGGCTTCGCGCTCTGCTGGGGCGTCTTCCCGGTGCTGACCGGCTACTTCGTCGAGGCGCAGTCGCTCCGCCTCGAGGCGGTTGCGGCAGCGGGCTACGCCTTCGCGCTCAGCCTCGCCCAACGCGCCCTGTCGACGCCCGTCCGCGCAGCGCGGCGAGAGCGCTCGACGACGGCCGGAACGGAGCCGCTCGAGCGTGCCTTGCGCCTGCTCGTTTGGGCCTCCGCACTGATCGCCGTCGCTCTCGTAGCTGCCCGCCTACGATGAAGCCATGACTCTCGCCACGATCGTTGCCGTCGTAGCAGCGTGCGTCACCCTGCTCGCACTCGCGGCGAGCATCCGCGTGCTGCAAAAGGTTCGCTCGCACCAGCGGCTGCTCGAACGCGAGATCGAACGTGGCAAGAGCGCGTTCGACGAGGTCGTCGCAGAGGAGCTCGCGCAGCGCGCGCGCGAGCTCGCAAACACGCTCGCCCGTCTGCGTGCCGACTCCCTCTCTCAACTCGCAGAGGAGGAGCGCCGGATCGCGGAAGAGCGGCGTCGTGACGTCGCGGAACGAGAGCGCGACGCCACCGAGCGCCTCAGCGCGCAACTCGTCGCGGCGCAGGCCGCGGTCGAGCAACGCCTCGTCGACTGGACGAGCGACGTCGGCAAGCTCCAGGAGAGCCTCACCGACGACTTGAAGCGCGTCGAGGCACGACAAAAGGTGCTGATGACCGAGGCGAACTCGAAGATCGGTCAGGACGCCGAGCGACTGCAGGCCTCCGTCGAGGAGCAGCGGCAGCTCGTGACGCGGCTCCGCGCCGAGCTGACGACGGCCGGGCAGGAGGTGATGCAGCAGGCGAACACGGAGCTCGAGCAGCACGCCGCCGAGCGTCGGCTCGCGCTGCACGAACTGGCGGACCGGCTACGAAAGCGAGAACGCGATCTGCAGGAGCTCGTCGAGCGCGAAGCGAACGAAGCGACGCAGCGTATTCAGCTCGCGCTCGGGGACATCGAGCGCAGACAGGTCGAACAGCTGCAACGCATCATCGGGCGGGAGACGGCGCGCTACACGGAGGCTGCGTCGGCGCAGTTCGACACGACGATTCGCAGCGCGCGCGAGGAGGCAGCGCGCCGCCTGAGCCGCGAGCTCGACCTGGCGGTCGAGCGCTTCGGCCGCGAGGCCGAGGGTGTGCTGACCGAGCGGCTCAACCACGTGAGCGACGCGGCAGCCGCCCGCGTCGAGGAGCGGCTGGCCCGTCTGCGGGCGGCGCTCGAACGCCAACGGGACGACGCGCTCAACTCGCTCGAGGAGCGTTCGCACCAGGTCGAGTCCGCTCTACGCGAGCGTTTGCACGAAATTGCGGCCGATGCCGAGGCTGAACGGTCGGTGCTGGAGGCCCGTTTGCACGACCTTGGCCGTAGGCTGGACGAGCTCACCGCTCGTGCGTAATGGTTCTGTATAGACCCCCAACTTCCGCAAGCAGGGTTCGTCTAGGAGAGAGCGAAAACCCGCACACCATGCCTCAGACGATCGAACAACCGCAGTCAGAGCGCGAAAAAGTGGAGTCCTGGCGCCTCCACGTGCTGATCGAGGCCGGCTATCCGCTGCCGCTCGCCGAGAAGCTCGCGCACTCGGAGGCCGATCTGCACCGGGCCGTGGAGCTCACCCGCTCAGGCTGCACGTTCGAGACAGCCGCCGAGATTCTCCTCTAGCGGACGCCTCTGGATCCCAGTCCGGCGGCGCTAGCATCGACCGGATGAAGGTCGAGGCGATCGAGGTCGACGGGCGGAAGGTTTACACGGTTGGCGGCTTCAACAGCGGCGTCGCGCGTTACCTCGCCAAGTTGCCGACGTTGTGGATCGAGGGTGAGGTGACCGAGCTGCGCCGCCAGCAGCGGTGGGCCTCGGTGTTCTTCACGCTGAAGGATCCCGAGGACGGGGCAACGCTGCCGGTGCAGATGCCACGCGGCCAGTTCGACGCGCTCGAGCTCGGCCTCAACGAGGGCGAGCGCGTCCATGTTTTCGGACGCGCGGAGCTCTACGAACAGCGAGGCGAGCTGCGTCTGAAAGCGCTCACGATCGAGCGCTTCGGCCTCGGCGCTCACCTCGCCGCACTCGAGCGGTTGAAGAAGAAGCTCAGCGCAGAAGGCCTGTTCGACGAGAGCCGTAAGCGCGCTGTCCCCCGCTTCCCGCGCCTGATCGGCCTCGTCACCGGCAACGACGCCGCAGCAAAGCGTGACGTGCTCACGCACATCGTTCAGCGCTTCCCGCCGGCGAACATTCTGGTCGCGGAGACGTACGTGCAGGGACCACGCGCACCCGTCGCGATCGCGACGGCGATCGGCGACCTCTGCGCGCGCGGCGCCGACGTGATCGTGCTCGCCCGCGGCGGGGGCAGCTTCGAGGATCTCCTGCCGTTCTCCGACGAGCGTGTGGTTCGCGCGGTCGCCGACTGCGCCGTGCCGCTTGTCTCCGCCGTAGGGCACGAACAGGACACGCCGCTGTGCGATCTCGCGGCCGACGTGCGCGCTTCGACGCCGACAGCCGCCGCGCGGCTCGTTGTGCCGGATCTTGCGGAGTTGCGCGCGCAGCTCGAGCGCACTCGCGAATCGCTGCATAGCCGGGCGCAGCGCGCGACCGAGAGGTCCGCACAGCGGCTCGAGGCGAATCGTGAGCGTTTACAGCGCGGGCCGCTGCTCGCGCTCGAACGCCGCCGCGCACGCCTCGACACGTTGCACGCGCGGCTCGGCGCCTTGAGCCCGCTCGCCGTTCTCGATCGCGGGTATGCGATCGTGCGCCGCGGCGACGCGGTCGTTCGAGCGGCTACCGACGTCGCCTCGGGAGACGCGATCGACGTGCGGGTCGCTGACGGCAGCTTCGGAGCGACCGTTGGCTGACCTGTCGTTCGAGGAGGCTCAAAAGGAGTTGGAGGCGATCGTCGAGCGGCTCGAGCGCGGCGATGCGGGCGTCGACGAGCTGACCAAGCTGTGGGAGCGAGGCGAGGAGCTCTACCGCATCTGCGCGACGAAGCTCGAGAGCGTCCGCGGGAAGATCGAAGAGCTAGCGAAAGTCGACCAGAGCGCGAGCTAGCTGCTCGCCCAGCTGTGTGAGATCCGCAGCGGCGAACTCGCGGCGGCCCGACAGCGAATGCGCGGGCACATCATCGCGGACGACCCCGCCGAACAGCTCGCACCGAACGCCGAGCCGTGCGCACCGACGGACGACCGCGCCGGGCGCTTTGCCTTCCAAGGTGGTGGCATCGACGGTTCCCTCACCGGTGACGACGAGGTCGGCGCCACCCACGCGCTCGTCGAAGCCGATCGTCTCGAGGACGAACTCGGCACCTGCGACAAGCTCCCCGCCGAGCGCAGCCAGCGCGGCGCCAAGCCCACCCCCGGCCCCGGCACCGGGCAAGTCTCGGTAGGGCACGAGCTCGTCGAGGCCCGCAAGACGGGCTTCGAGCTGCTCGACAACTTCGGGGCCCGCGCCCTTCTGCGGCCCGAAAACCCGCGCGGCGCCGCGCTCGCCGAGCAGTGGATTGCGTACGTCGCAGAGCACGCGCATCGGAATGTCGGCCAGCCGCGCGCCGACAACGGAGCGCAGCGCGGCGCCACCGTCGACGGTCGCGGTGCCGCCGATGCAAACGAGCAAGGCAGCCGGCTGACTCGTCAAGGCAGCGAGGAGCAGCTCGCCGAGACCCAGGCTCGTCGTCAGGAGCGGGTCACGTTCGCCCTGACGCAGCCGCGGCAGCCCGATCGCTTGCGCCGACTCCACGACCGCGGTGCCGTCGTCCAGCAAGAGCCATTCGGCTGCTACCGGCCGGCCGAGTGCGTCGCTGACGCGCGCCGTCTGCCAGGTGCCACCGAGTGCCGCGTGGATCACGGCCGCGGTTCCTTCGCCGCCATCGGCAACCGGCAACTCGCGCGCCTCCACGCCGGGGACGCGGCGGATGCCCACGGCGAGCTGCGACGCCGCCTCCAGAGGCGAGAGAACGCCCTTGAGGCTAGCCGGAGATGCGAGAGCGAGCACGCTCGGGCTCCTGCTCGACGGCCTCGACGGGCTCGTCGATCGTCTTGAGCATCGCGTACGAGAGACCTTCACGCGCGAGGAAGATCAAACCAACGCCGACGCCGACAGAGGCCTCGATCGCCTGCAGCCCGATTCCGAACGCGAACCCGCGCGCATACGGAACGCCGTAGTTGACGAGTGGGAACGCGACCGCGATTTGCACGAGACCGAAGTTGCCCGGCCACAGCGGAAAGATCGTCGCGACGTTGATCAACACGAGCACGAGGCCCGCCGTGGAGAGGGGCGTGTGGATGTGGAAGGCGAACATCGTCGACCAGACCGCGAGCAACTGACAGAACCAGCCGATGCACTGGAAGCTCGCGGCGGTCGCGGCTGCAACGGGCGAGCGCATCACGGCGAGCCCGAGCCGGGCCCGCACGAGCAACTGGCGCACCGGCCCGAGCCCTTCCAGTGCGTCGCGGTGCGCACGGCGCGCAAGCCACATCGCCACGAGAAACAACACGATCCCGAGCACGAGCACGAGCGCGACCGAGGTCAGCGCCCAGCCGGGGATCTGCGCAGTGAAGAGGACCCACACGACGAGGACCGTCGCAGGGAAGACGTCGAACATGCGATGTGCGAAGACGGAGCCGATCAACGTTGCCGTCACCCCGGGCCGGCCGGGCAGGCGTCGGCGCAGCACCGCAACGCGCGCCAGTTCCCCAACGCGGCCGGGCAGCACTGCGTTTGCGAACAGGCCCACCGAGAAGGCCGAGAAGACCAGCGGAAACCGCGGCCGCGGCGGCTCGAGTGACTGCTTGATCGTCGTGTTCCAGGAGAGAGCGCGGGCGAGCACCGAGAACAGGTTGAGCGTGATCGCCGCGACCACCCAGCGGCCGCGGACGATTGTGAACGCGTCGTGAACCAGGTGCCAGTTCGGCCCGCGATAGATGAAGAGCGCCAACGCAACGGCGATCAGAGGGACCACGAGCAAGGCCCGCCAGCGACCGCCACGCTGAATCATGCGACTACTTCTTCGTAGATCTCCTCGAGACGGCGCGCAATGTCGTCCCACGCGTAGTTCGCGACGGCGTGGGCACGGGCTGCGCGGCCCATCTCGACCCGGCGCGGCTCGTCGGAGAGCACGTCGATCACGGCGGCCGCGAGCGCATCGGAATCGGTCGGTGGCACGAGACGAGCAGCCTCCGGAATCGCGACGGCGGCGTAACCCGGGATGTCCGACGCGACCGATGGCGTCGCGCAGGCGAACGCCTCGGCAAGCACGAGCCCGAAGCTCTCGCCTCCGAGTGCCGGCGTTACCGACAGCTTCGCGCGCTCGAGCTCGTGTGTGCGCACTTCATTCGGCACGATGCCGAGCACGTCGATCCCCGCCTCGTCGACGCCCAAGCGCGCGTTCAGCAGCCGGTACTGCAGTGGATCGGTGCCGATCACACGCAAGCGTGCCCCGGTTGCGGCATGGATCGCAGGCCACGCGCGCAGTAGGGTCGGCAAGCCCTTGCGCTGGTCGTGGCGGCCGATGAAGACGACGGTGTTGTCACGGTCGGCTGGATCGGCTTGCTCGGGTATCAGCACTCCGTTCGGGATCACGCGGTAGTCACCGGGCAGGAAACGCGACGCCGACTCGGCCGCCATCGGCGAGACGGCGATGCGCGCGTCGATCCGGTCCATCAGGAAGCCCCAGAAGTGCAGCGCCGGGCCCATCCAACCGAGATCTCCGTGTGCGTGGTGCGTGGCGACGATGGGGCACTGCGCGAACGAGATCGCCGCGACGCAGATCGCCGGCGTCATCGGCTCGTGACAATGGATTACGTCGAACTGCTCCTCCGCGAGAATCCGGCGCACGCGCGGCATGACCCGCGGCGAGAGCACGATGTTCGTCATCGAGCCGTTGGCCGGCACAACCACCGAGCGACCCACCGGAATGATCCCGTCGGGCAGAGCGCCATGACGTCCGGTGCGCGGGTGCAGCAAGCGAGTGAGCACACCGGCCGGATCGTTCCCCATCAGGACCTTCACATCATGGCCGCGGCGTCGCAACGCATCCGCCTGGTGCTCGGAATGCTCCACCACACCGCCCCAGTACGACCAGGAGAACGGTACGACGATCCCGATCTTCATGCAGTGATCCCGACGAATGCCTGCCGCAAGCGCTCGATGCCGAGGTCGATCGCCTCGTCGTCGGCGGCAACGGAGAGCCGCGCCCAGCCCGCACCACTCGGGCCGAAGCCTTCGCCAGGAGCGACGGCGACGCGATGCTCTTCGAGCAATCGCTCGGCGGTCAGCCCGTCGGGCAGCCGGAACCAAACGAAGAACGTGCCTTCGCAGACCGGCGGCTCGGGCAGCACGGCGGCGATCGCATCGCGCCGACGCTGATAGTCGGCGACGCGTGAGCCGACGGAGTCCTGCGGCCCCTCGAGCGCGGCGATCGCCGCGCGCTGCAGCGGCTCGAAGATGCCGACGCGGTTGTGATCGTTCAGCAGGTTGATCCGCTCGACCAGCTCGGCGTTGCCGACCACGAATCCGATCCGCCAGCCCGCCATCCCGTACGTCTTCGACATCGACCACATCTCGACGCCGACGTCCTTTGCGCCCGGGGTTTCGAGAAAGCTCTGCGGGCGGCGGCCGTCGAAGACGATGTCGATGTACGCCGCATCGTGCACAACCGCGCCGCCGGTGCGCTCGGCCCAGCGAACGGCGCCCTCGAACGTCCCCGGAGGCGCACAGACCGCGCACGGGTTTGAGGGGTAGTTGAGGTAGAGCGCTGCCGCGTCGGGGGCCAGGTCGAGATCGGGCGACCAACCTTCGTCGGCGCGCAGCGGCACGGTCTCGACGCGCGCGCCGGCGAGCGCCGGCCCGGATGGGTAGTCGGGGTAGAACGGATCCGGCAACAGAATCCGGTCGCCTTCCTCGGCGAGCGAGAGGGCCAGCTCGACAATCGCCGTCTTCGTGCCGGGGACAACCGCAATCTCGCGCTCCGGGTCTAGTTCGACGCCGTACACGTCGCGGTACCGTCCAGCGAGCGCCTCCTTCGTGGCGGAAAGCCCGCGAATCGGGGCATAGCCGTGGACGTCCGGGCGGGCGGCGGACGAGGCGAGCGCCTCGACGACGTGAGGCGGAGGGCCCACCTCTGGGTTGCCACGACCGAGATCGACGAGCGGCGGACCATCCATTGCGGCAGCCGCGGCCACGCGGCCGAGAAGCGCGACGAAGTACTGCTGCGGCAGCCGATCCAAGCGTTTGGGTCTGGCGCGCACCTTGCTGGACTCTAACGAGAGGCTTGATGTGGAACGACGTGCTCGCGGGATGCGCCAGGCCGAGCGGGTCGGACGGACCGGCGCAGCCCGTAGCGGTGGCTACGGGCGAGCACCGGCGGGCCGAGCCGCGACGCGCCTGGTGCACCATCCGTGAGTACGTGAGTTCCACATCAAGCCTCTATGGTGCCCAGCGTGAACCTCGTGGAGTCACTGGCAAAGGGAATCGGGCCTCGGACGGCAGGCAGCGCCGACGCCGTCCGGGCAGCCAACACGGTTGCGCAAGCGTTCCGCGAGCTCGGTCTGCAGGTGCGCTTCCAGGAGTTCCACCTCCTCGGCTACGAGGCGGACGAGCCGCAGCTCGAGGTCGAGGGCGAACGGTGGGACGCAGGGCCGTGCATGTACGCGCACGACTTCGACGGCGAGGGCACGGTATGCCGGATCGGCGCGAGCAAGCCGCCGGTTGGCGACGAGCTTCTGCCGAACTTCGCGATCGTCGCCGCAGACGGCCGTGAGCTCGCCCGACTCCTGACCAGCCCGTTCTCACCGGGTGCCATCCCGTTCATGTCGACGCACACGCACATCACGACGCCACCGACGGCGTTTGTCTCCCGCTCCGATGCAGAACGACTCGTCGACGGCATGCACGTGCGACTGAAGGTGAGCGGTCGCTTCCTGCCGGGCCGGATCGAGCGCAACGTGATCGCCGACATTCCCGGCCGCGCCGAGCAGCACGTCGTCGTCGGTGCGCACTACGACTCGGTGTGGCACGGCCCCGGCGCCATCGACAACGCGTCCGGCGTCGAAGGCGTTCGGCGGATCGGCGAGGCTCTGGCACAACGCGACCTCGAACGTGGGGTGCGCCTGGTGGCGTTTGCCGCGGAGGAGATCAAGCTGACCGGCTCCCGCTACTACATCGACGAAGCAAAGCTGCGTGGCGAGCTCGACCGTGTCTCCGCGATGGTGAATCTCGACTGCATTGCATTCGGCGAGAAGCTGAACCTGCTTGCCTCGCCAAGCGCGCTGCTCGAGCGCGCCACAGAGCTCGCGCGGTCTCTTGGTCTGCTCGATCGCTACGAGCTCGCGACGGGCCCTGCAACCGGCGGCGTCGATTCGCACTGGTTCGCCGAGAACAACGTGCCCGCGGTCACGATCCTGCACTTTCCTTACGACGAGTATCACCTCACGACTGACGTGCCGGGGCTCTTCGACGAGGAGCAATTCGAGGACGCGCTGGCGCTGGGGCTCGCGCTCGTCGAGTCACAGGTGGCTGAGCCTGTGGCCCGCTAGAGTCGCCGGATGTTCGAAGAGGGACTCGCCGAGCTGCACACCCATCTCGGCGGTTCGGTTGCCTCGGACATTCTGTGGAGCCTCGCCCACGAGCAGGGAATCGCGTTGCCAACACGCGACTACTGGGAGTTCGAGCGGCTCGTAACCGTGTCGGACCCGCGCGGCGTACCGGATCTCGATTCGCTCGACCAGATTTATCACCTGACCGAGCTGATCCAGTCGTCGCCGCTCGCCGTCGAGCGAAGCGTGCACGCGGCAATCGGCGGCGCGTACCGCTCGCAGCGCATAACAACGCTCGAGCTGCGGTTCAATCCCATGAAACGCAACCGTGGTGGCGAGCGCGATCTCGATCACATCATCCTGGCCGCAATCCGCGGGCTCGATCGCGCGTCCCTCGAGTACCCGCAGGTACGGGCCGGGCTGATCCTGATGATGGACCGAACGTTCACCGCGGAGCAAAACATGGTGATCGTCGAGAAGGCGATCAAGTACATGCCACGCGGACTCGTCGGCGTCGACATCGCAGGACCGCGACCGAAAGGCGCGCGCTACGACTACACGCAGATCCGCGAGCACGTCGAGCTCGCTCGCGAGGCAGGCCTTGGTGTGACCATCCACGTCGGCGAGGAGGGCGGCGAGAACGGCGTGCAGGAAGTCGGCGAGGTGGTTGAGTCGCTCCGTCCCGACCGGCTCGGTCACGGCATCCTCGCTACGCGCGATCCGGCGCTGATGGAGGCGATCCGAGCGGCAGACATCACACTCGAGATCTGCCCGACGAGCAACCTCCTGACCAAGGCCCTCGCCGACGAGGACGAGGTGCGCGAGACGTTCCGGACGTTCGTCGAGCACGGGGTGCCGTTCACGATCGCAACGGACGGCCCGGAAATGATGCGCACGCACCTGCGGGATGAGTTCGAGTTGCTCGTGCGGATCGGCGCGCTCGACGAGAGCGAGGTACGGCTCGCGAACGAGCGGGGCCACGACGCGTCCTTCGTCGCGCGGCGCGCGCACGCTCCGATCTAGCAGACCGACCGATACACCCTTCGGCCGATACTTCCGTCGGCCCTTGCGCCGTAGCCTCACTCCATGCAGGCACTCGGAGACCCTTCCGGCATCACCGACCGGCAACGACAGGTCGTCGAACTGATCGCGCAGGGTCTGTCGAACGACGAGGTCGGGCTCGAGCTCGGCATCTCTCCACGGACAGCGAAGGCACATTGCGATGTGCTCCGGCAAAAGCTGGGCGTCCCGCGGAGACGGCAGATCCCGGTCGCGTTCCGCTTGCTGACGGGCGAAGACCCGCTGGCGAGCCGCGTAGAGTCGGCGCGAGCCGACAACGGGGGCTGACGGCGAAGCGGCGTCCGCGGCGTCACCCTCCGCCGCGGGCGCCCCGGCCCCTTGCTTTTGGGGACTTGAGGCGTAGCGTTCACGGTGGTGAGCGGCGCGCCGGACGAGGGCAGGCAGGCATGACCGCGAGCACGGAACAATCGAAGCGAGTCCGCCGCGAGCGTTGCATCATCGAGCGACCACGGCTGATCAAGATGCTCGACGAGTGCGAGGCGCGAGTGATCCTGCTCCTCGCTCCGGCCGGCTACGGCAAGACAACACTGGCCCGGCAATGGGCGAAGACGCTCAACGGCGCGATCTGGGTCACGCTCACGCCCGCCCATCGCGACCTCGCCCGCTTCGCCGAGGACTTGGCGGCCGGGATCGACAATCTCGGGGGCAACGCGTCTCGATTCATCGGCGAGTACCTGCGCGCCCGAAGCAACCCACAGCGAGCTGCGCGAGATATCGGCCTCGCGCTCGCCGAGCAGCTCGACGCGGCACGAGTCCAATGGCTCATCTTCGATGACTACCACGACGTCAACGAATCGCCTGAGCTCGCAGAGCTGATTTCGGTGATCGAAGACCGCTCGCAAGCGCGGCTGCTCATCGCCTCCCGCGTGCGCCCAATCTGGGCAGCACACCGACGCGTTCTCTATCGAGAAGTGGAGCAGATCGACCGAGAGGACTTGGCCATGAACGAGGACGAGTCGAAGCTCGTACTCGGCCGCCGGCCGGATCTCGACCTTCTCGTCAGCCAGGCGGAGGGCTGGCCTGCAGTGCTGGGTCTCGCCGTTGGCACCGGCCGAATCCGGCTTCCGGGCGGCGTGATGCCGGCCGAGCTGTACGCCTTCATCGCCGAGGAGCTCTTCCAGTCGGTGCCGGAGACGCTGCGCCAACAGCTCTTGCGACTGGCCCTCGCGCCAGAACTGACTCAAGACGCAATGTCGGAGCTGCTCGGCCATGACGGCGAGCGCGCCATCGCACAAGCGCGCGAGGTTGGCTTCCTCTCGACCGACCAAGCCACAGAACTCCACCCACTCGTGCGCGACTTTCTGCTGCAGAAGGTCTCGGAGGACGCACAAGCTCAAGCCCTGGTCCGCAGCGCGGTCGTAGCGTGCGTTGAGCGCCAGCGCTGGGATCGAGCCTTCGAGCTCGTCCTGCGATTCGAGCTCAAAGACCTGGTCGAGCCCGTCCTGGAAGCTGCGTACAAGCCTCTGGCTCGCTCAGGCCACCTGGGCACACTGTCGGCGTTCGCAACAAGTGTCCGTGCCTCGTCTACCGATTACCCGATCATCGTCGACCTCGTCGACGCCGAGGTGGCGCTACGCGACGGTGTCTATACCCTCGCGGTCGATCTCGCCACCCGCGTACTGGCGCGACTTGGCCCAGGGCACGTCCTCGCGTCGCGAGCCAACGCCATTCTCGGGCAGAGCGCGTATTCCCAAGCTGATCTAGTAACGGCTGAGTGGGCGTACGGAGCTGCGCACAAGACCTCAGCCGACGACCAAGATGAGGCGGAAGCGCTTTATGGCTGGGCGCTTGCATCGGTGCAGGGTGAGATCCGAGATCCGGATCCGGTCCTCCGGCGAGTGGAGCTCCGCCGGCATGCCTCCGCCCTCGACCTTGTTCGCTATGGGACCGTTGAAGTCGTTCGTCGCCGTTTCGACGAAGGACTGGCGGCGCCATTCAGACTTGAGGAGTCGATCCACGCGCTGACTAGCGTGGAAGACCCGCGCGCACGCAGCTCTCTCACGTTCACGCTCGCCTACGCGTTGGCGCTGAAGAGCGAATATCGCGAAGCCCTGGACCTGGCGCATCAGGCCCAGGAAGAGGTCGACGCATTCGATTTGGAGTTCGCACGACCGCACAGCAACTGGAACTTGGCTCTGATCCATATGGGGCTCCGACGCTTCGGCGCTGCCGAGCGATGCCTCCAGCTCGTCGAGGACGCGAGCCGTCAACGCCCGCTTGGGCATCACGTGCTCAACGCAAGGATCTTGCGTGCGCGGATGGCTCTGCAAACCGGCGAGCTCGCCCGGGCGGTCGAGCTCGGACATATGCCCGCGACTGAAGTGACGATCCCGTCGTTGCACGCGGAGTTCCTGGCGACGCGAGCCCTGACCTGCGCGGCCGCGGGGGACCGCGCCGAGGCGATTTCACTGGCGGCTGCAGCGATCGAGCAGACCACGGCGGTCGAGGTAAGAGTCATGGCGGCAGCCGCCCGAGCGGTCAGCGCCGAAGGGGCGCGGCGAACAGGCGAGTGTGAAGCGCTCTTCGACTGTGCCGGCCGTCTTGGCACCTGGGACCCTGTCGTGACTGCGCTCCGCTGTTCTCCGCCTCTGAGCGAGCTTGCTGGAAGCCTCCCCGCTCTTCGACCGACCCTCGAGCGCTTGTACGAACGATCGAACGACTTCGCGCTTGCCCGGCGGGCCGGCCTCCGCTCGCGCTCCTCTCGAACCCCTGAAGAGTTGCTGTCCCCACGCGAGCGCGAGGTTCTAGGACTGATGGCGCGCGGCTTCAGGAACCGGGAAGTAGCGACCGCGCTCGTTATCTCCGAGTCGACCACGAAGGTTCACGTTCGGCACGTTCTCGAGAAGCTCGGCGTTCGAACACGCGCCGAAGCCGTGGCGCGGTTCAACCTGTTCTCGGCTTAAGCGGAAACCGCAGCGTCCGCGGGTGGCGCTTCGCTCAGGCTTACGGGGAGCAATTGGAACTCAGCGCCGTGTCCGGTGCGGTAGTCCTCGTTCGCACCGGCAAGGAGGGCCTCGAACGCAGCAACCACGGCCGTGTCGAACTGTGACTCGACGGCCTGCGCAAGGCGAAGGCGCGCCACCCGGCTGGGCATCGCATCCCGGTACGGGCGATCTGAGGTCATCGCGTTGTAGGCGTCGGCGACCGCGATGATCCGCGAGAGCGGAGGAATCTCCTCGGCCGACAGCCCATCCGGGTATCCCTGCCCGTCGACGCGCTCGTGGTGGTGACGAACGATCGCAGCGATCTCCGCGTAACTGTCAACGTTTGCCAAGATGCGCTCCCCAATCTCCGAGTGGCGCTGCATTTCGCGGCGCTCGTCGAGAGTCAGGGCGCCGGGTTTCTCGAGCAACCCGGCCGGGAGGCCGATCTTGCCGATGTCATGGACCAAGCCGCACAGATGCGCGAGTTGCGCCTGATCATCACCAAGCTGCATCCGCTCGGCGATGTCGCGCGCGTAGATGGCCACCGCCGCAGAGTGGCCCGCGGTGTACTGATCTCGAGCGTCGAGCGTCGCGATCAGGCCCTTCGCGAAGGACAGGTTCGCCGCACGGAGTTGGGCGTTAGCTTCGCTCAAGTCAGTAGCCAGCCGGCGCTGCTCCTGGTACATGAGAAACCAACGTTGCGCCGCGAGCGCCGGTACGAAGAACAAGGGAAGCGTCCAGGGCGAGATGTCTCGGTAGGCAAGAGCGAGCACCGCGACGACTGGCCCGTAAAACGGAACCGATGCGATCACGACCGGCAGAAGATCTCGGACCGCCTCAGACCATCGACCAATGCCACGGAGGGCGAACACGATCGAGGTAAGGGCTGTGTCGGCGAACTCGGCGCTCAACGCCGCGATCGTGGCTGCAACAACAATCTCACCTGGGCCTGAGGGAAGTAGCGCGACTACACCCATCGCGGCTGCGCCAGCCAGGGCTCCGCACAACGCGCGATTGCACACATAGACCAGGCGGCCGGCGACCGGGATCCTGCAACCCAGAGCAGATGCTCCAAAGACAGCCATGCCGGCAAGGGGCCCAAAGAGAACGGCCGCGAAGATCGAAGGGAACAGAGAGATCGACACCGTGAGTTGACCTCGAAGCGCGATCTGCCCACGCCACTCGGTAAGCGCCGCGACCGCGGCGAGAGGTGCGACGGCTGCGACTGGGCCGAGGCTAACCCCTCCGAGCGCAAGAACTGCCGCGAGACCGACAGACGAGACCCCGGCAACAGCCAAGTAGAGGCCCAGCGGCCGGCTCACATCCGCGAAAACAAGCCGAATTCCGCGGGGGACTTGCGTATCCCCCAAAAGGGTTATATGGTTCGTCACGCCGTCAGTCCTAACCAGTTACGGGGGAAGAAATGATCAAGTTCGCGAAGATGATCCGCAAGGCCGCCATCGCTGGCGGGTCCTGCGCCTGGTAGTCAGGCTCGCGTAGTTAACCCGGTTCGACACCCAAGGGCCTCACCCCTTCGGGGGTCTTGTCCACAGCCGGTGGAAAACTCCTGAAACCTCTTTTTGGAAGGCCGTCCCAAGGGGCGGCTTTCCTATTTGCCGCTAATTGATCAGGCTGCGACGAAAGCCGACAGCGACCGCATGGGCCCGGCTGCGGGCTTGCAGCTTGGCAAGCAGGTGACGGACATGGCTCTTCACGGTCTCCTCGGACAGGAAGAGCCGTACGCCGATCTCACGGTTGACGAGACCGTCGGAGATCAGCTGTAGCACCTCGATCTCGCGAGCGGTCGGCTCCTGTTCCAGTTCCTGCAAGGGCTGCTGGAACGGGATGACTTCGGCCACCGTGGCGTCGCGCCGAGCGGCGACCGACTCAAACCGGGCCGAATGCTCCCGATACCGGGTCAGGATCTCGTTGCGCTGAGCAGCGTCCATCGAGGCAGCTATCGGCCCTTGCCAACGGCAGCTTTAGGACGAATCCACCCCAAAAGAGTGACACGGGGCCCGTGGCCGGCGATCAGGGCTCAGGCTGCGTGCCTCGCGATCTTGTCCTCGAGCATCGCCTTCACCCACGGCCAGTCGTCGTCGATCACCGAGTACCACGCCGAATCGCGGATCGAGTCGGGCAGGATCATGTGCTTGCGGAAGATGCCGTCGAAGCTCGCTCCCACGCCGAGCAGCGCCCCGCGCACCCGAAGATTCCGAGCGTCGGTCTTGAACTCGACCCGCATGGCACCCCACTCGTCGAACGCGTTCCGCATCAGCAGATACTTCGTCTCGATGTTCGCGCCCGTCCCCCACTGCGCGCGCTCGAGCCACGTCCAGCCGATCTCTAGCCGCTTGTGGAACGGCTCGACGTTCAGATAGCGCGACGAGCCCACCGGACGACCCTCGACACAGACGACGAACGGCACGTCGCTTGTACTTTCCAGCGCAAGGTCGAACCAGCGGTCGAACCCGAACGAGTACATGTTCGTATAGCGGTGGATCTGGGGGTCGCGCTCCGCAGCCTCACGGAGCCCTGCGCGGTGACGCTCCTCGATCGGTTCGACCCGCACGATCCGGCCGGCGAGCGCCTCGGCTGGGCGAAGAACGGGGCGATGCATGTTCATGAGTATTGCCGCATGGGAAAACCGACGGTATTACGCTTGCAAGCGCGGAATGACAAACCCACCCGATTTCGAGGTGACAGCCGGGGGCGCAGTGGCGCTCCAGCCCGTCACCGTCACCCGCAAGTCTCCGAGGCGACTCTTCTGGGACCGTTTCCGCCAGGACAAGGCGGCACTCGCGGGCGGGATCGTGATCATCATTCTGATTTTCATTGCGTTCTTCGGCGGCCCGATCGCAGCGCACATCAGCGGCCATCCGCAGAACACGACCTACAACAACATGACTGACGCCTTCGGTGTGCCGCTCGGCCCGAATTCGCACTTCTGGTTCGGCGCCGACGCGGCGGGCCGCGACCTCTTCGTTCGCACCATGTACGGCGCGCGCACCTCGCTCTTCGTCGGCATCGTGGCGTCCGGGCTCGCCGTGCTGATCGGCCTCGTCGTGGGCCTCACCGCCGGCTTTGCGGGCGGCTGGGTCGACTCGGGCCTCTCGCGGTTCGCGGATGTGCTGCTCGCGGTGCCACAGATCCTGATCGCCGTCGGCATCGTCGCGGCATGCTCGACGACCAAGAACGGCTGCCTCGGCGGCCTGATCCAACCGGGCCTCACGGTCGTGATCGCCGTGATCACTCTGTTCTCGTGGTCCTACATCGCACGGATCGTCCGTGGTTACACGCTCTCGTTGCGCGAGAAGGAGTTTGTCGAATCGGCGCGCGCCGCTGGTGCGAGCAACCTGCGCATCGTCAGGTCGGAGATCCTGCCGAACCTCATCGGCCCACTGATCGTCTACACGACGCTCTTGATCCCGACGAACATCTTGTTCGAGGCAGCGCTTTCCTACCTCGGACTCGGAGTACCCCCCGATGAGGCGTCGTGGGGATCGATCCTCACCGACGCCTCGCAGTTGTACGACGTCGCCTGGTGGCTCATGCTTTTCCCCGGCGGCTTTCTCATCATCACGACCCTCGCGTTCAACCTCCTCGGCGACGGTCTTCGCGACGCGTTCGATGTGAGGTCAGAGCGATGAGCTATTTGGATCTGACCCCCAGAAAGGAGAAGTCCCGCATGACGAAGTTTCTACGGCTCGCGCTCATGATCGCGGCCGTTGTCGCGCTCGCGGCGCTCGCGGCCGGGTGCGGCTCCAAGAAGTCGAGCTCGAGCTCCACCACGACGACGTCCTCGAGCTCCGGCGGCACCGGTGTCGTTGGCTCGGGCTCGTTCAGCAGCGGCGCGCCCGCCAAGGGCGGCACGTATACCGTCGGCTGGGAGCAGTCGTTCGGCTTCACCAACAACTTCGACCCGACCGGCGAGTATCTCGGCAACGCATGGGGTCTCTACTCGAACCTGATGCTCCGCGCGCTCGTCGGCTACAAGCACCTGCCCGGCGCAGCCGGCAACATCACCGTCGGCGACCTCGCGACAGCCGCGCCGGTGCCGACCGATAACGGCCTCACCTACACCTACAAGCTGCGCAGCGGCGTGAAGTTCGGACCGCCGGTCAACCGTGCAGTCACCTCGAAGGACGTCGCCTACGCGATGAACCGGCTCGCCAACCCGAAGGACGGCGGCCAGTACTCCTTCTACTACACGGTGATCCAGGGCTGGGACGCCGTCGCAAGCGGCAAGGCGAAGTCCGTCTCCGGCATCACGACACCGGACAACTCGACGATCGTCTTCCACCTGACGAAGCCGGCCGGTGACTTCAACCTGCGCATGTCGATGCCCGCGACGGCACCGATCCCCGAAGAAGTGGGCAAGTGCTTCGAGGGGAAGCCCGGCGATTACGGCCGGGACGTCGTCTCGAGCGGTCCGTACATGATTCAGGGCGCCAACAGCGTGACCGCGACGTGCCCGATGAAGGCAATGAGCGGCTACGACGGGGCGAACGGGAATCACATCATCCTCGTCCGCAACCCGAACTACGACCAGTCGACCGACCCGAACCGCAAGAACTACATCAACACGTTCAAGTTCCTCGTGAACTCGAACGCGGACGACATCTTCGCCAAGGTGCAGTCGGGCGCCTACCAGGACGAGGTGTCGAGCCCGGCGCCGAAGACCATTCGGCAATACGCGACCAACCCGGCGCTGAAGCCGCGGATGATCCCGAACGTCGGCGACCGCACGAACTACATCACGATGAACCTCACACAGCCGCCGTTCGATGACATTCACGTCCGCAAGGCGATGAACTTCATCATCGACAAGGCTGCGCTTCAGAAGGCGTGGGGCGGGCCGATCCCGGGCTCGATCGCAACGCACATCGTGCCGCCCGTGCTCTTCAACAACGGCCTCGCCGAGTACGATCCCTACTCGACTCCGAACGAGTCGGGCAGCGTCGCCAAGGCGCAAGCCGAGATGAAGCAGTCGAAGTACGACCCGGGCAAGACCGGCAAGTGCACCGCGTCGGCCTGCAAGGGCGTGCTGATGATCGCGGACACCAGAGGGGTCGATACCCGGATGGTCCCGGTGATCGAAGCCGACGCCGCGCAGATCGGCATCAAGTTCACCGTGCATGCGATCAACGGTGCGTATCCGACGATCCAGACGCCCTCGAAGAACATCCCGACCTCCGAGCGGCCGAGCTGGGGGAAGGACTACGCCGACCCGTACACGTTCTTCGCAGAGCTGTTCGACTCCAACACGATCATCAAGTCCGGTAACACGAACTACTCGCTCGTCGGCATCACGCCTGCGATCGCGAAGACCGTCGGCGCAACCGGCAATCTGGCGAACATCCCCAGCGTCGACAGCGAGATCGCGGCGTGCAGCGCCAAGACAGCCGGCGCAACCCGCACGAACTGCTGGGAGGGAGTCGACAAGAAGCTGATGGAAACGGTTGTTCCGTGGGTCCCGTACCTCTGGCCCAACAACGTGTTCATCATCGGCCCGAACGTCACAAACTGGAACTACGATCAGTTCACGGACGGCCCCGCCTACTCAAGGGTGTCCATGCAGTAAGGAACCGGAACGAGGGGCGGGACGCAGTGTCCCGCCCCTCTCTCACCTCACACACACAAACACACACCAATGGCCTTCTACATCGCCCGCCGACTCCTTTGGACGCTAGTCGTCGTGGCGTGCGTGCTCTTGATCACGTTCGCGGTCTTCTTCCTCCTGCCGTCAGGGGACCCGGCACTCCGCTTCGCCGGCAAGAATCCCACGGACGCCGAACTGGCCCAGATCCATAAGCGCCTCGGGCTCGACAAGCCGTTCTACGCCCAATTCGGCAACTTCACCTGGCATTTCTTCACCGGCGACAAGTACGGGTGGCCTGGTCTCGGCTACACCTATGCGAGCGGCAGCTCCGTCAAGGCACTCATTGAAGCGCGCGCACCACGCACCCTGCTCCTGATCGCGGGCGCGGCCATCATCTGGCTGGTCGTCGGCGTGGGGATCGGCGTGCTTTCCGCAGTGAGGCGCCGATCGGCGACCGATCGATTATCCATGGGCTTCGCGCTCTTCGGGATCTCGACTCCGGTCTTCTGGCTTGGTCTGATGGCGCTCTACATCTTCTGGAGAAAGCTCGGCTGGACGGGGGGCAGCGGCTATGTCTCACCTGCCGACAGCTTGACGGGCTTCTTCTCGCACATGATCACACCCTGGATCGTGCTCGCCCTTCTCTACGCTGCGTTCTACGCGCGGATGACTCGCAACAGCCTGCTCGAGACGCTCGGCGAGGACTACATCCGGACCGCGCGCGCAAAGGGACTGCCGGAACGGACGGTGATCTTCAAACACGGACTGCGAGCGTCGCTCACACCGATCGTGACGATGTTCGGCCTCGACATCGCGCTGCTCGTCGGCGGCGCCGTGATCACCGAGTCGGTGTTCAACCTGCAGGGTCTCGGCTACCTCGCGATCAACGACGCGCTCCAGCAGGACCTACCGGTCGTGCTCGGGGTCGTACTCGTCGCGTCGGTTGCGGTCGCGCTCGCGAACCTGATCGTCGACATCCTCTACGCGTTCATCGATCCTCGAGT
>DATBBH010000100.1:0-5726 GCA_036271075.1 Gaiellaceae bacterium | reverse complement strand
CGCGGCGCTTTGGTGGGACGCCCCGCTGCTCGCTGTTGGGCGTGGTGCGAGAGCGGCTGCAGGCTGGGTTGGCCGGCGCGACCGGTTCGAGGATCTTCCGGCGCGTCTCCTCGTCCAGCGTGACGGTGTCCGGAACGCCGTAGCGGCACATCCGATCGTGGCCGGCCTTGCCGCAATCGGGAAGTGGGGCTTCGACTACCTTGCGCTCCTCTGCGTCCTCAAGGGACTGGGCATCGACGCCGACCCGGCGCTCATCCTGCTCGCATACGCCGCAGCCGCCTTGCTCGCGCTGATCCCACTCACGCCTGGCGGCCTCGGCTTCGTCGAGGCGGGCCTCACCGGGCTGCTCGTCCTCGCCGGCGTCGGCGCCGGCGCAGCGGCCGCGGCGACGCTCGCGTACCGGCTCGTCTCGTACTGGCTGCCGCTCCCAGCCGGTCTCGTCGGCTACGGGCTCGGCCGACATCGCTACGGCTCGGGCACGGCTGCGCCGGACACGAAGATCGTCCCTTCGTAGCAAGTTGACATATCTGAGTCAGGCAGCTCCGTTCGCGCTCACGCGACTCTGGAGGCATGCAGAATGAGACCGAGCTCACGGACGTCGTCGTCTTCGACGTCCCCTCTCTGACACAGGCCCGCGATCTCGTGCTGCGACTCGACGGCCGGTGGGCTTGCCACGCCTACCGGGAATCGAATGTGACGTCCGTCAGCGTGTATCTCTCACCGGCGCGGTACAACGACCTGGCGGCGCTGCTGCGAACAGTGGAGGAATGGGTGGCCGATCGGGCGCTCGGCGGGATCATGTTCTGGCTGGACGGCCGCGGCTATCTCCTGCAGGCGCGCAACCCCGCGCTGGTCAGCTCGCCCATCTGAACCGACCCGGGTCACCCGCATCGGGTGATGTCGGCTCGCGGGGCAGGCGCAAGCCTCTGGCTGTGACCAACACGCGGCCGGAGATCCGCTTTCGCCCACGCCGCAAAGCGCCCGCGCAGGCTCGAAGACGGCTATTCCTCGCCGGGCCGCTCCTGTGGCTCGTCGGCCTCGTCGTCATCGCATTCGTCACGCACCATCGCAGTGCAATCGAGTACGCGCTGGTCATCCTGGCTGCCTCCTTCGCCCTGAGCCTGATTCCTCTCAGCCTGCTGCGAGCGGCTCGCGTCCGCGAGGAGCGCTCGCCGTAGAGCTCACCGACGTCACCCTGGTTCTCCTCGCCTTCGTCGGGCTCTACCCCTTGGTGACGTCAGCGGTGTGGATCGCCGGTGGATTGCTGTTTCGCCTGTTCGACGAGCAGAACCCGGCAGACGAGCCTCCCGGCGGCTGGCCCGGCGTGACCGTGCTGATCCCGGCCTACAACGAAGAGGCGGTCGTGGCTCGCTGCATCGCGGCCGCGCGTGCTGTCGACTATCCACTGCTCGAGGTGCTCGTGCTCGACGACGGCTCCAGTGACGGCACAGCCGAGGTTGCGGTCGCAGCGCGAGCCGGAGACGAACGGGTCGAGGTGCTCCGCGATCCCACCAACAAGGGAAAGGCTGAGCGTCTGAACATCGGCTTTGCGCGGGCCCGGCACGACCTGGTGATCGTGATCGACGCCGACACGCATGTGCACCCGTTCGCGGTCAAGCTGCTCGTGGCGCGGATCAGCCGCTCCCCCAAGATCGCCGCCGTCGCGGGGGCGCCTCACGTCACGAACCGGACGAATCTCCTGTGCGCGATGCAGGTCATCGAGGCGGCGTCGATCATCGGCTTGATCCGCCGCACCCAGGCCGTCGCCGGCCGAGTCGGTGTCGTCGCCGGTGTGCTCGCACTCTTTCGCAAGGACGCGGTGCTCGGCGTCGGCGGGTATCGAGGAGAGATGGCGACGGAAGACATCGAACTGACGTGGCGGCTGCTGCTCGCCGGGTGGCACACCACGTACGAGCCCGCAGCGCTCGTCGGGATGGAAGTGCCGAGCCGGCTGCCGGCCCTCTGGGCACAGCGACGTCGCTGGGCGCGCGGACAAGGAGAGGTGCTGCACGTGCACCTGCGCGAGTGCGCGGCTTGAGTCACCGCCGGATGTGGCCACTCGCGCTCGAGGCGGTCGGGTCGCTCTTCTGGGTCCTGTGTCTCGTCGCGTTCGCGGTTGCGGAGGCAATTCAAGTGGTCCTGCCGCTCGCGAGCGTGCGCGTGTCGCTCGTCAGCCTCGAGCTCGCCTGGGCAGTTGCGCTCGCCGTTGTCGGGTCTATTCAACTGGCGTTCGCGTTGACGATCGACTTCACGTACGACCGGCGCGCGTGGCTGGCGTACCTCGTCGGCCCGCTCTACCCCATCGCCTATTGGGCCGTGTCGGCCGCAGCGGCGGTGCGATCGGAACTGCCGGCCCTCTTCCGCGGCCCGACCGAGGCACGGGTGGTGTGGAACATCCCGCGGGAAACGTCACACGGCGCCGCCTGAGCCGTCCGGGTGCTTACACTCCTGCGGATGAGCGACCCACTCCAGCAGCTGCGCGACAACGTCGCGGCAACCCCGCCGGCGCCCGAGGCGATGGGCTCGTATCTCGCTAAGGTGCGCGAACGGGCGTACACCGTTACCGATTCCGACGTCGAGGCGTTGAAGGCCGCAGGTCTCTCCGAGGACGAGATCTTCGAGCAGACGGTTGCCGCCGCGATCGACCAGGGGCTCCGCCGGCTCGACAAGGCGCTGGAGGTGATCGGATGAGGCTCGACGTCGTCGACCACGGTCACGCGCCGGACGAGGCTGCGTTCCTCGCCGAGATTCGGGAGCGCAGCGGCCGAGAGCCGCTCGGGGTCGTCAAGACGCTGCTCTACCGACCGGAGCTGTTCGGCCTTCCGTTCTCGGAGGCGCTCGACGAGGCGATGCGGGGGCCGTCCGACTGGAGCGCCGGAGAGCGGGAGCTCTTCGCGGGCTTCACCTCGTTACTGAACCAGTGCCCGTTCTGAACGGGCTCCCACGGCGCAGTTGCGTCGTACGCGCTCGGTGAGGAAGTCTGGCAGGCAGTCGTCGACGACTGGCGCACCGCCCCGCTTCGTCCCGAGCTGGCAGCCACGCTCGTCTTCCTCGAAACGCTGACACTCCGTCCGGACGAGCTGACCGCGTCCGATGCGGATGCCGTCCGCGCGGCCGGCGTTTCCGACCAGGCGCTGCGCGACGCGGCAACGGTCTGCGCGTTCTTCAGCATGATCGTCCGCCTCGCCGACTCGTTCGGCTGGGATGTCCCCACGTGGGACTCACTCACCGCGCGCGCGCCCGCGATGCTCGAGGGCGGTTACGCGCTGGGCGCGATCCAGAAGCGCTAGCGAGTGCCGAGCGCCAGCCTGGCGCGGTCGAGGAACGGGAGGGCGGTAGCGGCCTCGCGGACCGCGGCGACCAGCGCCTGCGGGTCGGCTCGGGTCGTCGCCTTCGTGAACAGCGCCCCCGCGCGGCCCAGCGGCCCACAGGCCCGGGTGAGCAGCCGTTCCGCGGTGACGAAGCGAGCAGGTTGCAGGCCGAGCGTCGCAACCATGTGACCGCAGCCCGCGACGTCACTGAACGCAACGAGCAGACCGTAGAGCTGCGAGTCGTTGGCCAGCGCCGCCCGTGCGACAGGGACGCGATCCGTGCCCGCGACCGCGAGCACGTCACCGCGTAGCTGGTCGATCACGACCGTTGCGCTCGACGACCACTCGGCCGCGGACGAGCGGTGGTGGCTCGTCCCGCACCCTGCGAGCACGAGCAGCGTGAGCACAATCACGCCGCGGCGGATCTTCACCGGCCGAATGTATGTGGTGGCTAAGGTGTTCGCATGACCAATGCGACCATGCAGACAAACCACGGTGCCATCGAGATCGAGCTCTTCGACGAGGATGCGCCGAAGACCGTCGACAACTTCAAGAAGCTCGCGCAGGATGGCTTCTACGACGGCGTGATCTTTCATCGCGTGATCAGCGACTTCATGATCCAGGGCGGCGACCCGACGGGCACCGGCTCAGGCGGCCCGGGCTATCAGTTCGAGGACGAGTTCAACGACCGCAAGGTCGAGCGGGGGGCGCTCGCGATGGCGAACTCGGGCCCGAACACAAACGGCTCGCAGTTCTTCATCGTCACGGCGGACGCCTGCCCCTGGCTCGACGGCAAGCACACCGTCTTCGGCCGCGTCACCTCCGGGATGGACGTCGTGGGCGCGATCGAGCAGGTCGAAACCGGCCCGGGCGACCGCCCGCGTGACGACGTCCGCATCGAGTCCGTCTCGCTCGCGTGACGATGCCCGAGGGCGCGCCTTCGGAACAGGCGACCGACCTCGTCTGCCCGCACTGCAAGAAGGCGTTCAGCGCGAACCTGCTGGACGGCTCGGCCGAGCGCTACCGAGGCTTCAAGTGCCCGCACTGCCGCCTGTTCGTGCCGGCGGCTCGAATCAAGCCCTAGGCGGCCGCCGATAGCTCCGGGGTGGCCGCCGATGCTGGCCTGCGCCGCGACCGCCCAACTCGCGAAACTGGTTCACCCACGGCTGAATCAATTTCGGTTCGGGTGTCGTTACACACAATCGCGAAGGGCTTGGGCCTCGGGGAGGCTCTCGAGCTTCTTGAGCGTGTTGTTCTCGATCTGGCGAATGCGCTCGCGCGTCACGCCGAACGCCTTGCCGACCTCTTCGAGCGTGCATGGCTGGCCGCCCGTCAGGCCGAAGCGAAGCTCGATAACCTGACGCTCGCGCTCGGGCAGCGATGCCAGGGCGGTCTCGATGTCGGAACGCCGCAACGTCAACGACGCTGCCTCGTCCGGTGTCTCCGTGTTCTCATCCTCGACGAAGTCGCCGAGCTCCGAGTCCTCTTCCTCGCCGATCGGCTTCTCGAGCGATACCGGATGCTGCGCCATGCGCAGGATCTCCCGCACCTCCTCGGTCGTCATCTCGAGCTCTTCTGCGATCTCCTCGGGCTTCGGCTCGCGGCCGAGTCGCTGCACGAGCTGCCGCTCGATGTGCACGACCTTGTTGAGCTTCTCGACCATGTGCACAGGAATGCGGATCGTGCGCGCCTTGTCGGCGATCGCGCGGGTGACTGCCTGGCGGATCCACCAGGTCGCGTACGTCGAGAACTTGTAGCCCTTGCGATAGTCGAACTTCTCCACAGCGCGAATCAGGCCGAGCGAGCCCTCCTGGATCAGGTCGAGGAAGCTCAAGCCGCGGCCGAGGTACCCCTTCGCAATCGAGACGACCAGGCGCAGGTTGGCCTCGATCATCTGGGTCTTGGCTCCCATGTCGCCGCGCTCGATCCGCTTCGCCAGGTAGACCTCCTGGTCTGCGGTGAGCAGCGGCACTTTGCCGATCTCTCGCAGGTACAACCGGAGAGAATCGAGCGACGGCTCGACGGTCAGGTCGAGCTTCGGAGCGCTCTTGACCTCTTCTTCGACGAGCGGCTGCTCGTGGGGCAGCCGCTTGTGCTCTTCTCCTTCGACGAGCTCGACCCCGTGGTCGATCAGATACGTCGTGAAGTCTTCGACCTGCTCTTTGGTGAGCTCGACTTCCTCGATTCCTTTGACGATCTCGTCATAGGTGAGGAAACCCTTCTCCTTCCCCGACTCGACCAGCTTCTGCAGTTCTTCGACGTCGGGAAGAGCAATGTCGACGGTGAGCACCTGAGCACGACCTCCGGCTACTACGCGATTGACGGGAACGAAACGACCCAACGCAGGAGCCGGTACCGCATCACTCCGGCTCACACTCAGACCCGCCGGACACTACAGCAAGCGTCACGAATGTG
>DATBBH010000099.1:0-11788 GCA_036271075.1 Gaiellaceae bacterium | reverse complement strand
CGCCTCTCGTCTTCTGCCTGCAGGCCCGCCGCTCCCTGAGATCGTTGCCCGACTCGGGACCCTCCACCTTCAGCTGCCGGTGAGCCAGTCCCGCGTCACCGCCGTCGGCTACCAGGGGGGCAGCGAAGGCGCGCTCGCGCTGTCGCCGCTCGGCACGCAGGTGAACGAGGGGCTTCTGCGCCGCGTCGTGCACTCGATCGTCGGCGGTTCGTCCGGCCGGCCGCACTGGTACCAGCTGCCGGGCGGGGTCGGCCCAGGCTCATCGTCGATCGACATCGGCGCCCCCGCCGGCACCGATGTCTACTCACCGGTCGACGGAACGATCGTCGCGATCGACGACGTCGTGCTGAACGATCAGGTCTACGGCTCGCGCATCGACATTCAGCCAACGGGTGCACCCTCGCTCGTCGTCTCCGTGTCGCATGTCCGAGTCGACCCGTCGCTCGTCATCGGCTCACCGGTGACGTCGGCCAGCTCGAAGCTCGGCTCCGTTGTCGACTTCACGCGCGCCGAGCGACAGGCGCTCGCGCGCTACACGAACGATTCAGGGAACCACGTCGTGATCGAGGTTCACCCCTCGGCGACGCTCTCCCTGGGCTAGAAAGGCTCTCAGCTTTGAACATCTTGTTCGTCGCCGACGTGTTCGGCGCGCCCGGTCGCAGGGCGATCGAATCGCGACTCCCGTCGCTCCGAGCGGAGCTCGAAGCGGACTTCTGCATCGTCAACGGCGAGAACGCCGCGGCGGGGCGGGGGATCACTGCGAAGCTCGCCGACAAGCTGCTCGCGAGCGGCGCCGACGTCGTCACCCTCGGGAACTGGGTCTGGGGCCAGCCGGGCTTCGCACCGTATCTCTCCGGTACCGACCGCGTGCTGCGCCCGGCGAACCTGTCGCCCAACACGCCGGGCGTCGGCCTCGCCGTGCACGACGGCGTCGCGGTGATCAACCTACTCGGGATCTTCGCGCTGCAACCGTTCGAGAACCCGTTCCTCGCCGCCGACCGGCTCGTCGCGGAGGCGCGTAGCGCCACACCGATCGTGATCGTCGACTTCCACGCCGAGGCGACGAGCGAGAAGGTCGCGCTCGCGCGCTTCCTCGACGGCCGCGTCACAGCCGTGCTGGGCACGCACACCCACGTGCAGACGAGCGACGCGCGCGTGCTCGCGGGTGGCACCGCCGCGATCACCGACGCCGGCATGACGGGACCGCACGACTCGGTGATCGGAAGCGACGAGCACAACGTGCTCAAGCGATTCCTCACCGGCATGCCGACAAGACTTGAGCCGGCGACCCGCGACGTGCGGATCGAAGGCGCGTTCGTGGTCTGCAATGCGGACGGCCGCGCAACGTCGTGCACGGCCGTCCGTGTCGAAGTCGAGTAGCCCTTATTTCAGCGCCGCGAGGATCTCGCCGGCCGCGCGCTCGCCGGTCTCCACGCCACCCTGCAGGTAGCCCTGGAAGTCCTGCGACGTGTGCTCGCCGGCGAAGTGGCAGTTACCGCTTGCTTCCTTCTCGGCGCCCGAGAACCGCGTGTACTGGCCGGCCTTCCAGTAGGAGTAAGAGCCCTTCGTCCACTGGTAGCCGGTCCACCAGTCGCGAGTGACCTTGCCGTTCCACTGCGTGCTCGCACCCGGCAGGACGTGATCGATCTGCGACAGGAACGTCGCGGCCTGTGCCTGCGGCGTCCCGCTCCCGACCGCGACGCCGGGGTTGCCGCCCGTGTACCAGACGAGAATGCCGCTCCGGCCGGGCTGAGCGCGAGTGGCCTCCCAGGTGTTCTGGTAGCCCAGGTCGGTGTAGGTCTCGCCAGTGCAGCCCTGGTCGCGCCAGAAGCGCGTGTTGAACTGCACGTGCACCTTCGCGTTCGTCCCCATGCCGAGCTCGTTGATCGCCCACGTCTTCACCTGGTTGAAGCCGGCCTTCGAGAAGTTCACGCTCCGCAGGAGCGAGAACGGCAGCGCGAGCACGACCTGATCGGCCACCTTCGTGAACGAGCCGGAGCCGTTGCCGAAGCTGAGCGTGTACGTGCCGTCCGTGTTCAGCTTGATCGCCGTCAACGGCGTCGACACCTGGATCTGCGAGTTGAGCTTCTGCGCCAGGATCGTCGGGATCTGGTCGTTGCCGCCGTTGACGTGGTACTTCTCGTTCGACTTGCCGAAGGTGCGGAACTGGCCGGGCCCGATGAAGCCGAGCAGGTAGAGCATGTTCAGCGACGACTGCACGGTCGTCTCTGCGCCGTACTCGATGTTGTAGGCGACATCGAGCATCTGCCCCAGCGTCGAGCCGTGCCCACCCGGCACGTAGTTCTCGATCCACTGGTAGAGCGACATCTGGTCGAGCTGCTGGCCACGCGTCGTATACGAGTTGTAGAGGGTTGGGTAACCCGCGGCGGTGACGTCCGAGTGGATCTGCTGCCAGATCGTCTTCAGGTCGTCGGTCATCTGAGCGAAGGTGTACGGCTTGTTGAAGAAGTAGCCCAGCTGTTCGGTGCCGTTCGTCTCCGCCTGCTGGAGGTCGTCGAGGTTCAGACCGAGCTCCTGCGCGAGCTGCTTGATCTGGATGTGGTCGTTGTCGATCAGCTCGCCACCGTGCTCGTAGATCTGGCCGTCGGCGAAGTCGCCGCGGCCGGTCCAGCAGCGGCCGCCGATGCGATTCGAAGCCTCGTAGATCTGGGCTGCGTATCCAGCCTGCTGCAGGCGGTAGGCAGCCGTGAGACCCGCGAGCCCGGCGCCGACAACCATGATCCTCGACGAGCTGAGCGGCCGTGCGCTGCGCGCCCACGCGGGGCGCGCGAACATCGTCGCGCCCGCGAGCGCGACGCCTGCGCCCTTGAGCAGGTTGCCTCTCGTGGTACGGAACTCTTCGTCGGCAATCTTCGCCGCAGCCTCTTCGACCGCGCTTGCAAGCGGAGTACGAGCCATGCATTCCCCTTCCCGGATCTGAGCGTTAGTCGGTCGAACTGTGGTGCATCCCTGGCAGTCGCGCAACCCTGACCGGCCACACGAGCGCGGCCAGGATGATAACGAGCACCAGGTCGCGCCCGAGGACGACCCCCGCGAGCTGGAAGGACCCGACATAGGCCCAGTAGCGCTGCGGGAACCACACCTGCGTCAGCACCAGGGCAGCGGTCAGCAGCACCGTCGCTGCGACGCCACGGCGCCCGCGGACGAGGGGCACGATCGGCACGAGCCACAGCAGGAACTGGGGCGACAGCACCTTGCCGAACGCGACGAAGGCGCAGACCGACGCTGCCGAGTAGCGCAGGAACCGCCCGCGCGTCGCCGGGCCCCGTGCAAACGCGATCCACAAGGCGACCAGCACCACGACCTGCAAGACGGCGAAGAGCGCGGCGACGCCGTGGTGCCCGGCGACGTTCTGCGAGCCGTGCGAGGAGATCACCTGCGGGTGGCCGAAGGTCGTGAAGAACGCGGCCCCGAGGCTCTCGATCTGCAACGGGCGTGAGGCCTGCCCGCGCAGGCTCGCCCAGACGCCGTGCGGTGCGAGCACGACGAAGGGCAAGAAGACGACGACAACAACGGCAACACCGGTGAGAGCCGCCCAGCCGCGCCCGCGGCGGACCGACCACACGAGCGCGAGCGGGACGAGGACGAGCGGCCAGAGCTTGGCCGCAACCGCCGCGCCGAGGAGCGCCCAGCCGAGCTTGTGGCGCTCCTCGAGGAGTGCCGCGAGCGCCGCCGTCGCGAGCAGCACCGGCCAGAGATCAAACCGGCTGAGAATCAGCGAACCTGCCAGTACCGGTGTGAGGGCGACGAAGAACGCGGCGACGGGCCGAACGCGCGCAACGACGAACACGAGCGCGACGCCGCAGGCGGCCATCACCCATGCGAACGCAGCGGCGTAGTCGCCGAAGGGCGCTGCGGCAACAAACGGCGGCAGCGCACCCGGCGGATACTCGACGGCGAAGTCGCGGTACGGAACACGCCCGTGGTGCAGGATCGCGTCGCCGTAGCTCTTGTACGTCGGCCAATCGACGAGCTGTCCGTGCGCCCAGAACCACCGGTGGACGAGTCCCCAGCAGGCCAGAAAGAGACCGCCTGCGGCTAGTGCTTCAGGTGGCGGTAGGCGCGGCCGCTTCAGGCTCGCCTCCGGGCAAGGGCGCTACGAGCGCGAGCGCGACGAACGGGAAGAACCACGGCAAGTAGAGATAGAACCAGTGCGTCAGGACGAGCTCGAAGCCGACGAGCACTGCCCCGGTGAGCGCCGCCATGCGCAGGGGCGAACGCCGTCGCGGTACCCACGCGAGCGCGAGCGCGCCGACGACGAGGAGCGCTTCGAGCGCGCGCTGCACAAGGTGCAGATCGGGGAGGCCCTTGGCGTGGTACTGGCCCCAGTCCCACAGGGAGAACGGTGAGTCGCGGCCGATCTGATACCGAACGGTGCGGTCGTAGAAGACGCGTGCCGCGTGCCACGGAGACGGCTCGAGGAAGAGGACGAAGAAGACGACCGCCGTCGTGAGCGCGAACCCCACGATCGCCGGCGCGCGTCCACGTCGCGCCTCGGGGTAACCGAGCCACAGCGGTAGGAGCAGGAGGGACGCGAACTTCGTCCAGCCCGAGACCGCAACCGCCGCGCCGCGCGCGACGGGGCTCGTCAGCGCGAGGAAGCCCCAGATGAGCAACGCCGGTGCGATCGAGTCGTTCGTGTTCGAGCTCGACGCGTACTGCGTGAACGGCCACGCCACCCAGGCAAATGCGAGTGCGACGGCGAGTCGAGGGCCGCCGAAGCGCCGGCCGACGAGTGCCAGCCCGACGATCGCGAGCAAGTCGAAGAGGATCGACGTGAAGTGCACCGCGGGCAGCGAGTCCCACTGGCCGCTCCAGCCGAAGATCGCGTAGCCGGGGAGGTACGCGAGGTACGAGACCGGGCCGTAGGTATCGCCGAGCGGGTTCGCGTTCTCGCAACGGCCGTTCGTCTGGATGCGGTCACGCACCTCGCCCTCGGAGTCGGCCGGCCCGCACTTGGGCCGGGAATCCTCGACCGGGAAGTGGCCGTACGGGCTCTCACCGTGGGCGATCCGGTCGGCACCGATGACGCCCGAGTAGCCGACGTCGATCACATTCGAGGCGCGCACGTTCAGGCCGACGCGGAATCCCGCCACGAACACCGTCGCCGCCGCGAGGACCCAAACCGGCCACACCGCCTCGCCGCGCGGCGGGTGATCCGACCTCGCGATCCAGACGCAGCGGAGGAGCAGCCACAGAAGCGGTGGATACGCAAGCGGCATCGCCGTGAAGACATCCCCGTGGTTGAAAAACCAAAGCGAGATCGAGAACGAGAGCAGGACGACGAGGTCGGCATTGCGCACCGAGAGCGGCCGGCGCCAGTCGACCAGACCGAGCAAAAAGAGCGCGCAAAACGCCAGCCAGAGTGGAGTGCTGTTGATCTTCGTGCCGCCGAACGCGCCTTTGTAGCCGCGGGCCATCTTCCATGCGACCTGCGGGCCAGTCCACGCCTCGGTGATCGCGCCGCTCGCGTCGTCGACCTTGCCGGTCGCGATCTCGCCGGCTCTGCCCGACCAGACGCTCACCGTCCAGACGCCCTGCGCGAATGTCGCGTCGGTGACGGGATTCGGCGGATAACGCGTCAGCCAGTCCGCCACCTTGTCGTAGGCAAGGAAGAGCTGAATCGCCTGCTGCTTGGTCGTCCGCGGCGACGTCTGCGTGGCTGGAATCTGTGGCGTCGGGATCGTCGTCGTCGTCCCCGCGTGCGCCGCCGGAACGAGGGCGAGCGCGAGCGCGAGGACGACGGCGAGCCTCACTTGCGGAACGACCAGAGCTTGTTGCCGAGGAAGTTCAGCGGCGTGACCAGGATGATCGCGATCGCCTGCGAGGTCACCTTCGGCCAGTCGAGCACGTCGATGAAGAGGACGAGCCAGAGCTGGTTCACCCCGAAGGCGAGCACCGAGACGACGAAGAAGCGCGCTCCCTGGACGGCGAACTGGCTCTTCTGGTGCGCGAACGTCCAGTGCCGGTTCCACCAGTAGTTGTTCGCGGCCGCGACGACGAATGAGATCGCCGCCGCGATGTGCGCGCCCCAGCCGAGGAGGGCCGAGAAGACGAGCAGGTTGACGATGTACCCGCTGACACCGACCGCGCCGAATTTCGCGAGCTGAACCCAGTTCGCCCGCCTCCTCAGTGCGGCAGTCGTGCGCGACGAGACGGACACTCGCGAGGAGGCTAGCGGACTTTCCCGGCTGCTCAGGCGAGGAGGCCGGTGACGAGCGGCACGAACCGAACTGCGGCGAGCGGCTCGACGCGACGGCGCCCAGCCGCTTGCGTGACGCGGACGAGGTAGCCGCCGAGCGGCAGCACGAGCCGGCCTCCGGGCGCCAGCTGGTCGAGCAGCGCCTGCGGCAGCTCGCCGGCTGCAGCGGCGACCGCGATCGCGCCGAACGGCGCGTGCCCCGGCAAGCCGAGGGAGCCGTCGGCGACGAGCACCTCGACGGCTCCGTGCCCGGTGGCGTCGAGGTTTCGCCGGGCGGACTCCGCCAGCTCAGGGATCCGCTCGACGGAGAAAACGCGGCCCGCGAGCTCGTCCAGCACCGCGGCCTGGTAGCCGGAGCCGGTGCCGACGTCGAGGACGAGCTCGTCGCCCTGCAACTGGAGCGCCTGGCAGATCAACGCAACGACGAACGGCTGCGAGATCGTCTGCCCGTAACCGAGCTCGAGCGCCGCGTCGTCGTAGGCGTGTGCTCTAGCGGGCTCGGGCACGAACGACTCGCGCGGGACACTGCGCATCGCGTCCAGCACACGCTGGCTCCGAATGCCGCGGGCGCGCAGCTGGCGGTCGACCCAGTCAGTTGCCACGTCGAACCGGGACGTGGAAATGTGACGCGACGAGCTCCTTGATGCCGGTGATCGACGCCGGCGGCGAGCCGAGGCCGACGGTCAGCATCGGAACCTCAGAGTCGGCCGCCTCGAGCGACCCATGACTGCCACCACCGGAGTGGTGGCGCCCCGCGAGGTCGACGAACTCCCAGCCGGGCGCGGCGGACACGAGCACCTCGCCCGCGTTCGGGTTTGCGAGCGCGGCGGCTGCGCGTGCTCGTCCCTCGGGCACGGCGTCGAGCAGCGCGTCGTCCTCGTCGCCGTCCTTGCGGACGACCAGGCGCCCATCCTCGTGGAAGAGCACGAGCCCGGCGGCCGGCTGAGTGTCGAGCCGCTCGGCGGCTGCGCGCGGGTCGGCCGTGTAGACCATCGCAGCGCGGTTGGACGCGGTCACGAGCTCGCCGCCCGCGTCGAGGCTCACCGCCTCTTCGACTTTGGACTGCCCGTGATCGGAGCAGACGACGACGGCGTAGCGCTCGAGAAACGCGTCCGGACCACCCGCAGCGTCCATCAAGGCGGCCACGGCCGCGTCACTGCGTGCGAGCGCTTCGTGCGCGCTGTCGGGCCCGGCGGCGTGCGAGGCGTAGTCGTAGTCGGGCAGGTAGTAGACGAGGAGGTCGAAGCCGTCACGCGTGACGAGCCACCGGCCGACCGACGCGGCGTACGCATCGATCGAGCCGAGGGCGCGGTTGCGGAAGGCGAGCGGTGAGCCGGTTGGGTCGCTTTCATAGAGCGAGTACCAGAAGAACCGCTTCGGCCCGTAGACGGCGGGCAGGCCGGGGACGTTCGACAGGTGACGATTGCGTCCGCGGTAACAGGTGATGTTGATCGCCGCCGTGGTCAGTCCGGCGTCCTCGAGGGCCTCGTAGATCGTCTCGGCGTCCTTGGAGAGGTGGCGCGCGTTCAGGTCGATGATCGTGTCGCGCAGCGAACGGGCGAGCCCGGCCGCGAGAATCGCGCCGAACGACGACCCGTACTCGACGATGCGCTGCTCCTCGCGGTTCCACCAGACGAGATGCGGGATGTGATGAACGTCGGGATGGGCGCCCGTCGCGATCGACGAGAGGCAGACGGGAGTGAGCGACGGAAAGGTCGATGCGGCGCGGCGGTACTCGCCGTGCTCGGCGAGGAAGCGCAGGGCCGGAGCGTCGGCGCTCTCGAACATCGACGGTGTGAGGCCGTCGATCACGACCAGGACGACGGGCTTGGGCGTCGCCATTCAGTCCCGCGCGAGCGTGCGCAGACCCGCGTGGGTGTCGGGCGAGCGGCGGCGCAGGCGCGCTCCGAGAATCGGCACGGCGACAGCCTCGAGGTAGCCGACCACCGGGATGAACGCGAGCGCGGCACACGCGAGCGCGGCCAGGGCCAGCAACATCGCCGTACCGCCCCGGGTCCCGCCGCGGCGCAGCGCACCGGCGACGACCGGCGCGGAGCCGAGCGACCCGCAGACCGCGCCGACCAGCGCGCCGAGCGCCTCGTCCCACTGGCCGAAGGCCAAGCCGAGCGCGACGCCCACCACCGCAGCGACGACGAGCCCGAGGAGCGCGCGCCGCAAGACGCCGGTCGCGGCGACGCCGAGCGCGGTGCCGAGCCCGACGAAGATCCCGATCGTGTACCAGTCCCCCATGGCCACGAGTTTACGTCCAGGCTAGGTCTCGAGCCGCGCGATCACCGCGAGCGTGAACTGCGCTGCCCGCGCGCCGTCGACGACACGATGATCGAACGTGACGCTGACATTGCCCATCGGGCGCACCACGATCTCGCCGCCGCGCACGACCGGGCGCGGCCCGATGCGGTGGATGCCGAGGATGCCGACTTCCGGGTAGTTCACGAGCGGGGTCACGAACAGGCCCGCGAGCTTCCCGGCGCTCGTCACCGTGAACGTCGAGCCACGGAGCTCGTTGGGGTCGAGGTTGCCGGCGCGCGCCTTCTCGGCGAGCTCGTCGACGTCTGCGCGCAGCTCCTCGAGACTGCGCTCGGCGCAGCCGCGGACGACGGGCACGACGAGCCCCTGGTCGGTCTGCACGGCGATGCCCAGGTCGTAACGGTCGAGGTAGACGATCTCGTCGCCCTCGAGGCGGGCGTTCAGCTCCGGGAACTCCTGCAGCGAGAGCGCCGTCGCCCGCAAGACAAGTGGCAGGAGCTGCTTGAGGTCGACGTTCGAGAAATCGCACTCCTCGACGTAGGTGACGGCAGCCACCTCACGGTGCGCGCGAGTGAGGTGCTCGACGATCTGGCGCCGCACGCCGCGCACCCGCTCGCGGCGCCCATCCGCTTGTAACACTGTGTTACTAGCTGTGCCGGCAGCAGCGCGAACGTCGTCCTCGGTGACACGTCCACCGGGGCCGGTGGGTGTGACGCCTTCCAGCTCGACGCCGAGCTCTGCTGCGATCTTGCGTACGAGCGGCGTCGCCTGGACGCGGTCCGGGCGCGCCGCGGGCGCAGCGATCGGAGCTTGTAACACTGTGTTACTTGCTGCGGGAGCCGCGGCTGCGTCGGCGTCACCGCCGATCACGACCAGGACCGTGCCGACCGGCACGATGTCGCCCTCGGCCACGCGGATGCTGGTGACCGTGCCGGCCGCCGGAGAGGGGATCTCGACGGTCGTCTTGTCGGTCTGAATCTCGACGAGCGGCTGGTCCTCGGCAATCTCGTCGCCCTCCGACACGAGCCAGCGAGCGATCTCTCCTTCGGTCAGGCCCTCGCCGAGGTCCGGCAGCTTGAACTCGTACGGCACGGCGTCGGAGGCTACCTGCGCGGGCGCCCGATCCAGGCATCGGCGGGGGCGAGCAAGACACGGAGACCTTCGCCGGCTCGCCAGAGCGAGACGGCCTGCTCGGTTCCGTCCAGCTCCGGCGCGACGTCCCGGGGCACGTAGCCCGCCTGCAGCGAGCGCTCCTCGTTCCACACGCCGATCGCGTTCGGGTCGTGCTCGTTCGCCGGCTCCGGCACGAGCGCGACGCGCCGGCCCGGGTCGAACGACCCGTCCGCCACCGCCTCCGGCCGAAACGAGACACCCGCGACCGCGATCACGCGAATGCGCGGGTCCTCCCACGCGACGCGCTCACCCGTCGCAGCGTCGCGCAGGTGGTAGCCCGCGCCGCGTTGGTCGCGCTCGAGCCAGAGACGCAGGCGTTCGGTCAGAGAAGCTTGCGCACAGCCGCCGCGACGCGCTCGACGGACGGGATGTAGGAGTCTTCGATCGTCCAGTACGGGTACGGGACGTCGAAGCCCGTCACGCGCAGCACCGGGCCTTGCAGGTCGAAGATCGCCCGCTCGGCGATGATCGCCGCCAGCTCCGCGCCGAAGCCGACGGTGCGCGGCGCCTCGTGGACGATCACGACGCGGCCGGTCTTCGCGACTGAGGCGAGGATCGTTTCCTCGTCGAGCGGACGAAGTGAGCGAATGTCGACGACCTCGCACGAGGCTTCGCCCGCCAGCTCGTCGGCCGCCCGTTCGCACACCGGCACCATCGCGCCGTAGGCAATCAGCGTCACGTCGTCGCCCTCGCATGCGATGCGCGCCCGGCCGAGCGGCACCACGTACTCACCCTCCGGCACCTCGCCGCGCGCCGTGCGGTAGACGAACTTCGGCTCGAAGATCACGACCGGGTCGGGATCGCGGATCGCCGCCGCAAGGAGTCCCTTCGCGTCGGCGGGGGTGGACGGAATCGCGACTTTGATCCCGGGCGTGTGCACGTAGTACGTCTCGGGGGAATCGTCGTGGAGCTCCGGGGCGCGCACGCCGCCGCCGTAGGGCATGCGGATCGTGATCGGAAACTCCATCCGGCCGCCGGTTCGCCAGTGGTAGCGGCCGACATGCGTGATCAGCTGGTCGAGGCAGGGATACGAGAACGCGTCGTATTGCATCTCGCACACCGGGCGCCACCCCGCCATGCAAAGGCCGACCGCGGTGCCGAGAATGCCCGCCTCGGCGAGTGGCGTGTCGACGCAGCGATCGGCGCCGAAGCGGTCGCGGAGTCCCGCCGTGGCGCGGAAGACGCCCCCGGCGCGGCCGACGTCCTCGCCCAACACCAGCACGTTGTCGTCACGGGCGAGCTCCGTGTGGAGGGCGTCGTTGACCGCTTCGACGAGGGTCAGCTCAGCCATTGCGCGTGTTTGGTGGCGGGTCGACGTACGCATGCGTGAACACGAGCTCCGGATCGGGAGGCGCCTCCGCCTCAGCGGCGGTGATGCCCGCGCGGAGCAGATCCTCGGCGGCCCTCCGCGTCGACTCCACCAGCTCGTCGGTGAGCAGGCCCGCGTCGCGCAGGAAGCGCTCGTAGCGGCCGACGCACTCGTGGGCGCGCGCCTCCTCGACCCGCGCCGGGTCGATGTACGCGCGCGGGTCGTCCGCGGTTGCGTGCGGGGCCGCGCGGTAGTGAACGGCCTCGATGAGGGTCGGGCCGCCGCCGGCTCGCGCGCGCTCGACCGCGTCACGGGCTGCCTCGTAAACGGCGAGCACGTCGAGGCCGTCGACGCGCACCCCCGGCATCCCGTAGCCGACAGCCTTGTCGGCCAGGGTCTCCGCGCGTGTCTGCGCCTCGAGCGGCGTCGAGATCGCCCACTGGTTGTTGTTGCAGACGAACACCGCGGGCGCGTTCATCACAGCGGCGAAGTTCACGCCTTCGTGGAACGCGCCCTCGCTCGTAGCGCCGTCACCGAAGAACGCCATCGCGACGACGCTCTCGCCGCGCAACTTCTTCCCCCAGGCGAGGCCGGCCGCATGCGGTACGTGTGTCGCGATCGGCACGCAGATCGACGCGACGTTCCAGTCGGCCGGGTTCCACCAGCCCGACGGATGCCCACGCCACCACTGCAGGATCGTCTCGGCCGGCATGCCGCGCACGAGCCCGATCGCGGACTCGCGGTACGACGGGAAGATCCAGTCGTCGTCGCCGAGCGCGAACGTGGCTCCAGCCTGAATCGCCTCGTGGTTCCAG
>DATBBH010000098.1:0-2714 GCA_036271075.1 Gaiellaceae bacterium | reverse complement strand
CGACACCGATACCTCGGACGTCGCCGCGCTCTTCGCGCGGCTGAAGGAGGAGCTGCACGCGGCCGGCCCGCGCGGCGCCGATGTGCCGCCCGCTCAGGTGCGCCTGTCGATCCGCGACCAGGCCGAGCGTCTCTGGCCGGTTTCGGCCGAGCGGCCGATCGTCGGCAAGGGCGGCCCGCTGAAAGCGGTGCTCCGGCGGCTGATGCGCTGGTACGTGGAGCCGGCCTTCGCCGACCAACGCGCCTTCAACGACGCCCTGCTGAAGCTGATCGACGACCTCGACGAGCGCATCCAGAAGCTCGAGCAACGATGAGGATCGCCGTCTGCGCGCCGCAGGTGCCGTTTGTGCGCGGCGGGGCGGAGCTGATGGCCGAAGACCTCATCGCTGCGCTCCGGATTCGCGGGCACGAGGCCGAGCTCGTGACCGTGCCGTTCAAGTGGTACCCCGGCACGCGCGTCCTCGACCAGGCCTTCCTCTGGCGGCTCGTCGATCTCAGCGAGTCCGACGGGCGTCCGATCGACCGCGTGATCGCGACGAAGTTCCCGGCGTACTGCGTGCGCCATCCGAACAAGGTCGTCTGGGTCCTGCATCAGTTTCGGCAGGCGTATGACTATGACCGCACTGAGCTCGGTCAGTTCTCCGAGTCGCCGGAGGATCGCGCGACGCGCCGTGCGATCGAACGGCTCGACTCGGTCGCCCTCGGCGAGGCACGCCGTGTCTTTGCGACTTCGCGCAACGTTGCTGACCGGCTGCAACGCTACAACGGGATCGCCGCAGAGGTCCTGCCGCATCCGCCGCAGACGCTCGCCTATCGCAACGCCGAGCCTGAGGGGTTCGTGCTTTCCGTTAACCGCCTTGATCGCGCCAAGCGCATCGACCTGCTGATCGAGGCAGCCAAGCGCGCCCCCGACCTGCGGATCGTCGTCACGGGTGACGGCCCCGACCGCGAACGGCTCGAGCAGCTTGCGTCGGGATTGAACGGTCAGATCGAGTTCGTCGGCCGCGTCGACGACGAGCGGCTCGCCGATCTCTATGCACGGTGCCTCGCCGTCTACTACGCGCCGCTCGACGAAGACTTCGGCATGGTCCCGTACGAGGCGTTCCTCTCCGGCAAGCCGGTCGTGACGACGACCGATGCGGGTGGTCCGCTCGAGGTCGTGCACGACAACGAGACGGGCCTGGTCGTCGCCCCGGAGCCTGCCGACATCGCACGAGCCTGCGCGTACCTCGCCAGTCACCTCGTCGAGGCGAAGGCGTGGGGGCGCGCGGGTCACGCGATCGCGGAGCGCGTGACCTGGGACGCCTGCGTCGACGCACTGTTGTCGTGAAGGTCGCCTACTACTCGCCGCTGCCGCCCTCGCGCTCGGGGATCGCGGACTACTCGGCCCTGCTCCTCCCGGCATTGCGCGAACGCGTCGACGTTGTCGTCGCCCAAGAAGGGAAGCGCGCACCTGAGGCGGACGTTGCGCTCTACCACATCGGCAACGAGCCAGACGTGCACGGCTGGATCGTCGACGCGCTGCTGAAGCGACCCGGCGTGGTCGTGCTGCACGAGTACGTGCTGCATCACCTGATCGCCGGCATCACGATCGGGCGTGGCAACGGGCGCGGCTACCTCGACGCCATGGAGCGCGACCTCGGCGTGGCCGGCCGGCTGCTCGGCCTCGGCGTGCTCGACAACCTGTTGCCGCTCCTCTGGGAGACGCAGCCGGAACGCTTCCCGCTCGCGGGCGTCGTGCTCGATCGAGCCCGCGGCCTCGTCGTGCACTCGCACTACGTCGGCGACCGTGCGCGTTCTGCGGGCTACGAGGGGCGTCTCTGGACGATCCCGCATCCCGTCTGGCCACCCGTGGCGCCCGTGGCCGCGACCGACGTGAGTGGCGAGCCGCTGATCGGCTGCTTCGGTCACCTGAACATGAACAAGCGAATCCCGCAGGTGCTCGAAGCGTTCGCGTCGCTACGGCGCCGGCTGCCCGGGGCGCGCCTCCTGCTCGTCGGATCGGCCGGTGAGCGGTTCGACGTCGAACGGCGGCTCGAGCGGCTCGGGCTGACGGAAGGAGTGCAGCGGCTCGACTACGTGCCGGAAGAGCGCATGTGGTCTCTGATGGCGGCGTGCGACGTGCTCGTGAACCTGCGTTACCCGACGATGGGTGAGACGTCGGGCTCGGTGATTCGTGCCCTCTCGCTGGGCAAACCGCTGCTCGTCTCCGACGTCGGCTGGTTCAGCGAGCTGCCGGACGGAGTCGCGCTCAAGATTCCCGTCGACGAGCACGAAGTCGTCATTCTCGATGCGGCGCTCGAGTTTGCGGTGGAGCACGGTCCGGCGCTGGGCGCGGCCGCACGCGAATACGTCGAGCGCGAGCACGCATTGCCGAAGGTCGCCGACGCGTACGTCGCAGCGCTCGAGGTCGCGGCCGGGGGCGACAGCGTTGACGATGCAGTTCTCTGGCGCGTCGCCGAGGCTGCGGCCGAGGTCGGCATGACCGACACGTCGCTGCTGGCCCAGCGTCTGCGCGAGGTCGGCATCGGTGCGTAGCAGGGCCCGCGCCGTGCCGGCGTGGGCTTGGGTCACCGCGATCGTCGCGATCTCGACGGGCGTGCGCTTCGGCTTCGCGCGTCACATGGTCGGCCCGTGGATCATGATCGACGAGATCGTCTACTCCGAGCTCGCCAAGAGCTTCGCAGCGACGGGATCGTTTGCGGTTCGCGACGT
>DATBBH010000097.1:0-2294 GCA_036271075.1 Gaiellaceae bacterium | reverse complement strand
ACGAAACGTCGGGCCGCGCGATCCGGTGCGGGCGACGCGGCGACGTTCGCGAGTGCCGGCCCGGGGACGGTTAGGCCGTTTGCTGGCGACACGACTGGCGCCGGAGCCCGCTCCGAGCCTCCAACAGCGACCGCCCTCCCCCTCGACCGACACGGCTGCCGCGGGACCCCGATGCTGCGGTGCTCCGCCGTTAGGCTCCGACGACCGTGATCGTGCGGTGCGCGGCCGATCCGGTCGCGCTGTTCGCGTCGATCTGGACGGTGTAGGTCTTGCCTTTCGCGACCGTGAGGCCGGTCAGCCGGACCGGGATCGTGCAGTCGATCGCGAGCGGTGCCGTCGGCGTTGCGGTCTGGACGGTCTTCCCGCTGAGAAGGGTGCGGACGGACGCGCCGACGGTCGTGCCGATCGGGTTGTTCGCGCAGAACTCGCGCAGGTAGACGGTCAGGGACGGGTTCTTTGTGCCGCCCTTGAAGGACGCCTTGCCGTTCACCATGCTGAGCGGCTTTGCGGCCGAAGCCCACTTCGGCTGTGCCGGCTTGGCCGAGCCGGTTTTCCGGTAGATGCCGCTCTGCCACGGGTTCCCGACCGAGTCGCGGAAGGTGAACCACACGAACATCGATACCACCGGGTCATTCTTCGCGATCGAGATCGCTTCCGGGAGGTACTTCGCCTGCTGCGCCTCGGTGACGCCGTGCGGCTCGCCGGGCTTCGTCTCGTCGCCGTACTCGGTCATCCAGACGGGGATGTTCTTGCGACCGAACGCCTTGTCGAGGTCCGTCTCGAACTGCGGCATCGTCGAGAGCATCACGTTCGGATAGCGCACCTTCTGGGTCGGCGACAACGACACCGGGTACGGGTACGGGTGGTGCGCCCAGGCGTCGAACTTCAGCTTCTTGTTCGCCTTCGCGACACCCTTCATGAACGTGGCCGGCGCGACCGTGTCGGTCTGACCCTTCTTCGGCTTGTCACGTCCGTGCGACGACGTCTCCCCGACCGCCACGAGCGCCTTGCCGTTTCCGGCCTTGAGGCCGGAGTAGCCGGCAGCGGCGAGCTTGGCGTAGTTGGCGGGACTGACGATCTTGCCTTTCGAGTCGAACTGCGGCGAGAGGAAGTTGCCGAGGTTCGACTCGTTCCAGATCCCATAGAAACGAACGAACGGGTAGCCGGCGTAGCGCCCGGAGAAGTGCGCGGCGAGCGCACGGCAGAAGTTCTTGAAGTCGGCCATGTTCTTCGGCAGGAAGCTGGCTGCCTTATCCCCGTTTGCCCAGCCGGGCGTGCCCCAAATCGTCATCAGCACCTCGAGTCCCCGCACCTGCGCATTGCGCACGAACTCATCCAGGTCGTCGAAGCGGTAGGCGGGATCGAACGGGTCGATCGCGTTCGCCGGCCGGCGAGGCGCAACCAGACTCCAGTTCACGATCGTCCGGACCATCGTCGCGTTGTTGCTGCGCACAAGATCGAGCCCCGCCTGGCGGCTCGCGTCGTAGCGCAGCACTGGGTCGTCGTTAAACCCCATCCACATGCGGTCTTTGGCTGCCGCCGGCGCCACAACGACAGCGGCAAGCACGACGATCAGAGCGAGCGCACGGATACGAAATCCTAACCAACATGATCTCCGACCGCTGACGGCGACCGATCGGCGCTGTCCTCGCTCCGTAGTCTTGATGGCTCCCTCCCCCCGGAGCGAGCAGCAAGGCGTGGGGCCAAGGACCCGGCCAGGCGCCGCGTCTACCCGCCGCCTGATCTCTCCGCCCTCCAGCGAGAGCCCGCGAAAACGACCGACTCAGGAATAACAACGTTCGCGCGGAGTCTTGAGTGGTACGAGGGCCCCCTGCGGGGGCCCAGAGACCAAAGGAGACGAGATTCCAATGAAGATTTCGAGAGAGCTCGCGCATCGCCACCAGGACGGTCTCGAGGTCACGCTCCTCTGGGACGACCGGTCGAACGAAGTCTGGATCGAACTCGCGGACGAACGCACCGAGAGCGCCTTCGCGTTTGGAGTCGATGCGAAGTTCGCACTGGATGCCTTCTATCACCCTTACGCCTACACATCTGCAGTGCCACCGATCTTCAAGAAGCACCGTCAGTTATCGGCTGACTCAGCGACGTGAGCAGCCCCTCTCCTGTAATGACAAGAACGCGCTGCTCATGGCGTTCCGGGTGCGGCGCGGCACTAGGCGGCGTCCTCGTAACCGCGGTCGAGGAACTCGGTCAAGAGGAGTCGGCGTGCGGGCTCGGCCAGGTCGGAGCCGTCGTCCTCGATCCGTTGCAGCCAGGCATCGAGTGCCTCGTCG
>DATBBH010000096.1:0-6568 GCA_036271075.1 Gaiellaceae bacterium | reverse complement strand
GTGGATGGCCACCATCAGCCGGTCGGTCGCCTCGCGTGCAGCCTCGCCGAGCTCGCGGCCGCGCAGGTCGTCGATGTCGATCGGCACGCCGTAGCGCACACGCCATTGCTCGAGCCGGCGCAGGCCGTCGGTGCCCTTGATCCCCGCCGGGACGAGCGGGACACCGGCCTCGAGCGCGATGCGGGCGGCCCCCGTGTGCGCCCCCGCCTCGTACTTCTTGCGCAGGCCCTTCCGACGGCGGGTCCCCTCGGGGAACATGGCGATCACGTTCCCCTCGCGGGCGAGACGGACTGCGGTCTCGATCGCGGCGTAGTCGGCCTGGCCCCGGTTCACCTTGAACGCGCCGGCTCCCCCCGCGATCGCAGAGAGCGGGAACCAGAAGAGCTCCGACTTCGCCATGAAGCGCAGAAACCGGTGGGGCCAGAGCGTGAGGCCGAGCGGCCAGGGGTCGAGATTGGAGAGGTGGCCCGCCGCCAGCACATACCCGCCGTTCTGGGGCAAATGCTCCTTTCCATCGGCCCGGTAGCGGAAGGCGAGCTTGAGCACGGGCCAGGAAACAAGGGCGATCAAAGAGTAGAGCAGGGTCGGCCTGGGAGGACGTGTCACCGGCGGCGAGTATCGCTGATCCGGCCCACAGCGCTATGGTGGCGCGCGAAATGGCTGGAGCCAACGGCAAGAAGCTGGTGATCGTCGAGTCGCCCGCCAAGGCGAAGACGATCGCGGGCTACCTCGGGCCCGACTACCTCGTCGAGTCGTCGATCGGCCACATCCGCGACTTGCCGAACAACGCCGCGGAGATCCCCGCGAAGCTGAAGGGCGAAGCCTGGGCGCGCCTCGGTGTGAACGTCGACAACGACTTCGAGCCACTGTACGTCGTTGACTCGCGCAAGAAGAAGGTCGTCTCCGATTTGAAGGCGAAGCTCAAGAACGCGGACGAGTTGCTGCTCGCGACCGACGAAGATCGTGAAGGCGAAGCGATCGCCTGGCACCTGCGCGAAGTGCTTGATCCGAAGGTGCCGGTGCGGCGCATGGTCTTCCACGAGATCACGCGGCCCGCGATCGAGCGGGCTCTCGGCGAGACGCGCGAGATCGACAGCCGGCTGGTCGACGCCCAGGAGACGCGGCGCATTCTCGACCGCCTCTACGGCTACGAGGTTTCGCCGGTCCTCTGGCGCAAGATCATGCAGGGCCTCTCCGCGGGACGCGTCCAGTCTGTCGCCACGCGGCTCGTGGTCGAGCGCGAGCGTGAGCGGATGAAGTTCGTCGCCGCTGAGTACTGGGACATCGTTGCGACGTACGAGCCCGGTGGGTTCACGGCGCGTCTGACCTCCGTCGAGGGACGGCGTGTCGCGCAGGGACGCGACTTCGCCCAGGATGGAACGCTGCGGCAAAGCGATGTGATCCAGCTGACCGAGGTCGAAGCTCGTGAGCTGGCCGACAAGCTCGCCGGCGCGAGCTTCCGGGTCTCGTCCGTGGAGGAGAAGCCGTACACCCGCAGGCCGGCCGCGCCGTTCATGACCTCGACCCTGCAGCAGGAAGCGAGCCGCAAGCTGCGCCTCTCGTCTCAACAGACGATGCGCGTCGCGCAGCGCCTGTACGAGAACGGCTACATCACCTATATGCGCACCGACTCGACGACCCTGTCCGAGTCGGCACTCGCCGCGGCCCGTGACCAGGCCCGCGAGCTCTACGGCGCCGACTCGGTGCCGGCGCAGCCGCGCCAGTACACCCGGAAGGTGAAGAACGCGCAGGAGGCGCACGAGGCGATCCGTCCGGCAGGTGATCGCTTCCGCACGCCGGATGCGGTGCGTCGCGAACTGTCGTCGGACGAGTTCAACGTCTACGACCTGATCTGGAAGCGCACCGTCGCCTCGCAGATGGAGGACGCGCGCGGTCAGACCGTTTCGGTGCGGATCGGCGCCGACGCCGCCGACGGGCGCAGCACCGAGTTCTCGACGGCCGGCACCGTCATCACCTTCCGCGGCTTTCTGCTCGCGTATGAGGAAGGGCTCGACGAGCCGTCGGGCGACGCGGAGGAGAAGGTGTTGCCGCCGCTCGCCGAAGGCGACGCGTTGAACGCGGCGGCCCTCGAGCCGGACGGACACTCCACCTCGCCGCCACCGCGATTCACAGAAGCGAGCCTCGTGAAAGCGCTCGAGGAGCGCGGGATCGGGCGGCCCTCGACCTACGCCGCCATCATGGGCACGATCCTCGACCGTGGCTACGTACGCAAGCAAGGTCAGGCGCTCGTCCCGGAGTTCCTCGCGTTCGCGGTCGTAAAGCTGCTCGAGAATCACTTCCCGCAGCTCGTCGACTACGAATTCACCGCGCGCATGGAGGACGACCTCGACGAGATCGCCTCGGGCGACGAGGCGCGCACCACCTGGCTGCAGCGCTTCTACTTCGGGGACGACGGCGACGCAGGCCTGAAGGAGCTCGTGGAAGGTCGCCTGGCGGAGATCGACGCGCGAGAGGTCAACACGGTCGAGTTGCCGGGCAGCGACATTGTCGTTCGCGTTGGCAAGTACGGCCCGTATCTCGAACGGGGCACCGACCGCCAGACGCTGCCGCCCGACATCGCGCCCGACGAGCTCACCTCCGCGCGCGCCGAGGAGATCCTCGCTCAGGGCAACCAGGAGCACGAGCTCGGCGCCGACCCCGAGAGCGGACGCTCGATCGTCGTGCGCGGCGGACGCTACGGCCCCTATGTGACCGAGGTCGTCGAGGGCGACGAGAAGCCTCGGACCGCCTCGCTCTTCAAGACAATGTCGCCGGAGACGGTGACGCTCGAAGATGCGCTGAGGCTGCTGACGCTCCCGCGGTCGCTCGGAGAGACGGACGGGGAGGAGGTACTCGCCGCCAACGGCCGCTACGGCCCGTACGTGAAGCGGGGGAAAGAGTCACGCTCGCTCGACAGCGAGGACCAGCTCTTCACGATCACCCTGGAAGAGGCGCTTGCCAAGCTGGCCGAGCCCAAACAGCGGGGCCGCCGGGCGGCGACGCCGCCCCTCAAGGAGCTCGGAAATGACCCGGTCAGCGGCAAGCCGATCGTCCTCAAAGAGGGCCGTTTCGGTCCCTATGTGACGGACGGCGAGACGAACGCCAGCCTGCGGGCGGCCGACTCGGTCGAGTCGATCGGCCCGGAGCGGGCGGCAGAGCTGCTCCAGGACCGGCGGGACCGTGGGCCCGCCCCGAAGAAGAAACGCGCGGCCAAGAAACGCTCCTAACAGAGCTGCAACAGTCCTTACAACATTTCCAGCCTGAAACCGTCCATAATCAGTTTCCCTCGGAAAGGAATGGGTCCGCCGCCGCGCGCGTTCAAGAGGGCGGTACCCTGGCGCGGGAAGGTTTGCACGGCCGGTCGCAGAAACGAAAGGACATCGATTCCGACTTGACTCAGAGCCAGCTGAACGAACTGCTTGAGACCGAGAGCGCCCGTACCCTTCTGGAGGCGGGTGAGGAGCGCGGCTGGATCGAACCGGCCGAGCTCGAGGCGTTCGCGGTCGAGAACGACCTCGGCGAGCCCGAAGTTGCCGACCTCGTGAAGGAGCTCGAGCGCATCGGGCTCGAGGTGCGCGAGCCGGTCACGGAGGAGAAGAACACCAAGGCACAGGCCGAGCCGGTCATCTACGAGGCCGACGCACCGTCCGGCGCAGGCGACAGCCTGCAGCTGTTCCTCGCTGACGTCGGCAAGCACAAGCTGCTGACCGCGCACGAGGAGGTCGTGCTGGCGAAGGCGATCGAACGTGGGGATACCCGCGCGAAGCGCCGCATGATCGAGTCCAACCTTCGTCTTGTCGTGTCGATCGCCAAGGGCTATCGCGGGCTCGGCGTGCCGTTCCTCGACCTGATCCAGGAGGGAACGCTTGGGCTGAACCGCGCGGTCGAGAAGTTCGATTGGCGGCGCGGCTACAAGTTCTCGACCTACGCGACCTGGTGGATCCGCCAGTCGGTGCAGCGCGCGGTCGCAAATCACGCGCGCACGATCCGAGTCCCGGTGCACGTCGTCGAGCGGCAGCAGAAGCTGTCGCGCGCGGCGCGCCGGCTCGAGGTGGAGCTCGGTCGCGAACCGACCAAGGAGGAGTTGGCGGAGGCCACCGGCCTGCCGCTTCAGCATGTCGAGGAGGCGCTCTCGGCAGCGTCTGCGTCCGTCTCGCTGAACCAGACGGTCGGCGCGGACGACGAGGGCGAGCTCGGCGACCTCTTTGCCGACCGTGAGGCCGCGGACCCGTTCGACGAGGCTGAGGAGTCGCTTCGCCGTCAGAACATTCGCAAGGCGCTCGATGCTCTGCCGGAGCGCGAGCGGCGCATTCTCGAGCTGCGGTTCGGGTTCGAGGGCGAGCCGTGGACGCTCGAGGCGATCGGGCACGAGCTCGACTTGACGCGCGAACGCGTGCGCCAGCTGGAGGGCCAGGCTCTTTCCCGGCTCGCCGCGCTGCGTGAGCTCGCCGGCCTCGCGGCCTAACGAACCGCGTCAGACACTCGCGTCGTGAGCCGCACCCTCGAGGTGCGGCCTGTCGACGCGCGCCGCGCCTTCGGCCTGGCGGATCTCGTCCTCGGTCATCGGCCAGCGCTCGAGCGGGTAGTGGCAGGCCGCCTCATGATGAGCCTCGAGCTCGCGTAGGAGCGGGGTCTCGAGGTCGCAATGCCCCTGGTGGAAGCGCGGGCAGCGGGGATGGAACACGCAGGCCGCGGGCGGCGCGACGGGGGAGGGAACATCGCCCGAGAGCACGATTCGCTGGCGCCCACCCGCTGCCGTCGGCCGCGGCACCGCGGAGAGCAGTGCCGCGGTGTAGGGATGCTTGGGGCTCTCGTAGATCGATTCCCCTTCCCCGAGCTCGACGATGTGGCCGAGGTACATCACGGCGATGCGGTCGGCGATCTGCCGGATCACCGACAGGTCGTGCGAGATGAAGACGTAAGTGAGCTTGAACTCGTCCTGCAGGTTCCGCAGCAGGTTGAGGATCTGCGCCTGGATCGACACATCGAGGGCCGAGACCGGTTCGTCGCAGACGATCAGCTTGGGCGAGAGTGCAAGCGCGCGCGCGACGCCGATGCGTTGTCGCTGGCCTCCCGAGAACTCGTGGGGATACCGGTTGTAGTGCTCGGGGCTCAGCCCGACCGTCTCGAGCAGCTCCTGCACCCGGTGCTTGCCGCCCTTGACGCCGTGGATCTCAAACGGCGCCCCGATGATTTGCCCGACCGTCTTGCGCGGGTTCAGGGACGAGTACGGATCCTGGAAGATCATCTGCATCTCGCGGCGCAGTGGGCGCATTGCACGTGGCGAGAGCTTCGAAATGTCGCGGCCGTCGAACCGGATCGTTCCGGCCGTCGGGTCGAGCAGGCGCAGGATCAGCCGTGCGGTCGTCGACTTGCCGCAGCCGGACTCTCCGACCAGGCCCAGCGTCTCGCCGCGCCGCACGTCGAACGAGATGTCCTCGACGGCATGCACCTCTGCCTTGCCGCGCGCGAAGACGCCTTGCTTCACCGCGAAGCGCTTCGTCAGATGGTCGATCTCGACGAGGTTGTCAGTACTACCGTTGCTGCTCATGCGGCGTCACCGAGCCGCGCGATCGAGCGCTTGCCGCCCTCCCGCTGCTTGTCTTCCCACGACAGGTAGCAGGAATCCGGATGCGCGTCGTCCGCAGGTGTCACCAGCGGCGGCCGCTCCTTGGGACACGGCTCGAAGCGATAGCGGCAGCGGGGGTGGAAGGGGCAACCGGTGGGAGGGGTGAGAAGCGACGGCGGGGAACCTTCGATCGGCACGAGCGCCGACAGCCGCTTCTCGACGCTCGGCATCGAGTCGAGCAGTCCCCAGGCGTACGGGTGCTGGGGCCGTTCGAAGATTTGCTGCGCCGGGCCGTACTCCATGATCCGCCCGGCATACATGACCATGACGGAATTCGCGGTCTCGGCGACGACGCCCAGGTCATGTGTGACGAGGATGACGCCGATGTTGAACTCGCGTTTGACCTCTTCGATCAGTTCGAGGATCTGAGCCTGCACCGTGACGTCGAGTGCGGTGGTCGGTTCGTCGCAGATCAGGATCGACGGGTTGTGGACGAGCGCCATCGCGATCATCGCGCGCTGGCGCATGCCCCCGGAGAACTGATGGGGGTAGTCACGAGAGCGCGATTTCGCGTTCGGGATTCCGACGTGCCCGAGCAGTTCGACGGCGCGCGCCCAGGCAACCTTGCTGCTCACGTTCGAGTGCGCCGTGACCGCCTCGGCGATCTGGGCGCCGACGCGGTACATCGGGTGCAGGCAGGCGAAGGGGTCCTGGAAGACCATCGCGATGTCCTTGCCGCGGATCTCGCGGATCTCCTCCGGGGGCAGGGTGAGCAGGTTGCGTCCCATGAACTCGACCTCGCCGGTGATCGCGGTGCGCTGCTGGTTGAGCAGCCCCATGATCGCGAGGTTGGAGACGCTCTTACCGGAGCCCGACTCGCCGACAACCCCGAGCGTCTCGCCACGCGAGAGCGAGAAGCTGACGTCAGAGACCGCCTGCACGACGCCGTCGGCGGTCGGGAAGCGGACCGTCAACCCACGGACGTCAAGAAGCTGATTT
>DATBBH010000095.1:0-10661 GCA_036271075.1 Gaiellaceae bacterium | reverse complement strand
CCTGCGACGAGAGGTCGACGATCGTCGCGCCGGCGGGCGGCGCAACGTTGATGTCGGAGTCGGAAACGGAGCCGAACGAGATCTGGGTCGCCTCGAGCGCGAGCACCGGAGACGACGAGCCCTGCGCGTAGACCGCGACCTTCAGCGGCGTGCCGTGGGTCGCGTCCCAGGCGAGCTCGGCCGAGCCGAGCAGCCCGCCGTCATGGCTCGGCGAGACGGTCACGGTGTAGGCCTCCTGGCCGGCCACGTTCGACGGCTCGGCACCCGAGACGGTCCAGTTCTTGGCGACGTCGCTGAGGAACGTCGTGATCTCGTCGAGCGTCGGCGCAGTGTGCGTCGTCGTGCCGGAGCCCGTTTCCTTCTGTGGGAGATCCGCGACGTAGGCGGTGTTCGACGTCGCGTCGTACACCGTCACCTTGGTGTCGTTCCACACGATCTGTGCGTCACCGGCGTCGGACTGAAGCTCCAGCCGGCCGCCGTTGGCGTTCGCCCAGAGCCGGCCGGTCGCGCCGGTCATCAGGGCGGAGCCCGCCTGACCGGTCAGCGCGCCCGACGGGAAGAGCTTGTTCGTGAAGGAGATCCTCGCGGTCACGCCCGCCGGCTCGGCTGCGCCGAGCGCATCGTGGAGCGCCTGAGCGAGCGGCTTCGGCGGCGGCGTCGAGCCACTGCTGCCGCGGGCGGCGACGGCAATCGCGCCGGCGACGAGCACGATGGCGATCGCACCGACAAGTGCGATCAGACGGGTGGTCGGGAGCGTGCGGAAGATCTTCACGGCAGTCCTTTCTCGAGTTCCTCCCCGGAAGGATTGCCGAGAGACTCTGACGCTTTCCTGACGAGCTCGATCGTCACGCGCGAGCCCTGCACGTACACGCGACCACCGTGGCGCTCCGCCGTGGCGCGGACGATCGCGAGCCCGAGTCCCGATCCCTCGCCGTAGAACCGTTCGAAGACACGTTCGCGGTCCTCGTCGGCGATCCCGGCTCCCTCGTCCTCGACACTGAGCGTGGCGAGACCGTCGTGCCGCGCGACCGTGACCGTGATGTCGCCGCTCCCGTGGCGGCGGGCGTTCTCGATCAAGTTGTCGAGCGCACGCTCGAGCGCCGCACGGTCGCCGCGAACCGTGACGGGCTCGGCGCGGATCGTGATGCCGTCCCCAGCCGCTGCGCCTGCCAGCTCGTCGAGCGAGACGTTATCTTCGGGAGGAGGCGCCGCCTCTTCCCGAGAGAGCGCAAGCAGGTCGTCGGCGAGCTGGGCGAGGCGTTCCGCGTCGGCCTCGAGGTCGGCGACGAGCGCAGGAGTCGCACCGTGCCGCGCGAGGTGCGCGACATTTCCGCGCAGCGCTGTGAGTGGCGTCCGAAGCTCGTGTGATGCGTCGGCGAGGAAGCGGCGCTCCGCGTCACGCGCGCGCTCGAGCCCGTCGAGCATCGTGTTCAACGTCGTCGCGAGCCGCCCCACCTCGTCGTGTCGATGAGGATCCGGCAGTCGTCGCCGTGCGTCCCCGCTGCGTCCGATCTCCGCGGCCGCCCGGTCCAGCCGCACGAGCGGCCGGAGCGCACCGCGCATGAGCAGTGCAACTGCAGCACCCCCGATCGCGGCGGAGAGCAGTGCAGCGAGGAGAGTGAGGCCCCGCAGCGTGTGGATCGTGTCGGCGACATCCGCTGTCGACGCCGCCACCAGCACCGCGCCGCCGCCGGCCACAGCAGCGAGCGGAGCCGAGTAGACGCGGAGCCGGTCACCCCCGAACTGGATCGTCTGATAGTGGCCGTGCCCACTCGCGATCGCCTGCTTTGCAATCGTCCGTGGGAGCAGGCGGCCGCCGAGCGACAGCGAACGCGAGACGATGCGGTCTCGACGGTCGACGACCTCGACCATTGCCTGCGTCGAGCCGACCGGGGCGTCGAGCGCGCCCGGCTGCGTGACGAGTGCCGGTGCCGACGCCGCGAGCTGTGCGACTTCGACGGCCCGGGTGCGCAACGTCTTGTCCAGCCCGTGACGGAGATGGCGCGCGACGAGGACGTCGACCGCGGAGCCGAGCACGACGACCGCGAGCATCGTCGAGATTGACGCCGCGAGAATCGAGCGCAGGCGAAGGCTCATCGGCCGATCACAAACCCAACCCCGCGCACCGTCTCGATCAGCGACGGCTCACCGAGCTTGCGACGCAGGTTCGTGACGGCGCGATCGACGGTGTTCGCGCGCGACGCACCCTGCCAGATCTCCGCAATCGCCTGCTCTCGCGAGACGACCCGTCGCGCGTTGCGCAGGAGCAGCTCGAGCAGATCGGCCTCACGGGGCGAGAGTGTGACCTCGCGCCCGCCGCGCTGAACGGCCCGCGTCGCCGGATCGAAGACGAGGTCAGCGAGCGCAAGCAGCTCCTCCGGTGCATGCCGGCGGAGCAGCGCCCGGACCCGGGCGAGCAGCTCCTCGGTGGCGAACGGCTTGACGAGATAGTCGTCGGCGCCGGCGTCGAGCCCGGCAACGCGATCCGGCACCTCGTCGCGCGCGGTGAGCAGCAGCACCGGCGTGGCGAGCCCCTTCGCGCGCAGCCGACGCGAGACCGCGAGCCCGTCGAGACCCGGCATTGTCACGTCGAGCACGATCAGGTCCGGTGCCGAGCGCTCGACCGCCGCGAGGGCCTCGCCACCGTCGGCGACCGACTCGACCGCGTAGCCCTCGGCGGCGAGAGTGCGCTCGAGCATGCGCCTGATCGGCGCGTCGTCGTCGACCACCAGGATCGCGGTCTCAGTCACACCGCATTGTCGCGCGCCCAGGCGGCGAGCAGGCCGCGGTAGTGCTCGACGAAGTGCTCCTGCTCGTGCACGGGAAACGTGCTGCGCACCGTTTGCACGAGCACGTCGTCGAACTCGCTCGAGGTGAACCACTCGTGCGCGATCTCCGGCAGGTGCCCGAGGTGCGCAGCACAGAAGTCCTCGTACGCCTGGACCTGGAAATAGTCGTCGGCGAGCCGGCGGTAGGCAGCGAGCTTCTCCTCGTAGGAGAGGTCGTCGCGATCGCCAAACTCGAAGTACGCGCGCGAGTTCTGGTTGACGAGCATCTCGCGTCGCGTGATCGTGCAGAAAGCGCTCCACCGAACGAGCGCCATGATCGCCCACGGGAAGTAGTAGTGGAGCGACGTCAGGGCGACATCTGGGGATGCGTTCGCGTAATCGATCGGGTAGGCGACACCGTCTTTCACGATCGTCTCGCACGAGTTGAACTCCCAGCGAAAGAACGCGTTCACGAGTCGCGAGATCGAGAGGATCTCCTCGCCCAGGTCTGGCGTCAGGAACTCATGACGCACCTGGTAGCGATCGTGCATCGGCTTGGACGGGTCGAACCACATCGACATCGTCTCGGCGCCGATCGAGAGTGAGCGCACGAAGACATCGAAGTCCTCAAGCGCCGTCTGCAGGTGCATCATCCGCTCGCCCGATTCGTCGTAGCGCGCGCGCAGCTCCTCCGCCGAGCCGACGCGCGACACGCCGACCCACTGGCCGCCGTCAAACGGCTTCATGAAGAGCGGATAGCCGATGTGCTCGCCGATCCCCTCGAGGTCGAATTGCGCGTTGTAGCGCTCGGCAGTCGGTTGGAAGCGAGGATTGTCGGGCGGCACCTTGTGCGGGATCAGCCAGGTCTCCGGCACGCGGATCCCAAGCCGCATCAGCGCGCAGTAGGCGGAGTGCTTCTCCATCGCCTGGAACGTGAACGGGTTGTTCAGCAGGTAGACGTCGTCGACCAGGGAGACCTTCTTCAGCCACGCGCGCGGCAGGTCGTACCACCACGCCAATCTGTCGATCACGAGCGCGTACCGGGGCCTGTAGCGAAGATCGAACGGCTCGTTGACGATGCGCTCGGTCCGCAGCAGCTGACCGTCCACCGGGCCGAGGCGCGTGACCAGCGCCTCGAATGCGGCGGGCCAATCCTCCTCGGTACCGAGGAGCAGACCGATCAGGCGGTCGGGCATCTACAGAAACCTCGGCAGATGATGCGCGATCTGACGCCGCCAGGACGGCCAGTCGTGGGGGACGTCGTATCCCCAGAGGTCGACCTCGTGGCGAATCCCCTGTTGGCCGAGCAGAGAGCCAAATCGCTTCGTCGACTCGAGCGCGCCGGTTGTGTCCTCCCACTGCCCCTGCCCGCAGACGAGCAGCAGCGAGGCGTGTTCGCGCAGCCAGTCGAGGTGGTCGCCACCGACATTCGCCAGGTAATCCATCGGGTTGTTGAAATAGACGGCATCGCCACGCTCGCCGCCGCCCTGGACCGAAACGTCGTAGACGCCGCTCAGGCAGAGCGCCACCGGAAACAGGTCGGCGCGCTTGAGACAGAAGTTCGCCGCATGGTAGGCACCGAAGGACGCTCCGGTTGCAATCAGCTCGTGCGTGTGCGAGTCGGCCTGAACGAACGGCACCAGCCGCGCGAGGATCCAGCGCTCGTACTGGCCGTGCCGCTGCGCGCGTTCCTCGAGCGAGAGGTCGCGGCGTGTCCAGCTCTCGCGGTCGAACGAAGGCACGCAGTAGAGCTTCAGCTTGCCCGCGTCGAGCAGCCCGCCGACTGCATCGACCATCCCGCGGTCCTCCCAGTCGTGCGCCTCCCCTTCCTCGGACGGAAACGCGATCACCGGACGGCCGAAGTGCCCATACGCAAGCACGGTGCCGCCGTCGAGCTCGATTGCCCGCCTCGTCAAGAGACCGCCTCGAGCAGCGCCGGCAGGTTCGGGTCGAAGGCATCGCGCCAGCAGGTCCAGGTGTGACCGTCACGGATCTCAGCGAGCCATGCCGCGTAACCCTGCGCGGCAAGCGCGTCGGCGACCGCACGGTTGTTCTCCCGATTCTCCTCGGAGGTCCCAGTTGTGATCGCGACCGGCACGGGCCGCTCGGCAGCCGTGTCGCGCAGCAGCGCGCCGACGAAGCGCGTGATCCGTTGGTACCGCCCGAAGCCCGACTCCTCCTTGTCGAAGCGCCGGCGGAAGAAGCTGCCGGACTGGAGGAAGAGACCGTCGAAGGCCTTCGGGTGGCGGCGTTGCGCATGCAGCATCGCGAGCGCGCCCAGGCTCGCTCCCATCCCGATGCGCTTTCCGTGAGGTGCGAGCTTGGCGATCTGCGGCAACAGCTCACGAACGAGCGCGCCGGCGTACAGCGCCGAGGCGGAGTACGTCTCGTCGCGGTCGACGGGTTGGACGAGTGCGGCATGCATCGGCGGGATTCGCTCTTCCCAGCTCATCGCATCGAGGAACCGCGTCAAGCCGGCGTACTCCGCGTACTCCGGCCCGTCGTGCACGACCAGCAGCGGCGCGTCGGCGCCCGGCGGCTCCGGAGTCGCGTAGATCAGGACGGGCACCCGCGCGACGAGCCGGCGGCAGCGCAGCTCGGTTCGCTCGACCGGGCCGGCGTCTGCGACCGAGCTGAGCCAGGCCGGCGCCGTGTACTCCGGCCACTCGATCACCGACTTGTCGCCGAACGGCCCGGGCGCGCGCAGTGGATTGGCGGGGTCGGGCACGAAGGCACGGTCGACGCCGATCAGATACTCGAGCCGGTCGGCATTCGGCCGCGGGAACGTCAACCGCCACGCGTTGTCGGCCCAGGTGAACGCCGGTCCCGGGCGGGGCCGGGAGACCTCCTGCCCGAGCACCACCTCGCCGAAGCGGTGCTCGGGGTCGGCCAGCGTGAAGTCGACCGCGTCCTCCCGGACGCGGGGCGGGCTCAGCGCTTCTTCTTCTGGGCTCGCTGCTGACGTGCGCGAATCTTGTACTCACGCACGCGTTCCTGTCGCAGCAGGTGGTTGCGCCTTGCCTCAACTGCCTCGAGCTCGCGCTCCAGCTTGACGTAGCTCTGCCAACGGTCGGGAGCGAGTGAGCCGTCGGCGAGCGCCTCGCGAATCGCGCAACCGGGCTCCTGGCCATGGGCGCAGTCGCTGAAGCGGCAACGCCGCGCGATCTCGTCGACGTCGCCGAACGCCTGCTCGAGGTCGGCATCCCAGAGCTGCAGCTCGCGAATGCCGGGCGTATCGAGCACCACTCCGCCGGTCGGGAGCAGGATCAGCTCACGGTGACTCGTCGTGTGCCGGCCACTTTGGTCGTCCTCGCGCACCTCTTGCGTCGCAAGCACCTCTTCGCCGACGAGTGAATTGACGATCGTCGACTTGCCGACGCCCGAGGACCCGAGCAGCACCGCGGTGCGGTTTCCCGCGAACCAGGCGCGTAGCCCCTCGATGCCGTCGCCGCTGACGGCCGAGACCGCCTCGACGGGACACGCGCCGAGGGTGACCGTTTCGACCTCCGCGAGGTACGGCGTGACATCGTCGACGAGGTCAGTCTTCGTCAACAGGACGACGGGTTGTGCGCCGCTCTCCCACGCCATCGCGAGGTAGCGCTCGAGTCGGCGGAGGTTGAAGTCGAGCGGCAGCGCCTGGACGAGGAAGGCGACGTCGACGTTCGCGGCGAGAATCTGCTCGCGCGTCTTCTGGAAGACCTCCTTGCGTGAGATCGACGTGCGGCGCGGCAGTAGTGCCTCGATCAGCCCCGTGTTGGGGTCGAGGCCAACCCAGTCGCCCACGCCGGGCAGGTCGTCGTCGCGCACGAAGCGGTTGGCCGCGCTCGCGCGCACCTCACCCTCTTCCGTGGCGAGATCGTAGGCACCTCTGTGTTGCACGGCGACGCGGGCGGGCGTCAGCCCGGCGGCGCGGTGCTCTGCGAACGCAGCTTCCCAGCCATCGTCCCAGCCAAGCTGTTGCAGCAGCGATTCCGTAATCGGAAGTGTCAACCAAAGCTCCTTTGCGCGAAAGTCGGTGGGTCGCCACGACCCGCCGAGCTCACGTCAGGAGACGAGGCGACGAGCCGTGGCGCAGCAAGTCCGGGACTGAATGAGTTGTCTCATCGCTGCACCACCTCCTCGTCGGCTTGGAACTATCGGCATTGTGCGCGCCGGCGGCGGATTGTGCAAGCTCAGCCTCGGTACACTTGCGACGCCCGCGGCGCGGTGAGGTTCCGAACCGGGTCAGATCCGGGAGGAAGCAGCCCTAAGGATCCCTCACCGGTGCCGCGGACTTTCCCGATCCCAGAAAAGCGAGGCTGGGATCTTCCCTGGATTCCCGGGCCGCGAAGCCCGGCCATCCATGCCGACAGTCCCCCAGCCCCGCCCTAGCACCTTAGGCCGCGCCGAACCGCCGATCAATAGGCCGTGAGCTACGTCGCGGCAGCCATCCACTCCGGGACGCCAAAGAGGCGGCTGTCGAGGAACTTGGGATGCTGGTCGAGGAACTCGCCCGCCGTGATTGCATCGCTCGTTTCCATCGCCGCCGAGATCGCCTGCGACCAACGCGCAGTCAGAGCAGGATCGAAACGATCGCGCGCGTCCATGGCGATGCAGTTCGCCAGCGTTGCTGCGGCGATCCGCGAACAGCCAGCGGTGCTGCCGTGCCGCGTAATCAGCACCCAGGAGATACGAACGTGCTCCTCATGGGTGACGGCGCGGACTAGGTGAAGTGACTCCCAGGCATCGGTCAATTGATCGTCACTCATCGGAGCCGACCAATCCTAGGCTCGGCTGGCAACACCGAGTGGAGGCCGATCGAGCTCGGACCGTAACCCGCATCGCTGCTAGGTTTTCAGCCTCTTCGGGCGCATAGCTCAGCGGGAGAGCGCTCGCTTCACACGCGAGAGGTCCCTGGTTCGATCCCAGGTGCGCCCATCTGCGAGAAGCCCGTCGTGACGCGGCCTCGCGGCAGAGCTCGTTAGCAACGCCGGCGACGCAGACCGCCGCCGTGGCGAGGCGTGGCGACGACTTCGGCCTCTGCGATCGGCGACATTGCCGCTGCGCGCGACGGGTGGGATAGTCCGTTACCTGGCAGCGAAGACTCCGACCAGATAGGACCGAGTCGAGTCAGGTCCGGAAGGGATGGCGATCATGAAGCAGCGTCTGCCGCTGACTCTGTCTGCTTTGGCCCTCGTCGTTGCTTTGTTCGGCGCTACGCCCCTCGGGCGGGCCGCACGCGATTTGACAGGCGTGATTCCCGCGTTCGCGAAGAAGGCCGGTTACGCGACGAACGCTGGTGCCGTTAACGGCATCCGGGCGTCCAGAACGCCCCAGGCCGGCTATCTCGTGCCACTGCGGGCCGATGGGAAGTTCCCAGTTTCCGTCGGGCAGGCAGGGCCAGCCGGGCCAGCCGGGTCAGCGGGCGTGCAGGGTCCAGCGGGGCCGGCCGGCGCGAGCGGCACCGAGGCATATGCACTGGTTGACCCGAACGGTGGCTCGCCGCGTCTCGTCGACGCGCAGACACGGGGCTTCGCGGCAGTCGGCGTCGGCCCGTTCGGTCAGGGCGATTACTGCCTCACGCCTAGTCCGGGCGTCACCGTCGATTCGACGGCGGCTGTCGCATCGGTGGAGGCCTTCTACACGAGCGCCTTCGGGATCGCCACGGTGCGCTATCCAACATCCGGCCCGTCCTGTCCGGCCGGTCAGCTCGAGGTAAAGACGTTCACCGACAATCCCATTCAGCTCTCCAATCAGATCGGCTTCACCGTGAACGTTCCGTAGCGAGACGACGATCGGCGAGTGCTTCTGGCCGACAGAGCCGCTCTGTTGATCGAGCCACGTCAGAGTGCGGGAACGGCGTCAGGGTGAGTCGTCCGGCCCGACGTCGGGCGTGCGCTTCTGCGGGTGGATCGTTTCTCCGCGCGCAAGCATGGCGACGAACTCCTGAATCCGCCGAGCTCGCGTATCTGCGCGTTTCGCAGTCGTGATCCGGTAGAGGAGGGCATAGCGGTTTCGGCGGTTGAGGCTCTCGAACACCGCCTGGGCCTTCGGCTCTGTCGCAAGTGCCTGGATGAGATCGAGGGGCACCTCGCTACCGGCTGATCCCGCATAGGCGGTCTGCCAGCGGCCATCAGCCTTCGCCCGTTCGACTTCCTCCATCCCGGCCGCATGCATTCGGCCTTCGGCGAGCAGCCGTTCCGCGATCGCGCAGTTCCGCTGAGACCACATGCTGCGCCGCCGTCTCGGTGTGAAGCGCTGCCGATAGGTTGCCTCGTCGCGACGTCCAACCTGGCCGTCGATCCAGCCGTGGCACAGCGCCTCCTCAAGCGCCTGCTCATAGGTCAGGCTGGTCGGCTCGGACGTGCCCTTCTTGGCAAGCACAAGCCAGACGCCGGGCGACTCGTCATGGTGCTCGGCAAGCCATTTCCGCCACGCACGGGCGCCCGGCATCAGCAACTCCTGCAACTCGACGGACATGCTTCGCAGCATGCCATCCCAGGCTCGAGGTCATTCGCGACCGCAGTACTGCTCGACCGTACGGAGCAGCTCGGCGACATCCAGCGGCTTCGAGAGGTAGCCGTCGAAGCCCGCCTCGAGGAACCGCTCGCGATCGCCATGCATCGCCTGAGCTGTCAGGGCGAGCACCGGGATCGTCTCGGTACGCGCGTCGCGACGCAGCCGCACGAGCGCCTCGACTCCGTCGATCCCCGGAAGCTGCACGTCCATGAGTACGAGGGCCGGCGTGTGCGACAACGCAAGTGACACCGCATCCTCGCCGGTGGTCGCCTCAAGTGTGCTGTAGCCGGTCGCCATCAGAACGTCACGGAAGAGCTTCATGCTCGTCTCGTTGTCCTCGACGATGAGGACGAGCTCGCCGGCCACGTCAGATCTCCTCGCTCGGCAGCGTGAAGACGAACCGACTGCCGTGGCCGAGCTCACTCTCGACCCAGATCCGGCCCCCATGCAGCTCGACCAGGCGCTTCGAGACTGCGAGGCCGAGGCCGGTGCCCTCCCGCTGTTGCACGCCGATCTCGGTCTGCTGGAACTCCTCGAAGATCCGCTCCTGGTCCTCGGGTGCGATTCCCGGCCCGGTGTCGGTCACCGAAACCTGCACCTCGCCATTCACGTTCGCAGCCGCGACCGCGACGCTGCCGCCGGCGGGCGTGAACTTGACTGCATTCGAGAGAACGTTGAACACGATCTGGCGCACACGACGCTCGTCGCCGCGCACGCCGTTGACATCCGGCGCAAGCTCGAGCGAGAGCTGAACACCGTTCTTGATCGCCGACTCGCGCACCATCACCACGCCGCGCTCGAGCGCGTCGCCCAGCGAGAAGGCGGCGATCTCGAGCTCAACCTGGCCCGCCTCGACCTTCGAGAGGTCGAGCACGTCGTTGATCAGGGAGAGCAGGTGATTACCGGACGCGAGAATGTCGTCGAGGTACTCGTCCTGCTTCTCGTTGATCTCGCCGAAGAGACGATGCTGAAGCACCTGCGAGAAGCCGAGGATCGCGTTCAGCGGTGTCCGCAGCTCGTGCGACATGTTCGCCAGGAACTCGCTCTTGTGGCGGCTCGCCGTCTCCAGCTCGCCGTAGAGGCGCCGGAGCTCGCCGTTCATCCGGTTCACGTTCGCAGCGAGCGAGCCGAGCTCGTCGCGGTTCGGTACGTCGAGGTGCCCGGAGAAGTCACCGGCAGCGATCTCCGCGAGACGTGACTCCGTCCGTTGGATCGGGCCGATCAACGACCACGAGAGGATCAGACCAAGGCCGAGTGCCAGCAGGACACTCGCTGCGCCGACGCCGATGAAGAGGTCACGCGAGGACGTGTACGCGCTCCGATTCGCGGCGATCAGGGTGGCGGTCTGCTCGGTCGTGCGCCCCGCCAGCTCGTTGGTGACTTCGAACAGATCCT
>DATBBH010000094.1:0-12845 GCA_036271075.1 Gaiellaceae bacterium | reverse complement strand
GGCCGTCTCGACCGCACGGCGGAGGTCGGAGGTGAAGACGATCGCAATGCCGTCGTCCCGGCGCCGGTCGCCGAGCTCGCGCGCCTGTGTCCGCCCGGTTTCCGAAAGCTCGCCTTGATTCCAGCCCGTCGCGATGCCCCGCTCGTTGTCGACGCTCGTCGAGTGCGTTTCGAAGATGACGGTGATCGTCACGTCCACAGGGCGCGAACGGAACGCACCGTGCCCGTCGCCGCGAGTGCGGTGGCTCCGAGCATCACGAGCGTCATCGCGACCATCCGCACCGGCGACGCGCCATAGACGAACGCCCACCAGATCGCCGCAGCAACCGTCATGACGGCCATCGCCAGGGTCGTCGCTGCGGCGAGGAACGTCTCGCGGTACAGCGACGCGCGGGTCAGCGCAAGCTGGCGTGCCGTCGCGACTGCAGCGTGCGTCCACAGCGCAATCGAGCCGACACCGCACACCGCCAGCGCGACAAACGCCACGCCGTAGAGCCGGTTGCCGCCGTTGCGTTCGGCGTCCGTCAGCCGATGAGCCCAGACGACGACGGCGACCAGCACAACGAAGGTCAATCCTGTCGAGGCCAGCGCACGAAGTAGGGGGCGATGGATCATCTGCCACCCACCATCGCGCAGGAATGCGTGGAGCGGTCCCGCTACGAGCACGAGCCCGAGCAGCACCAGGAGCGTCCCGAGCCCGGCCGCGAGCACCACAGCGTCGTACGCCGCGGCCGGCGTGCCGCGATCCGGCCGCGGCGTGAGCGCCTGCCAGTGCTCTGCCGTCTTCGCGAATGCGAGACCCGCGACGACGAACGCGGCCCACGAGGAGAGGACGAGCAGCACGCCCGCCCGGATTCGCCCCTCGGGCGGCACTTCGTCGCCGGCCAGGCCGGAGCTCCGCAGTCGCTGTATCAGGCCGGCGCCGATCACATCGAGCTTGACGCGCAAGGCGATCCGCCCTCCGCCAGAATCGGCTTCGATCAGGTGCGCAAGCTCATCGCCGTACCGCTCCCGCCACGCCCGCGGATACGCACGCAGCAGCGCATTGTTCATGCCCGCGCCGCCCGCAGTCGCGAGGTGCCCTCGTTGACGAGTTTGCGGAGGTCGGCGAGCTCAGACCTCAACGACTCCGAGCCCGCCGGCGTGATGCGGTACGGGCGCCGCCGGTCGTCCGCGTCGAGCGGCTCGATCAGACCGCGCTGCTCGAGCCGCGTGATCGCGCCGTACAAGGTCCCCGGGCCGAGCCGGATACCGGCGAACGACTCGATGTCGAGCAAGAGCGCGTGGCCGTGCTTGGGTCCCGAAGAAAGGCTCGTGAGGATGAGGAAGGGCGGATCGGTTGCGCGCATGCCTGCATGCTACTACGCGCCGCGTAGTAGTGCAAGGCTGCCGGCTAGGCGTCCGCGGCTTTTTTGGAATCGCCGCTCGACGCTGAACCGCCATCCGCCGACGAGGACGACGACGAATCCGAAGACGACGAGTCCGAGGACGACGAGTCCGAGGCGCCGCCTTCCTTTGCCGTCTGCTTCGACTTGCGGCCGTAGTCGGTCGAGTAGAACCCCGAGCCCTTGTAGTGCACGGCCACCGGATGGAGAACGACCTGCAGCGGCCCCTCCCCGCAGACCTCGCAGACGGTCGGTCCGGCCTCCGTCATGCCGTGAAACACCTCGAACAGATGGCCGTTCGGGCATTTGTACTCGTAGATCGGCATGGGACGCGCAAGGCTAGCAGCGAGACCTGCGAGCGCCCGCGCCGGGTAGCCTCGCCGCACGTGAAGCGCGCCGTGGTCGCTGCTCTGCTCGCGTTCGTCGCGCTCGGCTTGCCTGCGCGGGCGGCGGCGCACGCGACGCTGATCGCGATTTCACCGTCGAACGGCGCGGTGCTCGTGCGGGCGCCGCAGGCTGTCCGCGTCGAGTTCGACGACACCATTCACGTTGCCCCGGGCAACGCGGCCGTCTCGAATGAGACAAACACGTCGGTGCTTGGCGGCGCGGCCACGGTGCACGGCCACGTGCTGACGGTTCCCCTGCGCACCGGGCTGCGAAACGGCGACTACAGCGTGCGCTGGAGCATCGTCTCGGACGACGGCCATCGCGAGCAAGGTGTGATTGCGTTTGCCGTCGGCACCGGCCGTGCGGCGCCACACTCCGTGCTCGGCGCGGCGGCACCACTCAGCTGGAACGACGTCCTGCTGCGCACGCTCTACTACTTCGGCCTGCTCGCGGGTGCCGGCGCGGCGATCTTCGGACTGCTCACCCGGAACCTGCTCGGGGAAGCGTTGCGCAAGCCCCTGGCGCACCTGCTCTTCTTCTCCTTGCTCCTCGTCTTCCTTGGCGGCAGTGGAATGGTCCACTCCGCGCCGGCCGGGACACGCTTCGCGCTCGTCTTGAAGTTCGCACTGACGGTTGCGCTCGCCGGCGGAGCAGCGGCCGCACTTGCACCGACGGTTCGGCCGCTGCTGCCAGTCGCCGGTACGGCATCGCTCCTGCTGCTCTTCGCCCCCACGCTCTCAGGCCACGCGCTCGACCGCAGCCAGCGTCGATTTCTCTCGGTTCCGGCCGATTTCATCCACCTGACAGCAGCGGCGGTCTGGCTTGGTGGGCTTCTCTCTCTCGTTTACGTCGTTCCACGGGCGACGACCGACGGACCGACGCGCGTGGCGGTCGCACGCCGGTTCTCGACAGTTGCGCTCGTCGCGGTGCTCGCGATCGGCGTAACAGGGATCACGCGCTCGCTGACCGAGCTGTCTGCGGTGCATCAGGTGTGGTCGACGTCCTACGGCCGCGCGTTGGTCGCGAAGACGGTGCTCTTCGTGCCACTGATCGGGCTTGGCTGGCTGAACCGCACGCTCCTACTCGGCGTGTTCGCGCGCCTCCGCCGCTCGGTGTTCGTCGAGATCACTGTGATCGTGGGAATCGTGATCGCGGTCGCGATCCTGACCGAGCTGCGGCCCGGACGCGACACCTCGCGTGCGGCCTCCGCTCCAGCGACGCCGCAGGTCGCGCAGCCCATCGTGCTCCCGGCCCGCGACGCCGTCGTCGACGCGCGCGAACTGGGCTCGCTCGGAGTCGCCATCGCGCGCGTGCCCGGCGAGGCAACCGTGACCGTGTTCGGGCCTGACGGCACCGGTGTCTCCGGCCTGAGGGTTCTCCTCGCCGGCGCGCGCACCACGGCCTGTGGGGCGGGTTGTTACCGTGCCCCCGCCCCGGCAGGGGATTTGCGCGTGACCGTAGGAAGCCGCACGCTCACGTTCTCGGTTCCGGCGCGCGCACCCGACGCGCAAGCCCTCCTACGGCAGGTGACCAAGCGCTATCGGAACGCAAAGACGATCGTCTTCGACGAATCGCTCGCCTCATCCCCGACCAACGAACAACGGACGCGCTTCACCGTCGTCGCTCCCGACCGGCTCTCCTACAAGGTGCACGGCGGCCCGGCTGCGATCGTAATCGCCGCGCGGCGCTGGGATCGAGACCGCGTGGGAGCGCCATGGGTGCTCTCCCAGCAGTCACCGCTCGACGTCACCCAGCCGTACTGGCAGTCGCCGACCAATGTGCATCTGGTCGCACCGGGTGTCCTGACGTTCCTCGACCGGCGTTTGCCGGCCTGGTTCCGCGTCACGCTGGCCGGCCGGCTGCCCGCGCGAATGCACATGACCGCCCCCGCGCACTTCATGACCGACCGCTATGTCGAGTTCGGCGGGCCGGTCAAGGTCTCGCCGCCACCCTCGCGGTAGCGCGCCTCCTCACCGACGAGCTCGAGGAAGCACGGCGCATCCTCGAACGCGGCGAGCCCAACGGGCGCGTTGCGCGGCCGGTGCGAGCGCCGCGACGAGCGCCGCACCGCAGCGATCGCACCCGCGGCGCCGACGAGCCCACCGATCGCGAACGAGCGGAGCTTGCTCCCGCGACCGGCGCCGTCCATGCGACGATCGTACTCGCATGCGGCTGACAACCCTCGGCGATCTGCTACTCGACGTGATCGTGCGCCTCGACGATCCGCTGGTGCCCGGCGACGACCGGATGGCCGAGACGCGCGCTGTTGCAGGCGGTCAGGCGGCGAACGTGGCTGCCTGGTCGAGCGCACTCGGCGCAGACGCGCGCTTCGTCGGACGGCTCGGCGACGATGCCGCAGGAGAGATCGTCGCCCGGGCCTTGCGCGCGCACGGCGTCGAGGTGGTCGGCCCGGTCTTGGGCAGGACCGGCGTCGTCGTCTCGATCGCCTCGGACGGTGACCGCACCATGGCGTCGGATCGTGGCAGCGCGCCCGACCTGATGCCACAGGATCTCGATGCATCGTGGTTCGATTGCGACGTGCTGCATCTCTCCGGCTACTCACTCCTGCGGGAGCCGATCGCCGCGGCCGCGGTCGCGGCTGCCGGCGCAGCGCGGGCGCAAGGCGGGCTGGTCGCAGTCGATGTCTCGACGTGGACGCTCGTGGACGACGCATTCCGCACGCGGCTGCGCGAGCTCGTGCCCGACGTGGTCTTCGCGACCGAGCGTGAACGCGAAGCTGTGGGCGAGCTCGACTCGCGCTGGGTCGTCAAGCGCGGGGCGAAGGGCCTCACTGTCGACGGCCGCGACTATGCGGCGCCGGCCACGGAGGTCGTCGACACGACGGGCGCCGGTGATGCACTTGCAGCCGGCTTCCTCATCGGCGGCCCTGAGCTCGGGCTCGCCGCTGCAGCGCGCTGCTGCGCCCAGCTCGGAGCGATGCCATGATCGTCGTCTCCGAGGAGCTTCGCCAGGCCGAGCGCCACGGGCGCGGCATCGTCGCCCTCGAGACGACGCTCATCGCACACGGCTTTCCGCCCGGCGAAGGTGTCGAAGTTGGCCGCGCGTCCGAGCAGGCCGTCCGCGACGGCGGTTCGGTGCCTGCAACGATTGGTGTGCTCGACGGAGCGATCCGCGTCGGCCTGAGCGAAGACGAGCTCGCGCGCTTCGACCCCTCGGCGCGCAAGGTCGGCCCGCGGGACCTCGCCGTCGCAGTCGTGCAGCGCGCACCCGGAGCAACGACGGTCGGTGGGACGCTTCGCGTCTGCAGCGCCGTTGGGATCCGCTTCATGGCGACCGGCGGCCTCGGCGGCGTGCACCGTGGCTGGCCGACGCCGCCCGACGTCTCGGCCGACTTGCAGGCCCTGGCACAGACACAGGCACTCGTCATCTCCTCCGGTGTGAAGTCGCTGCTCGATGTGCCTGCGACGTCGGAGCTGCTCGAGACACTCGGCGTGCCGGTGCTCGGCTGGCGCACCGACTCGTTGCCACTCTTCTACGCCGCCGGCGGCGGGCCGCCGGTCTCCGCCCGGGTCGAGTCGGCAGCCGAAGCCGCACGGATCGCGCGGGCGCACTGGGAGCTGCGCGGCGGCGGCCTCCTGCTCGGGCGGCCGCCCGACGCGAGCCTCGACGACATCGAGCCGCTGATCGAGCAGGCGCTCGCAGCGGCCGAATCCGAAGGCGTGACCGGCCAAGCAGTGACGCCGTTCGTCCTCTCGTACCTGCACCGCGAGAGCGGCGGCCGCACGCTGGCCGCGAACCGGGACCTGATCATCGGCAACGCCCGCCTCGCCGGCGAGATCGCGGCCGCCTGACTCTGGTTCGCCTTCGGCGAATCAGAGTCGATCAAGCAGCCAGCCTCCGTCCGCCTGCACGAGTTGGCCGTCGGCGTAGAGGCAACCGCCCGAGCGGAGGTCCTTGACGATGTCCCAGTGGATCGAGCTCTTGTTGGTGCCACCGGTGAAGCTGTAGGAGTTGCCGACGGCGAGATGCACGGTCCCGTCGATCTTCTCGTCGAAGGCAACGTTCTTCATGAAGCGCTGGATGCCCGGGTTGCACCCGATGCCGAGCTCGCCAAGCCGACGCGCGCCTTCATCGGTGTCGAGCGTGTCGATCAGGAACGCTTCGCCGGAGCGCGCCGTCGCATCGACGACCCGTCCGCTCTTGAACACGAGGCGCACGTCTTCGACCTCTTGGCCGTAGTACACCGCCGGGAACTCCGAGAACTCGATCACGCCGTCGGCCGAGTCTTCGACCGGTGAGTAGAAGACTTCTCCGCCCGGCATGTTCACGTGCCCGTCGTCGACAGCGCCACCACGACCGGACAGCGAGAGTGTCAGGTCGGTGCCCGGGCCGACGATGCGAACCTGTTCGGCCGCGTCGAAGGCGTCGGCGATCTTGCGCATACGCGCCGCCTCCGCGTCCCAGTCGCGCAGCACCGCGTCGAAGATGAACTGCGCGTACTGCGTCTTCGTCATCCCCGCGTCCTGCGCCATCGAATGCACCGGGTACTCCGCGATCACCCATGGCGCAGCCATCGCCATCGTCCGCTCGCGCATCACGGCGGTCATCTGCTGCAGCCCCACTCGTCGCTCGTCGGAGAGATCGATCCCCTCGCGCGCATTCTCGGGCGCCCAGATGGCGATGAACGCATCGACCTCCTCCCAGATCCGCCGTTGCAGCGGCGCAGGCACGCGGAGCACCTCGACCGGCGCCTCGCGGGCGAACGGCCCGCCGATCTGCTCGAACGAGAGTTGCAGGATCGGGTAGGCGCCGATCCGGGCGATCTGCTCGATCACGGCCTCGATCAGTGGGCGCGCGAGCGGGGTGCCGCGGATGGACACCTGCCAGCCTGGCTGGACGCCAACCGAGCGCTCCACGAGCAGGCGGGCGTACTCGTCGATGCGAGGGTCGCGCACGCGTCAGTCTTACCTGCGCCGGGCCCGCGGCACAGTTGTCCTTTAGGACTATTCGAGCGTTCGCAGGAACTCTTCGATGTCGAGCGCAGGCAGCGTCTCGACCTTCGTCGAGCCGCGGGCGCCGAGCGCAACGGAAACCTTCGCGACCGTGGCGATGTCCGGCGCCTCCAGGACGTTGACGAAATCGAACTCGCCAAGCGTCGCCCACTGATGCAGCACCTTGGCGCCGAGCTCCTCGACGTCCTGATTCACCTGGCGCAGGCGCTCAGGATTCGACTTGAGGGTCTGGACGCCCTGTTGTGTCAGCGTCGAGAGGAGGATGAAGATCGGCATCGCGACGACTCCTTCGGTTTGGTCGGCTGGAGCCTACCCTTGCGGCCTGGTCGATATACAGGAGCGCGCCACCGAGATACAGCAGCGGGGTGAGCACGAGATCGGCGAGCGCGTGCGCGACTCGCTGTCCGTTGTCGCCCTGCGAACGGAGGAGGGCGATCAGTGTCAGCTCGGAGATCACGACGACGATCACGAGCGTCGCGAGCGACCCGAGCGCGTGCACGTAGTCGACGGTGCCAAGCCGCCGCCCCCGAACGAGGGCGGCGCGAAAACCGAGGCGCTCGACCATCGCTGCCGCAGGCGCGAGCCCGAAGAGCGCGAGCCACGCGACGGCGGGGAGCACGGCCGCGCGAACGAGCAGCGGCACGGGAGCGAAGATGAGCACGGCTACCGCATAGGACACCGCCGTCGGGCGGACCTGGTGCACGAGCCGGCAGGCGTAAACGTAGGCGAGGGCGACGACCGGGCCAAAGGCGAACAGCACCACGGTCTGCACGTTCGCGTCATGGCCGAGTGAGATCTGGCTCGACACCGCGATCGGGAGGCCGAGGGGCAGGACGCGCCAGAAATTGGCGCCGTAGGTGCGAATCGTCTCTGCGACGAGCTGACCCACGGTGCGCTCTGCCGGCGGCAGCGGCGCCGGGAGGTCAGGCACGAGCCAGCTCCCGGACCAGCCCCGGCAGGACGCCGGCCAGGAGCGCCTTCGCCTCGTCGAAGCGCCAGAGACGGCGATCGGGCTCGCCGATCGCGTTTGCCACCACGCGCACTTCGATCGCCGGCACACCGGCGATCGACGCCGCGCGCAGGACCGCGTAGCCCTCCATCGCCTCGATCTCGCACCCGCTCGAGCCACCCACGCGCGCCGAGGTGCCGATCGGCTCCACGCGCACGTCGGGCAAGGCGCGGCGGGCCGCCTCGAGCAGCGCCGGGTCGGCGGGAGTGTGCAACTCGATCCAGCGCGGGTCGTCGGCATCGCAATACACCGCTTCGCTGCCGATCACGGGTTGCGGCTCGTCGAACGTTCGCGCGCCGGCGATTCCGACGTTGAGCACGGCCTTCAGCCGTGACATCCCCTGGAGCTCGGCCGCAGTGCGCGCGGCGGCTTCGACCGGGCCGACCCCGCAGACGAGCGTTGAACCACCTTCGGCCCCCCGCAGCTCTTCCTGGGTCGCGGCCACGACGAGAATCACGCGGGCACCGTATCTAGACTTGGTGCGTGGGCTACCACTGGGTCTCCGTCGACGATCTCGAGTATGCCGAGCGGCCGCCGAAGGAGGGCGAGCAGCCACGGCGTGCAGCCGACGTCACGACCGCCGTGCAGCTGCAGCAATCGCGAGCGCGCCTCTGGCGCTATCCCCCGCACTCGACGGGCCGCCGCCACCAGGACCACGAGCAGGAGGAGGTGTTCGTCGTCGTCTCGGGGATGCTCACGATGCTGCTCGGGGATCCTCCGGAGCGCGTCGATCTCGGCGCCGGCAGCGTGGTCGCGGTGGAGCCGATGACGCCGCTGCAGGTGCGGAACGAGACCGATGAGGAGCTCGTCGTCTTCATCTACGGCGCGCCGCCCGTGCAGGCGGGCGCCGACATGCTCGACGACGTCGACTTGCCGCCCGCCGGTTAGGTGCGCCGAGCAGGGGTCACGATCGCCCTCGCACTCGCGGCGGCCGGTTGCGCCGGTCATCCGCACGGCGCGGTGGCGACCGGGCCGCCGCCGGCGACGTCGACACTCTGCGGAGCGCTGCCGGCCGGCCTTCATACGACGCCGCTCTGGCTGCGCACGAGCGACGGTGTGCGCCTCTACGCGGCGGTTGCCGGGAGCGGAACCACCGCCGTCGTGCTCGCGCACCAGTCGCCGGCCAATCTCTGTGGGTGGCTGCCGACGATGCGTTATCTCTCGTCGCATGGGATCGCGACGCTCGCGTTCAACTTCCGCACGTTCGCACCGTCGGGCTCACCGCGTCCCACGATCAGCCGGCACCTCGCGCCGGACCTCCAGGCGGCGATCGACGCTGCGCGCGCCCGCGGGGCGCGGCGCGTCTTCGTGATGGGCGCGTCCTTCGGCGGGGCAGCAACGCTCGCCTACGGCGCACAGCTTCGCGACCTTGCCGGCGTGATCAATCTCTCGGGTGAGCTCCGGCTGCTCAACTGGAACCTCGACGGGATCGACGCCGTCCGCAGGCTCAAGGCGCCGCTGCTCGTGGTCGCGAGCCGCTACGACGGTTATCTCGACGCGGCCGATGCGCGACTCCTCTACCGTCGTGCCGGCTCGACGAAGAAGCGGCTCGTCATCTTCCCGGGCGGCTTTCACGGCTGGGCGATCCTCGACGAAGCGCCGTACGCGGCGCGAGCCCGCGCGCTGATCCTGGCCTGGCTCCGCGAATAGGCTCGTCGCGCGAGGACCAGGCTCGATCGCTAGACCGCGACCGCAGCCTCGAGGCGCTCGAACACGAGGTCGCCGTTCTGTGCGTCGACGCGGATCGTGTCGCCGGCCCCGAAGTCGCCGTCGAGCAGCCGCAGCGCGAGCCGGTTTTCGAGCAGGCGCTGGATCGCCCGCTTGAGCGGCCGGGCGCCGTAGGCGGGATCCCAGCCGGCCTCGGCGATCGTCTCCTTCGCCGCACCGGTCAGTTCGAGTGCCAGGCCGCGCTCGGCGAGGCGGTCGCGCAGCCGTCCGAGCTGTAGCTCGACGATGTCCGCGAGTTGCTCGCGCGAGAGCGCCTTGAACTCGACGATCTCGTCGATGCGGTTCAGGAACTCCGGCCGGAAGTACTCGGTGAGAGCCTCGGTGCTGCGGATGTTCGACGTCATGATCAGCACCGCGTTGCGGAAGTCGACCGTCCGACCCTGGCCGTCGGTCAAGCGACCCTCATCGAGCACCTGCAACAGGACGTCGAACACCTCGGCGTGCGCCTTCTCGATCTCGTCGAGCAGGATGACGCAGTACGGCCGGCGGCGAACAGCCTCGGTGAGCTGCCCGCCTTCGTCGTAACCGATGTAGCCGGGAGGCGCACCGATCAGACGCGACACGGTGTGCCGCTCCTGGTACTCGCTCATGTCGATGCGCACCATCGCCTTCTCGTCGTCGAACATGAACTCGGCGAGCGCGCGCGCAAGCTCGGTCTTGCCGACGCCGGTCGGGCCGAGGAAGACGAACGATCCGATCGGCCGGTCGGGATCCTGCAGCCCGGTCCGCGCTCGACGGAGAGCGTTCGCGACTGCCGCGACCGCCTCGCCCTGGCCGACGACGCGCTGATGCAGACGCTCCTCCATGTGAATGAGCTTCTCGGTCTCGCCTTCGAGCAGCCGGTCGACGGGAATGCCGGTCCACCGGGAGACGGTCATCGCGATGTCGTCCTCGTCGACCTCTTCCTTGACCATCGGATTCTCGATCGTCGAGTCACGCTCCGCGAGCTCCCGCTCGAGTTGAGGAATCTCGCCATAGCGGATCTCGGCGACCCGCTGGAGGTTCGATTCGCGCTCGGCGCGTTCCGCCTCCTGACGCAACTCGTCGATCCGGCGCGTCATCTCCTTGACGCGCTCGAGCGCATCCTTCTCCTTCGACCAGCGCGCTGCGAGGGCGTCGCGCTCTTCCTTCGCCTCGGCGAGCGCGCGCTCGACGGGTTCGCGCACCGCCTTGCCCTCCTTCGCCATTGCAGCGAGCTCGATCTCGAGCTGCATGACGCGGCGGTTCGCCTCGTCGAGCTCGAGCGGGCTCGAGTCGATCTCGATCCGCAGGCGAGCGGCGGCCTCGTCCACGAGGTCGATCGCCTTGTCGGGCAGGAAGCGGTCGGCGACGTAGCGGTGGCTGAGCACCGCAGCGGCAACGAGCGCCGCGTCGCGGATGCGCACACCGTGGTGCGCTTCGTAGCGCTCCTTGAGGCCGCGCAAGATTGCGATCGTGTCGGCGACCGTCGGTTCGCCGACGTAGACCGGTGCGAAGCGCCGCTCGAGCGCCGCGTCCTTCTCGATGTACTTGCGGTACTCGTCGAGCGTCGTCGCGCCGATGCAACGAAGCTCACCCCGTGCAAGCAGGGGCTTGAGCAGGTTCGCTGCGTCGACCGCGCCTTCGGCAGCGCCCGCGCCGACGATCGTGTGCAGCTCATCGATGAACAGGACGATCCGTCCTTCCGAGTTCTTGATCTCGGTGAGCACGGCCTTCAGCCGCTCCTCGAAGTCGCCCCGGTATTTCGCACCGGCAAGCAGCGCGCCGAGGTCGAGCCCCCAGACGCGGCGGTCCTTCAGGCCTTCCGGCACGTCTCCCGCGACGATTCTCTGCGCGAGCCCTTCCGCGATCGCGGTCTTGCCGACGCCGGGCTCGCCGATCAGCACCGGGTTGTTCTTCGTGCGACGGCTGAGCACCTGGATGACGCGGCGGATCTCCTCGTCGCGGCCGATCACCGGGTCGAGCTTGCCCGCCTCGGCCGCCTCGGTCAGGTCGCGGCCGAACTTCTCGAGTGCCTGGTAGCTCCCCTCCGGATCCTGCGTGGTGACGTGCTGTCCACCGCGCACCTTCTCGATCCAGGCGACGATCTCGTGACGCGGCACGGGCTCGATCGCGAGGAACAGATGCTCGGTCGAGACGTAGTCGTCCTCGAGCCTGCGCCGTTCGTCGTCTGCCTTGTCGAGCACGCGTGAGAACGCGGCCGACACGTTCGGCTGCTGCTGGCCGCCCTGCACGGTCGGTAGTGCCTCGATCTTCAGCTCGGCTTCGGCGCGAAGCGCGCGCCACTCGGCGAAGAGCTCCTGGTCGAGCAGAGCGAGCAGCAGGTGGTCGGGCGTGATCTCAGGATTGCTGCGCCGACGCGCCAGCTCCTGCGCCGCCGCGACCGCTTCCTGTGCCTTGATCGTCAGCTTGTTGAAATCCATGGATCAGTACGTCCTCTGGTGCGCTGGGAGCTCCGTTGGCTCGTAGAGCACCAGGTCACGGCGGTACTGGCGGTGCACCTCGTCGAGCGCACGGCGCATTTCGTGCTCCAGCCGCTCGAGCCGGCGGCGCATGCGCTGCAGCTCGTCCTCCATCGCAAGCACGCGCTCGACGCCCGCCAGATTCAGCCCGAGCTCCGTCGTCAGCCGCTGAATCAGCCGCAGCCGTTCGACGTCGAGGTCGGAGTAGAGCCTGGTGTTGCCGGCCGTGCGCTGCGGGCGCACGAGGCCCCGCTGCTCGTAGAGGCGGAGCGTCTGGGGATGCATCCCGACGAGCTCGGCGGCCACGCTGATCATGTAGCGCGGACGGTCGGGCACGACTACCGCGTCTCCTTCGCCAACTGCTCGAGCAACTCGCGCTGCTTCTTCGAGACGCGCTTCGGCACCTGAATCTTGATCCGGGCGAGCACATCACCCTGGCCCGAGCCCTTGAGGCGGGGCGCGCCGCGGCCCTTGATCCGCAAGAGCTTGCCGTCCTCGGTGCCGCCCGGCACCTTCAGCGAAACGAGCCCTTCGGGCGTCGGCACCTCGACCTCGCCGCCGAGGGCTGCCGTCGGATATGGGACCGGGACGTTGACAACGAGATCGTCACCGCGCCGCTCGTAGATCTTCGACGGCTCGACGCGCGACACGACGTACAGGTCGCCTGCGGGCGCGCCGCCGTAGCCGGCCTCGCCCTTCCCTTTCAGCTTGATGCGCGTGCCGTCCTTGACGCCGGCCGGGATCTTGACCGTGTAGCGCTTCGTCCGGCGCTCACGGCCGGAGCCGTGGCAGGTCGGGCACGGCTTCTCGACGATCGAGCCCGTGCCGTGGCAGCGCGGGCACGGCTGCTGCAGGGCGAACAAGCCCTGCGATGTGGCGACGACGCCCGAGCCGTTGCACTGCGGGCAGGTGGTCGGCGCGGT
>DATBBH010000093.1:0-25862 GCA_036271075.1 Gaiellaceae bacterium | reverse complement strand
CGTGGAGCGCGTTCTTGCTCGCGATCCCGGTGGGGATGATCGCCTACACCGGCATCGAGACGGTCTCGAACCTGGCCGAGGAGGCGCGCGATCCCGTGCGTTCGATCCCGAGATCGATCTCGTGGGTCGCGATCGCCGTCTTCGCTATCTACTTCACGCTGCCTTGGATCGCGCTCTCGGCGATGCCGGTCGTGCACCAGGGCGGGGAGTACGTCACGCAGCTCGGGCAGGCTCCGCCCGAGGGGTTCAAGAACGACCCGGTGCTCGGTCTGGTCGAGAACCTCGGCCTGCACGGTGCCGTGCTCGCGGTCATCAAGGTCTACGTCGGCATCCTCGCCGCGACCATCCTCTTCATCGCCACGAACGCCGGAGTGATCGGCGCATCGCGCATCACGTACTCGATGGCGAGCTACCGGCAGCTGCCCTCGGCGTTCCGGCGGCTGCATCCGAAGCTGAAGACGCCGTGGCTCGCGCTCGTCGTGTTCGCCGGCATCGGATCGACGGTGTTCCTGCTCTCCGGGAAGGTCGACTTCCTGGGCCGGATGTACGCGTTCGGCGCGATGCTGTCGTTCACGATCGCGCATGCGTCGGTGATCGCGCTTCGCTATCGGTTCCCCGACGCGGAGCTGGAGTGGCGCGCCCGGCCCAACTGGCGCTTTCGCGGCGTCGACTGGCCGCTGTTCGCGATCGTCGGCTGCTTCGGGACCGGCGCCGCGTGGCTCGTCGTCGTCGCGCAGGACCCGCCAACGCGCTACGCGGGGCTCGCGTGGCTCGCGTTCGGCTTTGTCTTCTATGCCCTCTATCGCCGCAGCCTCCACATCCCGTTGCGGGTCACCTCGCGCTCGCCGGTGCCGCTCGGTCCCGCGATCGCGCTGGAGTACCGCACGATCCTCGTGCCGATCGTCGCCGGCGAAGGGTCGCGTGAGGCCGTGGAGGTGGCGGCGCGGCTCGCCACGGAGCGGGCCGGGCGCATCGTCCTGCTGCGCGTGATCGTCGTGCCGCTGGAGCTGCCGCTCGATGCCGACCTCACGGAACAGCTCGACGAGGCGCATGAGCTCCTCGACCAGGCGCGCGCGATCGCGGAGCCGTACGGTGTCAGGGTGGTGGAGCGCATCGTGCGCGAGCGGAGAGCGGGCCGGGCGATCGTCGACGAGGCCGAGCGGCGCGGCTCGGAGATCGTCGTGCTCGGCGCGCCGCGCGGCGCCCACCGCGCGATCTTCGGGCACACCGTCGACTACGTCCTCAAGAACGCTCCGTGCCGCGTGATGGTCGCTGCCGGAAAGCGGGCTGCATGACGATGTACAGGAACCTCGTTGCCGGGATGGCGATCCTGATGATCCTACTCGGGCTCGGGATGCTCTCGTTCACGCTGCGGCACGGCTTCGGTGTGGGCGTGATCCTCGGCGTGCTCTTCATCGCCGCCGGCGTGGGCCGCCTGCTGATGCTGAGGAGACGGTCATAGCCCGGAAGCTTCCCGGCCTGAAGCGCGATCTCGACACGCGCGCGCTCTTCTCCGTCGTGTACGGCGAGGTGGCGTCGTCGATCTACTTCGCGCTCGGCGTGCTCGCGGCGCATGCGCTCGGCTTCACACCGATCGTCCTGCTCGTCGTCGGCGTGCTCTTCCTCGTCGTCTCGCTCTCGTACGCGGAGGGCACGGCCGCGCTGCCCGAGACCGGCGGCGCCGCCACCTTCGTGCGGCGTGCCGTGAACGACCTCGCGGGCTTCATGACCGGATGGGCGCTCTTCCTCGACTACCTGATCGTGATCGCGTTGTCGGCGCTCTTCCTGCCGCACTACCTCGCAGGTGCGTTCGAGATTCCCGCGCTCGACCGGAACCCGGGGGACGTGATCGTCGGCGTGTGCGTGATCGCGCTCGTCGCCGGCGTTCGTCTCGTCCGGCGGCCGTCGCTCTACGGCTTCGGCATCCTCGTGCCCGCGCTCGACCTCCTGACACAGCTCTTGCTCGTGATCCTCGGTTTCGCGCTCGTCTTCTCGCCCCACGCCCTGACGCAGGGGATGTCGCTCGGCACGCATCCGAGCTGGCACGCGATCGCCTTCTCGGTGCCGCTGGCGATGCTCGCGTTCACGGGCCTCGAGACGGTCGCGAACTTCGCGGCCGAGGCGCGGAGCCCCGGCATCGACCTGCCACGGTCGCTCTTCGGCGGCATCGCAACGGTCGTGACGCTGTACGTCGCGATCGCCGCGGTCGCACTCTCGGCGTTCCCCGGCCCGAACACCGAGCTGGGGACACGCTGGATCCGGGCGCCGATGCTCGGCGTCGCCCAGCGCATCGGCAGCGAGCTGCCGTGGCACCTCGGCGGTGCGCTGAGCTTCTACGTGGGGGTGACGGGAGCGCTGATCCTGTTCGCGGCCGTCACGACGTCGATCTCGGGGTTCTCGCGCCTTGCCTACTCGCTGGGCGAGCACGGCCAGCTGCCGCGGAGCTTCGGCCGCCTCAGCCGCCACGCGAACGTCTCGCCGCAGGCGATCATCTCCGCGGCGGTGATCTCGTCGGCGATCGTCATCGCCACCTCGTTCATCGCGCACGACGTCACGTTCCTGGCGAGCCTGTTCTCGTTCGGCGTGCTGCTCGCGTTCACGGCCGCGCAGCTCGCGGTGATCAAGCTGCGCATCGACGAGCCCGACTTGCCACGTCCGTTTCGAGCGCCGTTCAACGTGCGAATCGGGCGCGCCGATATCCCGTTGCCGGCCGTCTTCGGCTCGCTCGCGACCTTCCTGGTCTGGATCCTCGCGCTCGCGACCCATCCGGCGGCGCGGTACGCCGGGCCGGCCTGGCTCGCCGTCGGTGTCGTCGTGTTCGTCGCCGTGCGTCTCGCGCACGGAGATCGACTGTTCGAGCGAGTGCAGGCGCCGGACGAGCGGCCCTTCGAGGAGCCGGTCGACTTCCACCGCATTCTCGTGCCGATGAAGATCGGCCTGATCGGCGAGGAGATGCTCGCGACCGCGGTGAAACTGGCGAGCGAGCACGGGTCGGAGGTGGAGGCGCTGCACGTCATCCGCGTGCCGCTGGAGCAGCCCCTCGACGCGCAGATGTTCGACGAGGACGAACGGGCCGAGGCATCACTTGCCGAGGCGAAGCTGCTGGGCGCCGACCACGACGTGGTCGTGGAAGGGACGACCGTCCGGGCGCGGGCGATCGGCAACGCGATCGTCGAGCGGGCGCTCGAGGTGAATGCCGATCTGATCGTGCTCGGATCGGCTCCGCGGTGGCGCCGCCAGTCGCGATTCTTCTCACCGACGGTCGACTACGTGCTGCGCCGGGCGCCCTGCGAGGTGCTGATCGTGGCGTTCCCGCAGACCGTCCTCGACGAGGAGCTCGCCGCGACGTAGGCGCCTCGCCCGGACGGCCCCCGCAGGCCCGTCCGCAGCGCTACGCTCCTCCGCTGTGAAGGCAATCGTGATCGGATGTGGCCGGGTGGGCTCGGCGGTCGCGCACCAGCTGCAGGCCTCGGGCTGGGACGTGACGGTGATGGATGAGAACGAGGACGCCCTCGGGCGACTCGGCGAGCACTGGACCGGCGGGTTCCTCGTCGGCCACGGCATGGACTTACACCAGCTCCGCGAGGCGGGCATCGAGGAGGCGGACGCGGTCGTCGTCACGACCGACGGCGACAACACGAACATCGTCATCGCGCAGGTCGCGCAGAAGCAGTTCGAAGTGCCGACGGTGGTCGTGCGCGTGCTCGACCCGGCGCGCGCGCAGTTCTACGCGACCCGCGGCATGCGGATCGTCTGCCCGACCTCGGCGGCGATCGAGACGCTCGTCGAGGCCGTGCGGGCCGCCGAAGAGAAGGCGCCCGTCTGATGTACGTCCTCGTCGCAGGTGGTGGCAAGGTCGGCGCGAATCTCACGCGCTCGTTGCTGCGCAGCGGCAACGAGGTGACGCTCATCGAGCAGCGCCCGTATCGCTACGAGAAGCTCGAGGCCGAGTTCGAGCATCAGGTGATCCGCGGCGATGCGACCGAGCTGTTCGTGCTCGAGCGCGCCGGTGTGAAGCGGCCGCCCGACCTGCTCGTCGCGGCAACCGGCGACGACGAGGACAACATCGTCATCTGCCAATTGGCGCGCGAGCGCTATGGAGTCGGCAACGTGATCGCGCGCATCAACGATCCTCGCAACCAGCCCTACTTCGACCTGCTCGGCATCTCGCCGACCGTCAGCGCGACCGGGGCGATCATGGGCCTGATCGAGCACGAGGTGCCCGAGCACGGCCTGATCCAGCTGCTCGAGTTGCGCAAGGAGAACCTCGAGATCGTCGAGGTGACGGTCGACAAGACCGCCAACTGCCAGGGCAAGCGGGTACGCGCGCTGCGGCTGCCGGAGGGAGCGCGACTGATCTCTGTCGTCCGTGCAGGCAAGGCTGAGATTCCCGACGAGGAGACGCAGCTGGAGGTGGGCGACCAGGTGCTCGCGATCCTCGAGCCCGGCAAGGAGGACGAGCTCCGGCGCGCCCTCCTGCGCGATTAGGTTCCCCCTTCGGGGGTAACCAGGTTCAAGCAGCCGGCGCTACCCTCCAGGGGTGCGTCGCCCGGCGACACCTGTGTTGCTGGCCTGGTTTGCAGCGATCGCAGGCCTGATCTCGATCATCTCCGCGCTGACTCCCGAGGCGGCCGATCGCGTGCGCCTGATCGGCGGGGTGCTGCCGCCCGGGGTTCCAGACGCGGCGCGCACGGTCGCGCTGGCTCTCGGGATCGGGATGGTCTTCTTCTCACGGGGGCTCGCGCGGCGGAAGCGTCGCGCTTGGTATCTCGCCGTCGCGATCGTGCTCGCCTCCGCGCTCGCCCACCTGGCGAAGGGACTCGACTTCGAAGAGGCGACCGTCCACCTGCTCCTGCTGGTCGCGTTGTTCCGGTCCCGGCGCCACTTTGTCGCGCCGGGTGATCCGGCGACGGTGCTGCCACTTGTTCAGGTCGCCCTGGCGCTGGTCCTGTCCGTCGTGCTCTTCCTGGTTGTGATCTACGAGACCGACAACGTCTCGGCGCGGATCGAAGAGGCGGGACTGTTGCTGGTCGCCGGGCTCGGGTTCCGGGCGCTCTGGCTCTGGCTTCGCCCGCTGCCTGTCGTTCCGCCCTGCGCCGAGGATCGCGAGCGTGCGACCGAGCTCGTCCACGCGCACGGCAGCGACAGCCTCGCCTACTTCGCGCTGCGCCGGGACAAGAGCTACTTCTTCGCACCAAGCGGCAAGTCGTTCCTTGCCTACCGTGTGATCAGCTCGACGGCGCTCGTCGCCGGCGACCCGATCGGCGAGGAGAGCGAACGCGGCGAGCTGATGCGCGAATTCGTGCGGGTCGCTCACACGAAGGGCTGGCGCGTGGCGATCGCGGGCGCCTCCAACGAGGCGCTCGAGGACTATATGGCGATCGGGTTCAAGTCGATGTACCTCGGTGACGAGGCCGTGATCAAGCCGGCCGAGTTCTCGCTCGAGGGTCGCGCCATCCGGAAGGTGCGGCAATCGGTTTCCCGACTGGAGAAAAGCGGGTACGAGGTTCGCATGCTGTCGACCGCCGATGCAGACGAGGGCCTGCGCGCCGAGTTGCGCGCCGTCTCCGAGGAGTGGCGCGGCACGTGGCCGGAACGTGGCTTCACGATGGCGATGGATGCGGTGTTCCGGTATCCGGACACCGTGCTCGCCGTCGCCGTCAGCCCCGACGGGACGGTCGGCGGCTTTCTGCAGCTCGTGCCGTCGCCGGCCAGCGAGGGCTATTCGCTCTCGTCGATGAGGCGCCGCAAGGACACCCCGAACGGCCTGATGGAGTACCTGATCACGGAGGCGGTCGGCTGGGCGCGCGAGCACAACGTCACCGAGGTCTCCCTCAACTTTGCGGTGTTCGCCGACTTCCTGCGTGCCGACGAGGACGCGAGCGCACCAACCCGCGCCGTGCGCTGGGTGCTGCTGAAGGGCGATCGCCTGTTCCAGCTCGAGCGCCTGCACAGCTTCAACCGCAAGTTCTTCCCACACTGGCGTCGTCGCTACTTCTGCTTCGAGCGGTGGGGCGATCTTCCGCTCGCCGGGCTCGCATATCTGCAGGCCGAGTCGCTACTCACTCCGCCCGGCCCCTGGGTCAAGACACAGGACCTCGCAGCACATTGAGGTGGTTGCTCGTTCTGGCGGCTGCGCTTGCGGTCGCGGTGCCGACGGTCGCGAGCTCGGCCGCGCCGAACACCGACTGGGGCCGCTTCGGCTACGACGCCGCGCGGCACAACGTGTCGCCCGACACGCGCATTACCGCGCAGAACGCCTCGCAGCTGGTCCGTCGCCAGGTTCGTCTCGACGGAACCGTCGACTCGTCGCCGATCTATGTCCGCGGGGTGTTCGTCGTCACCACGACGTACGGACGGACCGAGGCGCTGAACGCGAACTCGGGCAATGTGGTCTGGCGTTTCACGCCGCCCGCGTACTCACGCCTCGCGGGATCGGCGCAAATCACGAATGCAACACCCGTCGCTGCGACCGACCGCTCGGCGGTCTACGCCGCGGCTTCGGACGGGCGGATTCGCAAGCTGCGCCTCAGCGACGGCAAGGTGCTGTGGACGACCACGATCACCCGCGACCCGACCCACGAGAAGATCACCTCGTCACTGAACGTGTCGCGGGGTCTCGTGATCGCCACGACCGGCGGCTACATCGGCGATGCGCCGCCCTACCAGGGACACGTGGTGACGATGTCGGAGCGGACCGGGCGGATCGCGCACGTCTGGAACTCGCTCTGCAGCGATCGGCACGCGCTGATCGTCCCCAGGACGTGCGCGTCGAGCGATTCGGCGATCTGGTCGCGCAACGGCGCCGCCGTCGATCCCGCCAACGGCGACCTGGTGGTGGCGACCGGCAACGGCCCCTGGAACGGCAGCACCGACTGGGGCGACAGCGTGATCGTCCTCTCGCCGGATGCCTCGCGGATGCTCCGGCACTGGACGCCCACCGACCAGGCGCAGCTGAACGTCTCCGACACCGACCTGGGCTCGACGAGCCCGGCGCTGCTTGCCGGCGGCTACGCCGTGCAGGGCGGCAAGGATGCAAAGCTGCGCTTGCTCCAGCTGCACCGGCTACCGGGTGTGGACTCGCGGACCGGCGGGGAGCTACAGACCGTGCCGACCCCAGGCGGCTCGGGGCTCTTCAGCGCGCCGGCGACCTGGAAGGGCAAGTGGGTGTTCCTCGCCACCGACGGCGGCACCGCGGCGTGGCTCTTGCAAGGCGGCCGGCTGCATTCGGTGTGGTCGAACGGGAACGGGGGGACCTCGCCGGTCATCGCCGGCAACCTCCTCTATGTCGCCAGCAGCGGCTCGGTGCACGTCTACGTGCCGACGAGCGGGAAGGAGGTGGCGAACCTGCCGTCCGGCAGCGTCCACTGGCAGAGCCCGATCGTCGCCGACGGCCGGGTCGCGATGCCCGAGGGCAACGCGAACGACCACGCCACGACCGGCGTGCTCGACCTGTACCACCTGCCCTGAGGGTTCGACCTAGCCCGCGCGGCGGCGGCGTACCTGCGGCCCCTGCGTTCCGAGCGCGGCGTAGGTGATCGCCTGCAGCGACTCGTTCAGGTTCCGCAACTCGTGCGCGATCACTGTCAGCTCCTCACGCCGCTCCTCGCGCGAGTTGAAGCGGGCGAGCTCCTCGACAACCCGGTCGAGCCGCCCGAGCAGCGCCTCGAGCTGGCGGTCTGTGACCTCGCCGTGCTCCATGTCCATAGCTTAGAGCCACTCAGGGACGTTGACGGCTATATTCGCGGGCGAAACGGGCGAACGGTGAGGGAACCCGGTGCAAGTCCGGGACGGTCCCGCCGCTGTAAGGGGAGTAGCCCTCCGCCACGACGCCACTGAGCGCGAGCTTGGGAAGGCGGCGGAGGGGGAGCCCCGAGTCAGAAGACCTGCCGGTCGCCCTCCATACCGATCCCCTCGCGGAAGGAGGAATCGTGGCCAAACGGCTACTCGTTCTGATCGCCCTCTCGTTGGTCCTGCCGGTGACCGCTCTCGCGGCGACCGTTCACGTTCGTGTCGAAGGCAAGACGCGCACGCTCTTCGCGCCGACCGAAGCCACCGTCACGGCGTCGAATGCACTCGACGCAATCCAGCAGGCGTCGCTCGCAGGCGAGCTCTACTACCACGTCACGCAGTCGAGCTTCGGCAACTACGTCGACCAGGTCGGTCTCTACGGGGGCACGGCCGACAGCGGCTGGGTGTTCAAGGTGAACAACGTCTCACCGCCGGTTGGCGCCGATCAGGTGCAGCTGAAGGACGGCGATCACGTGCTCTGGTACTACGCGACCTTCGGGCCAACCGGAGGCCCGCCGACCCTCGACGTGAAGGCCTCGACGAAGGGGTGCTACACGGCGACGGCGTTTGACGACAACGGCAAGGCGACGACGGTCAGCGCCTTGACGTGGCACGTCGGCTCGAAGAAGACCGTGAACGGGTCCACGTCGACGGCATTGTGTCCCGGGCCGCACCCGGGGCTGCTTGTACGCGCGACGGCGACCGGCGCCGTCCGTTCGAACGCGGTGAAGTGAGAGCCACGCTCATCCTCGTTCTCGCGCTCGTCCTCGCCGGTTGCGGCGGGGGCGGGCGAGAGCACGGCACGGCGACGTTGTGGGTGACCCGCGATCGCGGTGCGCACGTGCTCTACGCGGGGTCTGTGCCGGCGGGGCTCAACGGCATCCAGGTTGTCGAGCGGAAGCTGAAGGTGACGACGCGCTACGGCGGCCGGTTCCTGCAATCGATCGACGGCGTCTCGGGGTCGCTGAGCGACCAGCGCGACTGGTTCTTCTTCGTCAACGGCGTCGAAGGCGACCGAAGCGCTACCGAGGTGACGATGCATCCCGGCGACGTGCTCTGGTGGGACTACCGCCGCTGGAGCGGGTCGGCAATGAGCGTGCCGGTCGTGCTTGGCGCCTACCCCGAGCCGTTCGTCCGCGGCTTTCCCGGGAAGACCAGCGTGATCGGAGCCGACCGCAAGCTCGCAGCGCGGATCGCCACGCAGGTGCACGGCGTGGTGAACGCGAAGGCGACGCCTCGCAACTTCATCGTGATCGGCGGCAAGCTGCCGCCCCAGACAGCGCGCATCAAGCGGTTCCAGAACGGCGTGCTGCTCGAGCTGGGCACGGCGGTTGCCGAGCGGCTCGCCCGCGACCCCCACGCTTTGAGGTTCCGTTATTAGCCCTGCGCCCGCAGCCGCCCTCCTGGCCGCGCTCGCCGTTGCGGCGTTACTTGCCACGCAGATGTGGTCGGTTGCCCTGATCGCGGCGGTGCTGTTCGTCGTTGCACTGCGCGCGCCGGCGCGCCGGCGCTGGCCGTATCTGGTCGGCACGCTCATGACCGGGCTCACGGTGTTCCTGCTCACGCCGTTTGTGGAGGTGATCGGGTCGCACCCGCTCTGGACCGGGCCGACGATCCCCGTCCTCGGCAGGCTCGACGTAACGACAGAAGAGATCTGGAATGGGCTCTTCCAAGCGTTGCGGCTCGTCGCGGTCGGGCTCGCCTTCGCGGTCTACGCGCTGCTCCTCGACCACGATCGTCTGCTCGCGTCGGCCGGTTGGGCTCGGCGCTCGACGGTTGCGGTCGCACTGGCGACGCGCCTCGTTCCGCTGCTCGAACGCGACGCACGAGATCTGCGGCTCGCGCTCCGCGGTCGCGGAGTCGAGCTCAGCGCGATGCGCCAACTCTCGCCGCTGCTTGCCGGTTCGCTCGAGCGCGGACTGAATCTCGCGGAGGCGATGGAGGCTCGCGGCTACGGCCGGGCCGAGCGCACGCGTGCTCCGCGCCCGCCCTGGAACTGGCTCGACCGGCTCGCGCTCGTTGCATCGGTCGTCATCGTCGCCGTGGGGGCAATGTGGCTGTAGCCGTCGTCGAGAGCCTCGGCTTTTCGTATACCGGCGGCGCGCCGGTGCTTGACGACGTCACCCTGCAGATCGGCGAAGGCGAGCACATTGCGCTGCTCGGCCCGTCGGGCTCGGGGAAGTCGACGCTTCTGCGCGCGCTCGCAGGGCTCGTCCCGCAGTTCCACGGTGGCGTCTTCTCAGGCAGCGTGATCGTCGGCGGGCTCGACACGCGCGAGACGCGCCCCGCACAGCTCGCCGGCACCGTCGCATCGGTCTTCCAGGACCCGGAGGACCAGATCGTGATGGCCCAGGTCTTGAACGAGGTCGCCTTCGGCCTCGAGAACACCGGCGTTTCCTCGGAGGAGATCTGGCCACGCGTCGACGCGGCGCTCGCGCTCGTGGGCGCCGAGCAGCTTGCGAACCGGCTGACTGCGGAGCTTTCGGGTGGCGAGCTGCAGCGCGTGTCGCTCGCGTCGGCGCTCGCGCTGCATCCTCGCTTCTTGCTCCTCGACGAGCCCACCTCTCAGCTCGACCCGGAAGCCGCTGAGTTGTTCTTCGACCTGATCGAGCACCTGCCCTGTGCCGTGCTCGTCTCGGAGCAGCGGCCGGCGCGACCGCTCGCTCACTGCGATCGCGTGTTGTTCATGGACGGCGGCCGGATCGTGCTCGACGCGCCGCGCGAGCAGGCGTTGGAGTGGCTCGGCGAGCACCGCCCGCTCTATCTTCCACACGCCCCCGATGTCGTCGCGCGGGTCAGTGGTGTTCGCTTTTCGTACGGCGAGCGCGTCGTGCTCGAAAATGCGTCGATCGAGGTGCGGCGTGGCGAGATCGTGGCGCTCGTCGGCCCGAATGGTGTCGGCAAGACGACCCTGGCGCAGATTGCGGCGGGCCTGCTCGAGCCTGACGCCGGCGAGGCGACGCGCCAACATGCTGCGTATCTCACACAGGACCCGGGCCGCCACCTCGTCACGGAGCGGGTGGTCGACGAAGCTGCACTGGGTGCCGACGAAGACCGCGCGCGGGCCGCGCTGACCAAGCTGGGGCTCGCTGAGCTCGCCGAGCGGCATCCGCGCGACCTGTCTGCCGGAGAGCGCGAGCGGCTGTCGCTCGCCGCTGTGCTTGCCACGGATCCCGACTTCCTCGTGCTCGACGAGCCGACGCGCGGGGTCGATCCGGAGCGCAAGGTCGAGCTGGCGCGGCTCCTGCGCGCCGAGTCGGCAGCGCGCGGGACCCTCGTCGTCACTCACGATCTGCCGTGGGCGGCCGAGGTCGCCGACCGGGTAGTCGAGCTCGACGTGCGGGAGGGTGTCCGTGCGTAGGTTGTTCGCCATCTCATTCGTGCTTCTGCTTGCAGCGCTCGTCGTGAATGACGGCGCGCTTGCGACCGCGCTCGGCGCGATCGCACTCGTGGTTGCCGGTGTTGCCTGGTTCGAGTCGGGAACCGACTCGACGCGCGAGCTCGCGGTGGTGGCAACGCTCGCGGCAGCCGCGGCCGCGGGTCGGGTGTTGTTCGCGGCCGTGCCGGGCGTGCAGCCCGTGACGGTGATCGCGATTGTCGCCGGGGCGTCGCTCGGGCTGCGGGCGGGTGTCGCGACCGGCGCGCTGGCCGCCTTCGTGTCGAACCTCTTCCTCGGGCAGGGGATCTGGACCCCCCAGCAGATGCTCGGCTGGGGCGCCTGTGGTGCGGTCGGTGCGCTGCTTGGGCCGGCCCTGCGCAGCCGCTGGGCGCTGGCCGTCGTGAGTGCCCTCCTCGGTTTCGCGTTCAGCATGACCATGGATGTGTGGCTCTGGTACGGGTTCGCTCCGCACACGCTGCCGTCGCTGGTCGCGGTCGTCGGCCGTGGCCTCTGGTTCGACGCGTCGCACGCCGCTGGGAATGTCGTGATCGCCCTGGCCGCCGGGCCCGAGCTCCGTCGGATGCTCGATCGGTACGGCTCTCGCCTCCGATCGGTGGTCGTATGGGCCTAGCGCCGCTCGTCGCCGCGGCCGTGCTTGCGGTGTCGCCGGCTTCGTTCGTACAGGCGCATTCGGTCGGCGGCGCCTATGCCGAGCCGGGCGGTTCCTCAGATGCACTGCTCACGTCCTGGGCGGTGCTGGGATTGCGCGCGGCCGGCGCCGACTCACCAGGATCGCTCGCGTATCTCCAGTCGCAAGAGACGTCGTTGCGCACCTCGAACGACATCGCGATCGTGGCGCTGGCCGAGCAAGCCCTCGGCGAGCGCAACGAGTCGCTGCTCGCTCGACTGCGTGTTCGCCCGAACGGGCAGATCGGTGAAACGCTCAACTCGACCTACTGGGGCGTGCTGGCGCTCGGGCACTCGACGCCCGCGACGACCAGGTTCATTCTCGCTCAGCAGACGAAGGCGGGAGGCTTTGCCTGGTTCAGGCGCGGGCAGCCCGACTCGAACGACACAGCGGCAGCGCTCGAGGCGCTGCGCGTTGCGATGGTCCGCGGCGCGCCGGTGGCGCGCGCAGCCCGCTTCCTGCGCACGTTCCAGCGCCCGGACGGCGGCTTCGAGCTCACCCACGGCCGTGGGTCGGACGCCCAGTCCACTGCCTGGGCGATCCAGGGTCTTGTTGCGGCGGGACAGAAGCCGCCGCGCCGCGCGTTCACCTATCTCGCGCAGCTGAAGCGCCCCGATGGGAGCTATCGCTATTCCGTCAAGTACGTGACGACACCGGTCTGGGTCACCTCGCAGGTTCTGGCCGGGCTCGCGCGGAAGCCGTTTCCCTTAGGGCCTTGATGTCTCGCGGAGTCGATGCCTAGCCGGCTAGATCTCTGAGGTACTCGACACGCCGGCCCAGCGGCTCGTAGCCGAGCCGGCGGTTGACTGCGAGCATGGGTGCATTGGTCGCGTCGTTGTAGGTGAACATCTTCGTGATGCCGTTCGTCGCGCACCAGTGGGTCGACGCGAGCTTGACCGCCAGTGCGAGCCCGCGACCACGGTAGGCGCGACGTGTTCCGGTGAACATGCTCGTCGCGCGCCCGCTCTCCGAATCTGCGGTCAGGAGCGAGACCGCAGCCGGTTCGCCCTCGACCAGCGCGAGGAAGCTACCTGAGGGTGCAAACAGGGGATGACGAAGGACGTGGTCCTCCCATTCCTCGTAGGCCATGCCTTCGAACGGCTCGGTCGAGGGCATGTCCTCGGTCGCTTCCATGTCGACCTCGTACGCCAGTCTCGGGTCGACGGCGTCAATCGCCCGGAGGTCGACGCCGGCTGCCGGTTGCGCGGTGACACGGCGCGGATCGAGGCAGGCCTCGGTTTCTGCGCGAACCTGCACGAAGCCTCGCCGCTGCGCGAAGGCGACGCCCGCGGCGTTCTCGTGGAAGTTCGAGACCAGCTGCTCGGCGCGGAGCGCGTGGGCGTGCCTGAGCGCGATCTCGAAGAGCGCTGAGCCGATCCCCTGCCTGCGTTGTCGCTCACGCACGGCCACATTCAAGGCCGCGATCCGCGAAGCGGTCGCAAACAGGCTCAGGAAGCTGTAGGCGCGTCCGACTACGCGTCCATCGACTTCTGCCACCCACGCTCGAGCTCGCGATCGCTCAGGAACGGTGCCCAGGCGATGGACGAACGACGCGACGCTGACCACGGTGGTCGGCGAACACTCGCGATCGAGCCCGACCAGGTCGGAAGCGTCACGTTCGATGTCGATCTCGCGGATACTCGTCATGTGCTCGCCGCCATCCTGACGATCGGAAACGAGATCGTGTCGGGCGACACGGAGAACACCAATGCCTCCTGGCTCTCGCGCCGGTTGGAAGAGCTCGGGGTGAAGGTCGTCCTGAGCGCCGCGGTGCCCGACGAGCTCGACCGGATCGTCGACTTCGTTCGCCGGGAGCGCCCGGGCGTCGACCATCTGATTGTGACCGGCGGCCTGGGCGGGACCCCTGACGACATCACGCGCGAGGCGATGGCCGCGGCGTTCGAGGTACCGCAGGAGATCGTTCCTGAGGTCGCAGCCGACCTGCGGGCGCGCTTCACGGGCGACCCCGACTACGTCACGCGCTGGGCCGCGCTGCCGCGTGGCGCGCAGGCGCTCGAGAACCCGCTCGGCGGCGCGCCCGGCTTTCATCTCGACAACACCTGGGTGTTGCCCGGCCTGCCGGGCGAGATGAAGGCGATGTTCGACCGCTATGCCGACGACCTGCGCGCCGAGCGTCCGATTCGCTCCTGGCGGCGGCGCTACCTCACGCGGGAGTCGCTGATCTCGCCGGCGCTCGCGGAGGCGACGAGCCGCTGGCCGGAGGTGCTCGTCGGCTCGTACCCAAGCTTTCCGCCGTCGGGGCCGGAGGTCGAGGTCGTGCTCAAGTCGTCCGATCCGGACCAGCTGGAGGCGGCCAGGGCCTGGCTGGAGAGTGAGCTCGACCGGCTCACCTGATCGCTACTCTCGGTCGGAGAGTGGCCAGCACGCAGCCGGAGACCTATCTCGCCGACCTGAACCCCGCCCAGCGGGAGGCCGTGCTGACCACGGAAGGGCCCCTGCTCGTGATCGCGGGTGCCGGCTCAGGAAAGACGCGTGTCCTCACCTACCGCGTCGCGCATCTCCTGACGGCCTGCGGTGTGAAGCCGAACGAAGTGCTCGCGATCACCTTCACGAACAAGGCCGCCGGCGAGATGAAGGAGCGGGTCGAGCGCACACTCGGCCCAATCGCGCGGGCAATCTGGATCATGACCTTCCACTCCGCGTGCGGCCGCATGCTGCGCAGCGAAGCGGAACGGCTGGGGTACCGGTCGAACTTCACGATTTACGACCAGGCCGACCAGGTGCGCCTCGTCAAGGCCTGCCTCGAAGAGCTCGAACGTGACCCGAAGCGGTTCGTGCCGCGCGGAATCCACTCGCAGATCTCGAACGCGAAGAACCAGCTGGTCGGACCGGACGAGTATGCCTCGCGCGTCGCGAGTTTCTACGACCAGACGGTCGCTGACGTCTACAACCTGTACCAACGTCGCCTCTTCGCGTCGAACGCCGTCGACTTCGACGACATGCTCATGCTCACCGTCGATGTCCTGCAGCGCTTCCCGGAAGCGCGGGCCAAATGGTCGAAGGCATTCCGGTATGTGCTCGTCGACGAGTACCAGGACACCAACCACGCGCAATACGTCCTGCTGCAGCTGCTCGCCTCGGACCATCAGAATCTGATGGCGGTTGGGGACCCGGACCAGTCGATCTATGGGTTCCGCGGCGCCGACATCCGCAACATCATGGAGTTCGAACAAGACTTTCCGAACACGAAGGTGATCCCGCTCGAGCAGAACTACCGGTCGACGAACTCGATCCTGCAGGCGGCGAACTACGTCATCTCGCACAACCGCGAGCGCAAGGAGAAGAATCTCTGGTCCGATCTCGGCGAGGGCGAGCTGGTGCGAGTCGTCGAGACGGAGGACGAGCACTCGGAGGCGCGGTTTGTCGCCGTCGAGATCGCAGCGCGCATCGAGGAGGGATATAGCGCGCGCGAGATCGCAGTCGTTTACCGGACGAACGCGCAGAGCCGCGTGCTGGAAGACGTGCTCGTGCGGCAGGGCATCGCCTACCAGGTGATCGGCGGCCCGCGCTTCTACGAGCGAGCGGAGATCAAGGACGCGATCGCCTACCTGCAGGTGATCGACAACCCGTTCGATGCCGTCTCGCTGATGCGGATCGCGAACCGGCCGCGTCGCGGGATCGGCGACACGTCGATCGCACGTTTGGTGACGTTCGCCGACGGGCTCGGCAGGTCGCTGTGGGAGGCGCTGGCCCATGTCGAGGAAGCCGGGGTCGCCGCGGCGTCGGGAAAAGCCGTGACCCAGTTCCGCACCGTGATGGAGTCGCTGATGGCGACCGCGAGCGACGCGAGCGTGGCGACGATCGTCGAGGCGGTGCTCGACCGCACCGGTTACCTCGAAGCACTCGAAGCGGAGCGGACGATCGAGGCGAGCGGCCGCATCGAGAACCTCGAGGAGCTCATCGGCGTCGCTCGCGAATATGACGCCGCTGCGGAGGAGCCGTCGCTCAGCGGCTTCCTGCAGGAGATCTCGCTCTACTCGGATCAGGACGCGCTGCGCAACGACGACGACGGCGGGCAGGTGACGCTGATGACGCTGCACAACGCGAAGGGGCTCGAGTTTCGCGCGGTGTTCATGATCGGCATGGAGGAGGGCATCTTTCCGCACGCGCGCTCGATCGAGGAGAACTCGCTCGAGGAAGAGCGGCGCCTCTGTTACGTCGGCATGACGCGTGCACAGGAACGGCTTGTGTTGACACACGCGATGCGCCGCAACCTGTTCGGGCGCAGCGAGGCGAACCTGCCGTCGCGCTTCCTGGACGAGTTGCCGCAGGCCGGCGTCGAGCGCGAGCGGCTCCGTCCGGCGTCGTGGTCGGACTACGGGCGCCAGAGCGTGCAGCGCGAGTTCAAGCCTCGCGAGGACCTGCCCGAGCTCTCGACCGGGAACACCGTGCGTCACGCGTCGCTCGGCACCGGGATCGTCACGCAGATCGAAGCGGGCGGCGTCGTCACCGTTCGCTTCGAAGACGGGAGCGAGCGCCGGCTGATGCTGGAGTACGCACCCCTCGAGCGGTTAGGGTAGAGAAATGAATATCGCGGTTCGGCCCTGCGCTTCGGTCGAGGAGCTGCGTGGGGCGCTCAACGTGATCAGCCATTACTTCGGCCATGAGAGCTCGGCTGAGGATGCCGAGCACTTCGCGCAGTGGATCGACCTCGGCCGGGTGCATGCGGCGTTCGACGGCGACAGGATCGTGGGCGGCGCAGGCGCCTTCACCTATCGGATGTCGGTGCCGGGCGGCGGAGAAGTGCCTGCCGCGGGCGTCACCGTCGTCGGCGTACTGCCCACGTTTCGCAGGCGCGGCGTCCTCACGTCGATGATGAACGCGCAGCTCGACGACTGTCGCAGGCGCGGCGACTTCGTCGCGTACCTGTGGGCGTCGGAATCAGCAATCTACGGTCGGTTTGGCTACGGCCTCGCGTCCCAGATTGGCTCGATGAAGCTCGCGCGAGAGCGGTCGAACTTTGCTCAGCCGTTCGAGCAGCAAGGCACCGTGCGCCTCGTCGATCTGGAAGAAGCTGCGCGCAGCTTCCCGGCGCTCTACGAGGAGTTGCGGCCGCAGCGACCGGGAATGTTCTCGCGCAGCAAGGAATGGTGGGAGACGCGCAAGCTCTTCGACGATCCCGCTCGCCGGCAGGGCGGGCCGCTGAACCGTGCCTTGCTCGAGCTCGACGGCGAGCCGGCCGGCTATGCGCTCTATCGCGTGAAGCAGGACTGGCAGCACGGGTTCAGCAAAGGCGTTGTCACGATCGTCGAGGTCGTCACGCCGACACCGGGGGCGACGCGCGAGCTCTGGCGCTGGCTCTTCGACTTCGACTGGACGTCGGAGTTCGAGGCCAACTTGCTGCCACTCGACCATCCACTCTTTCTCTTGCTTGCGGAGCCGCGTCGCATGCAGTTCACACTCAATGACGGTGTCTGGGTGCGGCTGATCGACGTCGGCGGCGCACTCTCCGCCCGGACCTACACCGGTGAGGGCGAAATCGTCCTCGAGCTGACCGACGAGCTGCTCCCGGAGAACGCAGGGCGCTGGCGCGTCAGCGCCGCCGGCACGGAACGCACCGAGGCGGCCGCCGATCTGAGCCTCGACATCACGGGCCTCGGCACTGTCTACCTCGGCGGCTTCGGCTTCGGCGACCTCGTGCGCGCCTCTCGGGCGGAGGAGCTCACACTTGGGGCGGCAGCGCGCGGCGATGCGCTGTTCCGGACAGGCGTATTGCCCTGGTGCGCCGAGATCTTCTAGACCTGCTGAACCGAGTCGCGGGCGATCTCGACGATCGAGCCCGGTCCGAACAGGCTCTCGAGCCTCCAGCGCGCCTCCGGATATCGCTCGTCGAGCCTCGAGTCGAGGAAGACCTGCTTGCCGTAGCCGCCGATGTCCTGCACCGCCCAGGCGTGGCGGTAGTAGGCGAGCGCGAGCGGGTCGGTGATAGAGCCGCCGTAGCCTTCGAGGAACCAGGCGGTCTCTCTTGGCTGGACGAAGCTCGTGTGGATCCCGCCGACGACGAACATCAGGTCGCGCTCCTTCGGCGCGTGAGCCGGCTCGTCCCAGTCGATCACCCAGAGCTCGCCGTCGCGGTCGATGATGACGTTGTTCGTGTGCAGGTCGGCATGGCAGAGGACGAGCGGCAAAGCACGTTCCTTGAGCGCCTGGCCGAGCTCTTCCGTGCGCGTGGCGAGCGCGAAGATCTCATCGCGGTGTGAGCTCCAGAACGTGACCATCTCGTCTGCGTCTCGCGCCGAGACGGCGACATCGATGCGCGGCAATAGGTCGAGCTCCGCAGGGCGATATGTCTCGAACGCAACGCGCTCGGCCAGTTCGGCCGGCAGCGTAGTGGCATGCAGGCCCTTCAGAAAGGAGCCGAACGCGCGCCACTGCCGCTCGGTGAGGCCCACTTCCATTCCGGTCACTCCGTCGATCAGCGGATAGACCGTCAACGAGTGCTCGCCCTCTTGCACCGTGAGTGACCCCGTGCTCGATCGCAACGGAGCAACGACGTGCGGAACGCCGTGGTCGTGGAGGTAGCGCGAAAGCGACGCGGCGCCCTCGCGCGCGTCGCTTGCCGGGCGCACCTTGACGAAGTAGCTCGAGTCGACGCGGTACCGCCGCGCGTGCACGTCCTGACCGGTCTCGGTCGGCACGATTGACGTCGCGTCGATTCGAAACTGCGTGCGCAGGGCGCGCGCCAGGTCAACTTCGGTGAGATCGGTCAGTCGGGTCACAGACGAAGAGGGTAGAGGTGAGCGAAGGAGCCCAGCGTCACTCGAACCGTTGCCCGCCCGCGGAGCGGCCCGAGGAACCGAGCGGCGACGAGCGCGCGGCTGTGCGGTAGAAGCTGTCGGCTCGGCGGGCGCAGCCGGGCGACGACGCGTCCTCGCCGGAGCACCGTCAGTACGAGCCGACCGGGCGCGAGCCGCTCTGTGACGTTGCCGGCGTTCCGGATCGCGAGCTCCAGAATGCGCGCGCGGCCGGCGCGTCGGAGGTGCAGCGGCCCAATCACCAGCCGGCGTACGGCTCTCCCCGGAACGTGCGCGATCACGAGCACGCCAATGCGCAGCCGCAGCCCGATGCCGTCGCTGCGCCGTCGATGAGTCGTCAGAACGAGGGCGAACGGCCGGTCCCCCGGGACCGCCCCGCGAGGAGGCGCGGCGGCAAGCGTCACGACGGCGCCGTTCGGTCCCACCTTCAGCTGCGCCGGGCGGGCCGAGACCCAGCGCGGCGCGCGGGTGGCGCCTCCCAGGCGAGGGCGCCCCCGCAGGTCGAGCGCGTACGGGGCGAGCGCGACGTCGACCAGCTCGAACCCCCGCGGCGCCGCAACCCGCACCTCGGCTTTCGCCGCGCCGTCCAGGACGACGCGGCCCGGTGAGGCAGTGAGCGCCGGTCGCGGCGGCGCCGGCGCGCCCGCTCCGAGAGCGAGCGAAACCGCCGCCGCCACGATCAAGGAAGCTCCGCTCACCGCGCGATTACCGTGAAGGTGACGGTGGCGGAGTAGTGTCCGGCGGCGATCGTCGGGAGAGGCGCAGTGAAAGCGAGGCTTGTCGGCCAGCCGTCTCCGGAGAGCGCGCTCGGCGCGGCTGTCGTGCCGACGAGCAGATCGGGTGCCGGCGCGATCGGCACTGCGGCGCGCGCACCGCTTGCGAGGGACGGTCCGATCTGCCCACCTGTGGGCGCCGTTGCGGACAGCCCGAGCGGGAGATCCGACGGGGTGAATGCGCTCCGGTGCGCACTGAGCGTGTAGCCGGCGGCGTTCGTGCTGGTGACGGTGATTCGGTCCGTGAGCGCGGAGGGCGAGTCGCCGGGGGAGACGCTGCCGAAGCTCAGCGTCGACTTCTCGAGCGCGATCGAGAGCGACGACTGCAGGTCGAGGTCGACGTGCGCTGCACCCGAGGCCGAGCCTGCAGGAGGCGGCGTGCCGGCGCAGGTCGTCGTCGCCGAGGAGCTCGTGCGCGGAGACGGCGTGTCGATCGTGAAGTTCGCGTCGTTGGCGTCGGTGTCATCGCAACCGGCCGACCCACGAATCGCCGCTGTCGTGCTCGAGAGCACCGGTGCGGCGGTGCCTTCATAGTCGGTGGCCGATCCCCACCCGACGAGGTCACGCACGACCGCCACTGCGCTGCAGCTGCCTGCGGTTGCCCCGCAGGTGAGTGCTGCAGTGTCGTGCACGAGCGCCACCTTGCCGCCCGAGGCGGCGAGGTTCGACGTGCCCGTCGCGTCCGCCGGCGGCAGCGCCGCGCCGTTCGCGCCCCCCGACGCGAGCGCGACGAGGTAGTGGTGCCCGGGGGCGAGTGAGCCCGCCAGCGCGGTCGGCTGCCAGCTCGTGCCCGTGGCTGTCGCGTACTGCACCGACCAGCCGGAGAGGTCGACGGACGCACTGCCGCGGTTGAAGAGCTCGACGAAGTCGTTCGAATAGGTGGCGCCGGTGTTCCCGCCGCCCGCGTACACCTGGCTGACGACAAGGTCGGGTGACGCGCCGGTCGCGATCGGCACGGCGAGGAGCGCGAGCGCTGCCGCGAGGAGGAGGGTCAGGTGGAACGATCTGTGCATAGGGCGGCTCCGTTCGGTCGAGGGCGAGGTGTGTCCCTCCTTGGTAGCCGCCCCGTCGCGCGGGCGAAAGTGTCCGTTCGCTAACGGTGCACAATCGGCGCAGTTTCGTGACGAATGAGCTCAGTCGACCGGAGCGTGGGCGGGCTCGTCCCGCCTGGGTCGTGCCAGTGTCGGTGGTCGCTCGCCCGGCGGCTCGATCGTGATGTCGGGCAGTGCGCGGTCGAGCCAGCGAGGAATCCACCAGGTCCGGTCGCGCAGGAGCGTCAGGAGCGCGGGCACGAGTGTCATGCGCATCAGGAGCGCGTCGGTGAGGATCGCGACACCGAGCAGCAATCCGAACTCCTTCGAGACCCGGTCGGGCGAGAGCAGGAATGAGAAGAAGACCGAGGACATGATCAGTGCAGCGGCGACGATGACGCGCCCGACCCCCGAGATCCCGTTCTTGACCGCCGTCACCGTGTCGGCCCCGCGCACGTGCTCCTCCCGGATCCGACTCATCAGGAACACCTCGTAGTCCATCGAGAGCCCGAAGAGGATCGCGAAGGCAATCGGTGGGACGAAGCTTTCGATCGGGCCGGTGCGGTCGAGCCCGATCAGGCTGAGGCCGTGCCCTTTCTGGACGACGAACGTGAGCACGCCGAAGCCGACGAGCGCGGACATCAGCGTCGTGAGCGCGGCCTTGAACGCGATCACCGCAGAGCGGAACGCCATCGCCAGCACCAGGAAGGTGATGCCGATGATGTAGAAGAGAAACACCGGCACGCGCGAGAAGATCTGATGCCCGATGTCGGTGAACGCCGCGTTGGTCCCAGAGACGTACGCATGCGCACTCGATCCTGCGAGCGTGCGCGGGATCACGGTATGCCGGAGCAAGGCGACGAGGTCGTCCGTCTTCGGGTCCTGTGGCGCATATCTGCCGTAGGTGTTCAGGATCGCCACCGACGCGAGGTTCGCATTCTTCTTGTTGTAGATCGGCTTGTTGACGCTCTTCAGTCCGGGCACCTGCTTGAGCGCTGACTCGATCTTGGTGGGTGCAGCGTGATCAGACTGGATGTCGATAACGACCGGAATCGGCTCGGTGAATCCCGGCCCGAACCCGCTCGTCAGGAGGTCGTACGCCTTGCGTGTCGTCTGATCCTTGGGTGCCGTCCCGGCATCAGCGAGGCCGAGGCGCGCAACGAGCACGGGTGACGCGAGCAGAACGAGCACGACGATGACGGTGGGGAGGACGATCTTGGCGTTCCGGGAGACGAAGCGGCCCCAGGCTGCGACGGGAGTTCGCTGCTGCCCTTCGCGGGACTCGTCCACCGGCGGCAGGCCGAGCCGGCCACGGTCGATTTTCGGGCCGAGCAGTGCCAAGACGGCGGGCAGAAGCGAGTTCGCGAGCAGTACCGCGGTCAACACGCCGAGCGCGCTGCCGATTCCGAGCTTCGTGATGAAGTCGAGCCCGATCAGCGCGAGCCCGGTGATCGAGATCGCGACGGTGACGCCCGCGAAGAGCACGGCCCGCCCGGCCGTCGCACCGGCGGCGGCTGCCGCCTCCTGCGGCGTCAGGCCGTCGTGCAAGAGCTGTCGGAACCGGGTGACGATCAGCAGCGTGTAGTCGATGCCGACGCCAAGCCCGATCATCGGTACCAGGATCTCGGTGACCGTGTTGAAGTGGGTCAGCCGCGCCGCGAGGAAGAGGATCAGGAACGCACTGAGCACAGCGACGATGGCGAACAGCAGCGGGATTGCCGTCGGGACGAGCGCACGGAAGAGAACGAGCAGGATGATGAAGGCAGCGAATAGGCCGATGAAGTCGCTGAGGCCCTGCGTCGGCGGCGCGCTCTCGGCCTCGCCGGTGAACTCCGCCTGTATGCCTGCCGGATTGCCGATCGCACGAAGTTGGTCCTCCACCGCAACGATGCCGGAGCGCGGCAGCTGGAAACCTGTGCGGTCGTACTGCACATCGAAGAAGGCGACCCTGCCGGTGTCGGAGAGTTGGCTCTTGTCCGAGAGTGGACTCGTGATCGCGGGCAGGTCCTTCGGGTTCTCGGCCAGATCGTGCTGCGACACCTTCGCCGCAGCGATCATCCGCCGAACCACCGAGGCGTCGGTCGCCGAATCGAGTCGCCGGCCGGTCGAAGTCGCGAGCACGACTCGCAACGCGGCGCCCTTTTCCCCACCGAACTTCGCGGTGATCAAGTCGGTCGCCTTCTGCGTGTCCGAGCCGGGGATCTTGAAGTCGTTGATCAGCTTCCCGTGGAAGGCCACGTTCAGTCCAATCAGGACCACGACAATGCCGAGCCACGTGAAGACGACACGCCATGGGTGGTGTGCACAATGGCCCGCCCAGCGCGCCAAGGCGCCCTCGTGAGCTATCCGCTGTTCCTCTACGAGATGCCCTTCGTCGGCCGTCGCGCGACTGTCTTCCCCGGCCATTGACCCTCCCCCTTGCGAGCTGAACTCAGCGACCAGCAGTCAGCATGCCTGATCCATGACAGGCGAGTGTCGGTAAGTGTCGTGTCTGGATCAGGCACCCCTTCCAGAAAAGGCAACGGCCCCGCTAAACGGGGCCGTTGCGAAGGGTCTGCGATCGGACGGGAACCTGCGGCAGCTCCCAATCCGCCCCCGCTCACCCTTACGACATGAGATGTCGACGGTCGCCGTCCTCTACCGCACCCCCGAAGGAGGGAGCCGCTCTACTAGAGCACGTTGATGAGGCCCTGGAACGTGCCCTGGATGCCAGTGCCCAAGCAAGATCACTCCAAGGAGGGAACCGTCGCTCTTGCTACGCGGACGGCGTCAACTCGACGGGGCTCGAGGGGTTCAACGCGTTCCAGGTCGCGATGCACCCGGCGAGCTCTCGTCGTTCATGCAGCGCCGTCTTTGCTGACGGCACGGTCACTCCCAGCGTCCGGCCCGTGCGCTGAGCAACGCGGACGTGGTGGCGTCTCAGGAACGCAGTCAGGCGGTCCCGGTCATCCGGTTGTGAAATGCGAAGCAGGTACACACCCCTGCCATCGGGGCGCCGGTTGCAACGCGTATCCCTCGGGCGGGGTTGATGCCGTTGCTCGATTGGCATTCATACGCATTTCCGACGCATAGGCTGGTGTTTGAGGCGTGGCAGCGGTTCGGGATCAGCTCGAGGCGATCGTCGCATCCGGGGTTCCGGGCGCGGTCGCGTTTGCATCCGGCCCGCAGCGGCGAGTGGAGGAAGCGGTTGGAGTGGCCGACATCGCGACGGGCGAGCCGTTGACGGTCGACCACCGGTTTCGTATCGGAAGCGTGACAAAGATCTTCGTTGGGGCACTCGTCCTTCAGCTCGTCAGCGAGGGTTTGCTCGACCTCGACGAGGAGGCGGCGCCGTTCGTCGAGGGCGTCACGATCCGCCAGCTCCTGAACCACACGAGCGGTCTCGACGATTTCGATCTCGGCGCGTCGTTCTGGGAGCGTTATCGGCAGGACCCGGATCACCGCTGGGAGCTCGGTCCGGTCGATGAGCTCCGGCTCGTGCTGGAAAAGCCGCGCCTGTTTCAAGCGGGCGAAGGATGGGCGTACCACGGAAGTAACTACATCGCGCTCAGGCTCGTGATCGAAGCGACGACCGGCATGAACCTTCGCGACGCGCTCCATGAACGTGTCTTCGGGCCGCTGGGTCTCCGGAAGACCGATCTGGTCGAAGGTCCTCTGGGGGGCGACTGTGCCCACGGCTACCTCCCGCCCGACAACCCGATCTTGCCCGGCGGGCCGGGCCTCGTCGACGTGACCCGGATCGACGTCCCGTTCCACCGCGCAGGCGGCGGCATCGTCTCGACCGCCGCCGAGGTAGCCACGATGCTTCGAGCTCAGCTCCGAGGCGAGCTACTTCCTGACAGCCTGCGCCGGGAGATGCTCGACGCGGTCGAGTCCGATTGGGAGGAAACCGACCGCTACGGCCTCGGGATCGGCGAGATCACCTCTTTGATGGGCAGGCAGCGTTCCTCGTGTGGAGCCGCTTGGGGCCACCTCGGGTTCTCTCTCGGCTACATCGCGGTCGCCCTCTCGAGCGAGGACGGCGCACGCCAGGTAGTGATCTGCGCGAACGGACACCCACCCGACCTCGCAACGGAGGGATTCTTGGCTGCTACCGGGAGGCTCGCCTGGGACCTCTACTGCGCCTGACGTTGGTGCGCTGGCGCGCGATCTTTCGGCTCAGCTCGCGACGACGCAGAGTGAGACGCCCGGCAGTTCGTAGCCGCCGTCGACGGCGAATGGTGCAAACGCCTCGCGAAACTCTTCCTTCATCTGCTCTTGCTCGTCCTCACGCGCCTCCGCCCAGGCCCTCGAGAACATGCCGCCCAGCTCGCTCGACCGGCGCACGTACTCGTCCACGCTGGGGTAATCGCTCTGTACCGCTACCTCCTCAATCCGCAAATTCGCGAACCCGGCGTTCTCGACCAGCCGGCGCAGCAACTCCTCGTCGCCGAGTACGAACATCCCCGGTTGGCCCGGCTCCGGAGGCGGCATGCGGCCGTGCGCGACGAGGATGCGACCGGCGACCGAGACCCAAGGGTTGCGGGCGGCGCTTGACCAGACCGAGAAGGCAAGCCGTCCGCCGGGGCGCAGCACTCGCCTCGTCTCGGCGAGGGCCGCCTTCGGATCCGGCATGAGCATGTAACCCCAGCGGCAGAGGACGCCGTCGACCGAATCGTCCGCGAGCTCGATCTGCTCGGCGTCCAGGATGCGGTGCTCAACGTTCGTCAGACCAAGCTCCACACTCCGGCGCCGGGCGATCTCGGCCATCGCCGAGCTGAAGTCGCTCGAGATCAGACGACCGCTCTCGCCAAGGACTACTGCAACCTCAAAACCGACATCGCCCTGGCCCGCCGCCAGCTCGAGCACCCTGTCGCCGGGCCTCGGCGCCAGCTCGCGCACGAGCCATTCGGTCACTGCCGCCGCGCTCTCCTCCCGTTGCTCCCGCGCGCGCTCCCAGCCGGCAGCCAACGCAGCCCAGTTCTCGAGCCTAGCCTGGCGCTGCTGGTCGCTGTCCACGGCACGATCGTAAACGCACCCACCCGGCTCACCGGCTCCAGACGTCGGGTCGCGGGACCGGCATGATTCAGACTGGAGTCGTCTCGCTGTATTCTTACGGCCGCTTCCCAACTATTGGGAGCGCGCTGTACGACATGAAAATAGCAATGCCTGCAAGTAGGCATGTTTTGGGCGGTTAGCTCAGTTGGGAGAGCACCAGCTCGACAAGCTGGGGGTCACTGGTTCGAGCCCAGTACCGCCCATACGAAGACCCGCCGGAACCGGCGGGTCTTCGTCGTTCTGGGGTCTGGTGTCGGCGGATGCCCGGGTGAGGCCGTCTACCCCGGCGTCTACCCCTTGGCACCCCGTCTAACCGGTGTGCTGCTGGGTAGCGACGGGAGGATGTGGCTGGTCGGGGAGTCGCTCGAGCCGGCCTGGTGATCGTTG